>JBEPWQ010000082.1:0-13254 GCA_041642315.1 Desulfobacteraceae bacterium | reverse complement strand
CCGCCCGCTCCAGAACCTCGATATTCCGGTGGCTGAGCTGCACATCCACCGCCTTGCCGTGGCGGGGTCCCCCGGCGGCGGCGTCGAAGGTGAGCGATTCGATCCCGGCGATCCGGCCCACCTGCTCCCGCCAGCGGCGGGAGAATTCGGTGCTGCTGATCTCCCGCTGGTCGGGAGGGGCCAACAGTGCGATCACCCGGATTTTATGGCTGCCGGTGATGATGCTGAAAAATCCTTTGGACAGCTCGTTTTCACCGCCCCCGTCCGTCCTTTTCACCACCGTCCGGTAGGCGGATTCGATTCGGCCCCGGACCGACTGGGTCTCTTCCATGGAGACCCCGAAGGGAAGGGTCGCCTCGGCCACCACCCAGTCGGATTCGATCTTGGGAAAGAGGACGATGTTCACCCGGCCGCCCCGCACCACACCCACCGCCACGATCAGAAGAAATACCGACAAGGCCCAGGTGATCCACCGATTGCGCACCGACCATCGCACCATGGGGCCGTAGACCGATTCGGAAAACCATTCCACCCACCGGCCGAATCGCCGCTGGGCGGTGTTGAGCCAGCCGATAAGGCCGCTGCGCGGCGCCGGGCCGAGATGGGCCAGATGGGCCGGAAGAATATACATCGACTCAAACAGAGAGATCAGCAGCACGATGATGATGACCGCCGGAAAAAAGCGAAAAATTTTGCCCCAGGTCCCCTGGACGAAGAACATGGGAGCAAAGGCGGTGATGGAGGTCAGAATGGAAAAGGTGACCGGAACCACCACCTCCCCGGCCCCCTGAATCGCCGCACGGATGTATCCTTCTTTGCTGCCGTCGGCCGTCTGCCGGTGGACAAAGATATTCTCCCCCACCACGATGGCGTCGTCCACCACCATTCCCAGGGTGATGATAAAGGCAAACAGGGAAATCATGTTGATGGAGACATCCAGGGTGGGCAGAAACAGAAAAGAACCCAGAAAGGAGATGGGGATGCCCATGGTCACCCAGAAGGCCAGGCGCACCTCCAGAAAAAGCCCGAGCAGCCCCAGAACCAGGAAGAGACCGTAAACGGCGTTTCGCCGCAGGAGCTGAATCCGGTCCTCAAAAATCTCCGACCGGTCCCGCCATACGGTGGTGCGAATCCCCGCGGGCAGAGCAGGCTCCAGCCGCGCCTGATACTCCCGCACCGCTTCCGACACCTCGATCGGGGTCTGGTCTCCCACCCGATACACCTCCAGCATCACCGCCGACTTGCCGCTGAAGTAGCTGGCGATATCCTGCTCTTCGAAGCCCTCCTTGACGGAGGCGATCTCCCCCAGCTCCACCTGGGTCCCCTCGGGCGTGCTGATGACCGCCAGATTCTCGAACTCCCGGGCCAGATCCCGCCGCTCGTCGGTGCGCAGCAGAATCTCCCCGGCCGGCGTCTTGACGCCGCCGGCGGGCAGTTCCACCGCCGATCGGCGTACCCGTCGGGCGATCTCCTCCAGAGTCAGGCCATAGGACCGAAGGTTTGCCTGGGGAACCTCGATGCGGATTTCCAAAGGCCGCACCCCTTCCAGCTCCACCTGGGTGATCCGGTCGTCCTTGAGCAGGTCGTCCCGGACCGATTCGGCCAGCTCCCGCAGCACCCGTTCGCTCTGATTTCCGTAGAGCACGAAGCTGAGCACCTGCCGACGGGTGGTGAGCAGGCGCACCGTGGGCTCTTCGGCATCCAGGGGAAAGGAGGTGATCCGGTCGATTTCATTCTTGATGTCGGCCAGGGCTTTGTTCTTGTCGGCATCGAAACGGAGTTCCACATTGACGGTACCCATCCCCTCCGAGGCGATGGACTGAATCTCTTTGACCTCATCGATTCCCTGGACCGCCTCCTCCACCGCCAGGACAATCCCCTTCTCCACCTCCTCGGGGGATGCCCCGGGATAGGGGACGGTGATCTGGACGGTGTCCACGTCAAAGGCCGGGAAAACCTCCTGACGCACGGAGGTCAAGAGGATCAGGAGCCCGCCGATGATGAAGACCGCCATGCAGAGGTTGGCCGCCACCGGATTCCGGGCCATCCAGGCGATGGTCCGGGAGTCGGATCGGTGGGCGGGCGGCGGGATATGCGAATCCGTGGCACTCATGCCGCTTTTTCCCCCTGGTTCGAAGCGGATTCGGTTTCCTGGGCCGGAAGGGGTTCATCGGCCGCATCTCGAAGCCGTACCGCCATCCCTTCCACCGGCGCGGGCAGACGGCTGGTCACCACCGAAGTGCCGGGATCGAGCCCCCGGACCATCACTTGGTTCCGGGTTCGCCAGACCACCCGGACCGGCGCAAAGGCGAGCCGATCATCCGGGGTGACGGTCCAGACGGTGGCGTCTTCCCGAAGCGCTTTGCGGGGAATGACAAAGACATCCTCCAGGACGGGCCCCTGAATTTCCACCGCCACATAGGCGTCCAGGAGGAGCGGAAATTCTCCGGCAACTCTTGGAGATTCGCTCCCCAAGGGATCTTTTACCGCCACCAGGAGGCGGGCCATGCGGCCGGCCGGATCGAGGTCCCCCAGCAGCCGAATGACACGCCCCCGGCGCACCACCCGTTTTCCGGCGCCGGGGTTTTGCTGAATCACCTGAACCTCGGCGCCGGCCTCGCCGTTCATGCCCGGAATAGCGATGGCCTCGAGCTGCTCCACCGGCACCGAAATCCGCACCCAGAAGGCGTCGCTGCCTACAAAGGTCACCAAGTGAGTGCCGAGGCTGACAAACTGGCCCACGTCCACGAATTTCTCCCGCACAAACCCGTTGAACGGCGCCTCGATCACCGTTCGCTCCAGGTCGAGCCGGGCCTTTTCCAGGGCGCTTTTCGCAGATTCCAGAGCGGCTTTTGCGCTCTCCAGCTGCGGTTCCCGAAGGGCCAAATCCCGCCCTTCCGGAGAGATCGACTTGAGGTCCGGGCTCAACAGATCCCACTCTTTTCGGGCCACGGTTTGACGTCGCTGCTCCGTCTTCAGTTCCACCAAAGCCTGGGAAACCCTC
Source organism: Desulfobacteraceae bacterium (assembly GCA_041642315.1). GTDB lineage: Bacteria > Desulfobacterota > Desulfobacteria > Desulfobacterales > Desulfococcaceae > JAABSQ01. The sequence goes on along the minus strand of JBEPWQ010000082.1, from coordinate 10,250 downwards.
GCCTTCTGCTGCTCCACAGCGATGCGGTAATCCCGGTCATCGATCTTGAGCAGCATGGCGCCGGCCTGAAAGCGTCCGCCCGGAATAAGCCGGGGATTCACCTCCACCACCTTGCCCGAGACCTGGGGTTGAAGGGTCACCTCCCGGGCCGGGACGACGGTGCCCATGGCGGTTACCGCCACCTGCTCATTCCGAGCCGCCACCTGAATGGTCTCCACCAGAGGCGCTCCAACGGAGATGGGTTTGCGCTCGGCCTGGGGTTTGCTGCGGATCAGAAACAGGGCGATCAAGACCCCGCCGCCGATGATCCCAAAAACGATGATCAGCTTGAAAAAGGCTCTCATGGGGTTATCTCAAGTGGATTCAGAATGAACGGGCCGTTTCGGACGATACCGTCTCCCGGCCAGATGCCGCCCAGTGCCCGGTGAAGCGCAATCCGGTGGCCCAGCAGCTCCCGCCGGGCGGTGATCAGGGTCTGCTCCAGGGTTTGAAGGGAGCGCAGGGCGGTGAGCACCGGCAGATAATCGGTCAACCCTTGGCGGTAGCGGATTCCGGATTGCTCAAAGGTCTCCCGGGCCGCCTCGATCTGGTCCGTCAGCCGCTCGATAAACCGGCGCTGAAAAGCTTCCCGGGTGAGGGCGTCTTCCACCTCCTGAAACGCGATCAGTACGGTTCGGGCATAGGTTGCGGCACGCTCCCGCACCACCGCCCGTCTTCGACGCACCTCGGCCGATTCCCGCCCGGCATCCCACAGGGTATCGGAAATATTCCCCAAAGTATCCCAGATCAGGTTTTCCAGAAGCCGGTCCAGTTCGGTCGCCCGGTAGCCGCCGGATGCCTGAAGCCGCAGGGCCGGAAAACGGTCCGCCACCGCCGCGGCCACCCGCTCGTCCGCCGCGGCCAGACGGGCCTCCGCCGCCCGAAGATCGGGCCGGATGCGAAGCAGTTCCGCAGGCAGGCCGGTGTTCGGAAGAGGCGGCAGGTCCGGCAACTCGGCGGGGACAACGACCATTCGCCCCCGGGGCGGTCTTCCCATCAGCACCGCCAGCCGATGGCGCAGCACCTGAAGCCGGGACTCCAGGGGCGGAATCTGGGTCTCGTTGGCCGCCACCAGCTGCCGCTGCTGAAATACATCCAGGGCCGGCACCAGTCCGTTGGCGAACCGAAACCGGACCAGCTCCAGCAAGGTGCGGTTGGTCTTCAGCTGTTCCCGAACCAGGTGCAGCAGCGCCTGCTGTTCGATCAGGGAAAACCAGGTGTCGGTCGTCTCGGCCGCCAGACTGACCGCCATGGAATAGAGGTCATGTCGGGAGGCCGCCGCATCCAGCCGGGCGGCCTTGTCCAGGGCGGCCAGTCGTCCCCAGAGGTCCACCTCATAAGAAGCAGCGGCGACCAGGCTGAACCGGTTGGTGTATACCGCCTCGGTGTCCGACCCGCGGATGCCGGTAGTGATGTTGCTTCGGGATCGCCCCGCATCGGCATCCGCGGTCAGTAGGGGCCGGCGATTGGCCGCGGCCAGCTCAGCCAAAGCCCGGGCCTGATCCAGGCGGGCCCAAGCCTCCTCCAGGGCCAGGTTGTCCGAAAGCATCCGTTCCACCAGTTCGGCCAGGGTGGGGTCATTGAAGCTCATCCACCAGCGGGGATTGACCGCCGTTCCCGTCTTCGAAAATGAATCCGGAACGGTCAGCGGCAACGACACCCGGCCGGTCTGATGGCCCTGGCAGGCGGCCAGAAGGCAGGCCGTTGTCCCCAGCAGGATCCGGGCGAACCGGTTGAAAATGATCTTCAACATGGTCGAAAAGATAGGGGCCGAAGGAGGCGCCGTCAATCGCCCTCCTCTTTTACCACTTCGGATTCGCTCTCGGGAATTTCTTCGATCAACCGCTCCTGTTCCCGGCTCAGGGGCGCCGGATCCACCGGCGGAAGCATATCCTTGAAGACCACGCCGTAGATATCCCAGACCGTGGCAAACAGGGCCGCGATAATGGGGCCGATGATGAATCCCGGAATGCCGAACATCAGCAGGCCGCCCAGGGTGCCGAAAAAGATCAGGAGTTCATGCATCTGGGTGTCCTTCCCCACCAGCATCGGCCGGAGTAGATTGTCCAGACTGCCCACCACCAGGGCGCAGAACACGGCCAATCCGATCGACCTGGCCACCTCTCCGGCAATGGCCAGCACCACGGCGGCGGGCACCCAGATCAGGGCGCTGCCGATGCCGGGAATCACCGACAATACCGTCATGAGGGTGCCCCAGAACACCGCACTGGGAATGCCGACCGCTGCGAACGCCAGCCCGGCCAGCCCTCCCTGCAATATTCCGATGACCAGGCTCCCCTTCACCGTGGCCCGAGTCACGGAGGTGAACCGATTCAGTATGCGCCGTTCGTCGGTATCCTGAAGCGGGAGATAGTACAAAATCTTCTTCAGCAAAAGATCCCCGTCCAGAAAAAAATAGAACATGGTGTAGAGCATGATAAACGTCATCAGGAAAAAATTGGCCGTGCCGAAGGTGATGGAAGAGAGCTTATTCACCAGAAAGCTGCTGATCCCGCTGACCGCTTCCCCGAGCCTGCTCAGGATCTCCCTTCGATACGGTTCGATTTTTTCGATCAATTCGAAATCCCTAACGAAGGGAATGGATTCGATCAGCGTGGTGAATGTTTGGGGCTGGGACATTTGAGCCTCCATCCACGGCTTGACCAGTGTTCCGACCTTGACCGCCTGCGCCGTAATAATCCCGATAAGGCCGGCCAGCGGAATGAGAATCACCAGAATGATGAAGACCACCGTGGCGATGGAGGCAAGCCCCCGCCGCCCCTTAAACCATCCGATGAGGCGAGAAAATATCGGATAAAACATGGCGGAAAAGATGCCGGCGAGAAAAATAGCCATCAGAAACTGCCGAATCATCGACAAAAACAATGCCGAAATAAAGAGCACCAGCAACAGCAGCACTCCTTTATTAATGGTTTCTTTCTTCATAATTTTTCGGTCTATCGGTTTTCCCGGAAATTAAAACGGAGGATTATTCTCCATTCGATAATACCATTTGAATACAGCACCGGATTGGCATATTCCATCTCAAATTCAGTAATATAGCTCATAAAATAGGTTATTTCAATCCCAAACAGGACCCAAACAGGTCTGGTCCGGTTGCAAACCCCGCTTGCGACCTTACCTTATACTGGTATGAACCATGGAATCGGATGTCGACCGTCATCCACAAAAGAGAGGAGAAAATATGTCGGTATTAATGGATTTCAGTATCTTCCCGACGGACAAAGGAGAGAGCGTGGGCGATTATGTCAGCCGGGTGATCGATATGATCCGTGAGAGCGGCACCGCTTATAAATTGACCCCCATGGGCACTGTGGTGGAAACGCAATCCCTGTCCGAAGCGCTGGGCCTGCTTCAAAAGGCCCATGACATTCTCGAAAAGGACGCCGGTAGAATCTATGCAAACGTCAAATTCGACATTCGAAAGGGAGCCGAAAACCGGCTAGAGGGAAAAATCCGATCCGTGGAGGATAAAATCGGAAAGGTACGCGCGTAACGATTTTTTCAGGATGAAAAACGATGAATACACGAGGCAACTTATAGGGTTGATTGCCAAAAGAGTGCGCCGAAGAAACGGCCGAATCCGACACCGAGGATTGAACAGCCGCGGGTTTCCCGAGCAGAAAGGGAAGCCCGCCTTTCATTAAGATGCCAATGCGCTATCCGGAAGAGAGGAATGTAAAAAAAATCCACGCCGGCCGAAACAATACCCAACAAATCAGCAGGATGAAGATTTTGCCGAAAATTCCGGGCTGTCAAAGGCCTATTTCCATGCAATCTATCCCAAGAAAGCCGCCCATCGATTTCAGGTGAAAAAAAATAAAAAAAGACGATTTCGCTTATCGGTCTTAATCCCTTATCCTCTAGTCATCCTTTCCCCGGCAGGGGATTCAGAACCGGATGCCCCTCCCCCGGACCTGCGCCTGAAGGGCATATCTCCTTCTAAATCCGGCTATCCCCCATTGCACCTCCACACCATCTGATCTATACATTCTTTCCGTATATTGCCCGCCGCCGTGCTCACGAAGCCATGCTTTTAATCTGCCCCTTATGCAGAAAAACTGCCAATCGCCCCATTGAGGAGACACATGAATCGGATGGAAATGATACATCTGGACGAATTGCCCGAGCGCTGCCGACGTGAAATCCAACGCTTTTTTCAAAAACCCCACAGCGATCTGGATGTAAATCTTCAGAATAAAAGCGCCCTATACCGAAATCCGGACGATTACCTCATACTGGCCAGCAAAGAAAAGAAAGCCAATAATTACAGCAAGTGGCAGACCTCCTTTCTCAAGAAATCGGATATCCACGCCTTCCTCCGGTACAATCCCAATTACAGCCGGCGGTATTATCTGGTCTGGGATGAAACCCTGCTGCCTCATTCCGATTCGGCCCACCTACCCGACAGCCGAAGGTTCTGCACCTGAAACACAGACGCCGCCCCCGGCGCATTCGCACGGCCCGCCATTCCGCCGGGCCGTTTTTCTTTCGTTTCACCCTGAATTATTCCAGAAAGGTTCGATCCCCCAGGTTTCCATACCGGTGGTAGTCATATGAGATGCTCTGCTCCTGGAAATAGTGAAGCATTTCAATGCGCCCCTCCATCAGAACCGGATTGCGCGCGATATAAAAGCCGATTTTCGCCGCCGCCTCATACACCGCCATGGGCACCCGGTCCGGCCCCGCATATCGAAGCCGCTCGATCTCCGGCAGGATTTCGATCAATTCCGCATCGGTGTGCCGGGTAAGCGGCGTCCCTTTGAGGATTCGCTTGCCTTCCTCACCATACAGAAATTCGGTCACCGGGTTTTCCAAGTCTTTGGGAATTCCCACAATGAGCCTGCACCCGGCCACCGTGGCCGCAGCGATTCGGCCCAGAACATCGAAGAGGGTATCGTCGGGATGAACCCGAACCAGCACCGTCCCCACCGGCAGATAGCGCATCAAATTGTCCTGCCCCCGCAAATGAAAATAGTCCTTTTCCAGGTAAAACTCCTGCTCGGCATTGTAGATGTAGCTTTCGATGGCCCGAACCGTTTTTCTCAGGTCGGCCGCGTATTCCGGCAGCTGCCCCCATTGGAGTTTAAGCCGCCAATCCTGGGCGACCCGCAATAATCCATACTCTTTTTCGATCGCTCCCGCAGCGGGCAAATCGGTCTCCTCGAAATCCATGAACTGGGAGACGTAATTGGGGCTTCCCGCCTTGATCCCGGCGCCCAGGGCCGACTTCTTCATTCCCCCGAAGGGCTGCCGCAGGACCACGGCGCCGGTGGTGACCCGGTTGATGTAGAGGTTTCCGGCCTCGATCCCCTGTTTCCATTTCTCCTGCTCCCGCTGATCCAGGCTTTCCAGACCCGAAGTAAGGCCGTAGCCGGTCTGATTGACCAGGTGAATGGCATGGTCCAGATCCTCGGCGCACATCACCCCCACCACCGGACCGAAAAATTCGGTCATATGGGTATAGGAACCGGGCTGAACATTCCATTTGATGCCGGGAGTCCACAGATAGGGATTGTCCTGAATATTTACGGGCTTGAGTGCCCACTCCTCCCCCGGTTCCAGCTCTGTGAGCCCCTTGAGGAGATCTCCTTTTGGAGGATGGATCAGCGGCGCCATCTTGTTTCGAAAGTCCCAGGCCGACCCGACCGCATAGCTTTTGGCCGCATCCACGAACTGCTCCCGAAAGTGGAGGTCTTCATAAACCTCCCGCTCCAAAATCACCAGGGAGGTGGCCGAGCACTTCTGACCGCAGTTGCTGAAGGCCGAGTGGAGGATATGTTTGATGGCCTGATCCCGATCCGACATGGCGGTGACGACGGTGGCGTTCTTTCCGCCGGTTTCCGCCGCCAGGTAAATATCGGGCCGCTCCCGGAGGATCTCCATACCGGTGTCGGTGCCGCCGGTAAGAACAATATAATCGATATCCGGATGGTGCGTCAGCTCGGGGCCCACCCTGGACCCGGAGCAGGGCACGAACTGGAGCACATTTTTGGAGATGCCGGCGCGCCAGAAGCACCGGCAGAGATGCCAGGCGGTCATGGCCGCCGCTGTAGCCGGCTTGAAGATCACCGTATTTCCGGCCGCCAGAGAGGCGGTGATGCCGCCGGTGGGAATGGCAATGGGAAAATTCCACGGGGTAATGACCAGGGCCACCCCCTTCCCGCGAGCAGTGACCGTTTTCAGTTCATCGAATTTGCGCACCGTCCACGGGTAGAATTCAGCGAAATCGATCGCCTCGGAGACCTCGGGATCGGCTTCGGCGAACACCTTTCCGGTATTGGCCGCGGCCGCGCCGATCAGATCCCCGCGTCCTTTTCTAAGCTCGGTGGCGGCCCGGGAAAGAATCTCGTGCCGCTGTGCATGGGTCATTTTTCGCCACCCGTCCGGATCGGCCTTTGCGGTCTCCACCGCCCGCTGCGCATCCGCCTTGTCGGCCAGGGCGAACCGGGCCACGATGATGTTTTCGTTGATCCGGTTGGGATCGGAAACATCCACCGTATCCCGGCCCTCGAAGATCTCCTCTCCGGCCGCCACCACGGGAATTTCTTCCGGGCCTTCCTCGGTTCCTCTTTTCCACGCGTCCCGAATCGATTCGGCCCATTTCCGGTTGGGGGTCAGGGACCAGTCGGTGTCCGGTTCATTGGTGAACCGATCCGTATAGAAGGTACCCATCTTCTTCGGGAAAGATTCGTTCCGCCGGTCCTGAATCCGATTCGGCGTCTTTTTGGCCTGATCCTTGTACCGGCAGGATTCGATAAAGGTCCCCTTCAGGAAATTCCACTCCTCCGAGTCCGGGGTCAGGTTGAAGGAATACCGAAGGAAGTTCTCCTCGGCCGTGTTTTCATCCAGCCGTCGAATCAGGTAGGCGATGGCGTTGATGAACTCATCCCGGTCGGCCACCGGCGCATAGAGCAGTACGCTTTCGCCGGAGACATCCTTGAGCGCCCGCCAGATGTGATCGGCCATACCCTCCAGCATTTCGAAGGAGGAGTATTCGGCCACCCCCTTCTCCCGGGCCAGCTTGTAGGCATAGGCCTGCTCAAAGAGGTTGTGAGAGGCGATCCCCATGTGAACCGCCCGAATGTTTTCCGGAATCATGGCATAGTCGACCATTCGCTTGAAGTTGGCATCCACCTCCAGCTTGTTGTCGTATGGGGCCAAAGGCCAGTTGTAGACGGCCGATTCCACCGCCTCCATTTCCATATTGGCCCCTTTGACGATGCGGATCTTGATGGGGGCCCCGCCGTCGGCCACCCGCTTTTTGGCCCACTCGGTCAACCCTCGCTGCATCCGATAAGAGTCGGGCAAATACGCTTGCAGCACAATGCCGGCGGGATAGTCCTTGAACTCCTCCAGATCCAGGGTGCGGGTGAACAGCGCCGCCGTAATCTCCAGGTCCCGATATTCCTCCATATCCAGGTTGACGAACTTGGGGACCACGGTATTGTCCTTTCGAACAAAATGGTTGTCCCGGGCCGTTCGAAAGAGCTGTGACAGCCGCTCCATCAGAACATCGATGGTATGCTCAAAGGCCAGGGAACTGATCTGGGAATAGAGGGTGGAGATCTTGACGGAGATGTATTCGATCTCCGGGTTCCGAAGATCTCCCAGGTATTGCTCCAGGCGGGACAGGGCCTCCTTCTCCCCCATGACCGCTTCGCCGATGTGGTTGAGGTTCATTCGAACCCCCTGGTCCCGGCGCTTTTGCAGATGCGGAAAGAGCACCTCCGGCTCCCCCGGAATCACCGACCGGGCGCTGTCCTCCCGAATCTTCTCGATCATTCGGGGGATGGAAATACCGGGTGCATGCCGCCCCACGGAAAGAAAGAGGCGCATCAGGGCCTGTTCGGAGAGGTTGAAAAAACCGGGCACGCCGTATTTTTTGAGTACGAAATGGACCTGGTCCGCCACCCGTCCGGGGTTGTCCGCCCGAAAGCTCTGGTCGATCATCTTGGTCAGAATCACCTTGTCCGAAGGATTGCGGATCAACCGCATCATCTGCTTCTGGTATTTTCTTTCCTTGGATGTCAGGAGTTCATTGGCGCGTTTCTGCCAGGTCTCCGCCAGGGAGACCGCCTCTTGAATGAAGGCCTCGTTTTCAGATAAGTTCATGGATCGTCTCCTCCAATGATGAACGTCCACCGGGAAAGGCGGACGAGGTATGCAGGTTGGTTTCTGAACAACTCCCCCGAGGGCGGGGGATCATCATTTTCCGATGGAGGCGATACACTTGATCTCCACCCGGCCGCCTTTGGGAAGCCCGCTGACCTCCACCACCGCCCGGGCCGGCCGGTGGTCGGTAAAAAAGGTTTCGTAGACGGCGTTAAATTCGGTAAACTTCGTCATGTCGGCCAGGAAGACATCCACCGCCGTGACATCCCCGAGATCCCCGCCCGCGGCCCTCAGAATCTCCCGAAGATTCGTCAGCGCCTGCCGAGCCTGCGATTTCAGGTCGGTTCCCACAAAATCACCGGTGGACGGGTCGAGTCCGAGCTGACCGGACACGAACAGCAGCGGTCCGGCGGAAATCGCCTGGGAATAGGGGCCGATGGCGGCCGGTGCTTTATCCGTTTGAATGGCTTTCAGTGTCACAATCTCCTCCTTCCATATGGGTTTACCATGATCGGCATTCCGAATATGTAAGAGAAATTATGTATTTTTTCAAACCTTTTATGGACTTTCCCCTTTGGCTCTTGCCAATTGGACTCAAACAGGCCATAAAAAAACCATCCCATTACCGAAACAAAGGAGGAGAACACTATGGAAAACAAGAAGTTTACAGCGATGGTCGTGGAGGAGACGTCCGAGAAGCATTTCGAGCGGCAGATTCGGGAGCGGTCGGTGGAAGACCTGCCCGACGGCGATGTGCTGGTGCGGGTCAAGTATTCCTCCCTCAATTACAAGGATGCCCTGTCGGCCACCGGAAACCGGGGGGTCACCCGGACCTTTCCCCATACCCCCGGCATCGACGCCGCCGGCGTGGTGGAGGAAAGTTCCGACGACCGATTCAAGCCGGGCGCCGAGGTCATCGTCACCAGCTATGATCTGGGCATGAACACCGCCGGCGGGTTCGGCCAATACATTCGGGTGCCGGCGGGCTGGGTGGTGCCGCTGCCTGAAAATCTCTCCCTCAAAGAGGCCATGATCTACGGCACCGCCGGATTCACGGCGGGCATCTCCGTCTACAAACTGACCCACACGGTCAAGCCCGAAAACGGAGACGTCCTCGTAACCGGCGCCACCGGCGGGGTGGGCAGCATCGCCGTGGCGGTTCTTTCGAAACTGGGCTATTCGGTGACGGCGGTCACCGGCAAAACCGAAGAGGAATCCTTTCTCAAGGAGATCGGGGCCAAGGCGGTCATCGGCCGGGACGAGGCCCTGGACACCAGCGGCCGCCCCATGCTCAAGAGCCTCTGGGCCGGCGTGGTGGACACCGTGGGCGGCGATTATCTGGCCACCGCCATCAAATCCACCCACCTCCACGGGTCGGTGACCTGCTGCGGCAATGTGGCCTCGCCGGATCTGCCCCTCAATGTCTTTCCGTTTATCCTGCGCGGCGTCAGCCTGCTGGGGGTCGATTCCCAGAATTGCCCCATGAACACCCGGGTCCAAATCTGGAAGCATCTCGCCGCAGACTGGAAGCTGGACCGCCTCGAGCAGATCGCCAGGGAGATCTCACTGGATGAACTGGACGAAAATATCGACTTGATATTACAGGGAAAACAGAAAGGACGGGTGGTGGTCAATCTGGATTCTTAGCAAAACGCTTTTGCCCGATGATCAAACCGCTTCTCCCGCCGGCCCTCTCCCCTGCAGGGAGGGGGTCGGTTGGGCCGGGACCGGCTGTGAAGACCATCCGAATCTTTACTCGGTCGTTTCCACATAGACGGCTTCAATCGAGGCCATGTGGAGCACGATATACCGGTGACGGGAATCACCGCTCATGGCATCCAGTTGAAACTTTTTGGATTCGTACCCTTCCGCCCGGGTATACATTTCAAAGGTCCGGGTCAGCTTTTCAGCCTCTTTTTCGTTCACCGCCTCGAAATCCATGATGGAACCCGACTTGAACGCAATGGAGAGTTTTACTTTCTGTGGCATTTTTTTCTCACACAATTGGGATTGTCAAATGGCGCCGGCCAAACTTCTATATCAGGAAAATTCCGCTTTGAAAACCGTTTGTGGAA
>JBEPWQ010000081.1:0-13503 GCA_041642315.1 Desulfobacteraceae bacterium | reverse complement strand
TGCCCCCTAATGGTAATCATCGTAATCTAGAACGTATGCATCACCATCAATAAATTGAAAAAAAATTCGCCAATTGCCAGATACTTTAACTGCATAAAATCCCTTTTTATCGCCGCTTAATTGGTGAAGGAAAGAGCCAGGGTAATTCATATCCTTAATTTCATTTGCGGCATTGAGGCGATCAAGGATTCGTTCAAGCCTGTTTGCATGTTCAGGCTTTATTCCTTTCTTGCTCCCTGTGTAAAAAAATTCCTCCAAGCCTTTATGTTTAAAGGATTTTATCATAACAATCAATGTAACCTAAAGGGTTACAGTTGTCAAGGAAATATTTGCAGCGAACCATTTATTGACAAGTCAATTTTCCCTGATACCTTGATACTGGAGGCGCAAACAGAGAAAATTGGCCTGCGTATTAATAATATCAAGGAAAATTTTCTTTGATAATTATCTGATAATGGTATTATCAAGGAAAAAAATAGATCTTGGTGCGTGCCCTCCGACTTTTCGCACCTTAATCTATTCAACTATCCTTTTCAAGATTTTTATCTATAGAGGCGAGGCCATGTCAACCAAAAACGGTCCCAAATTATTGGATGAGGTGAGAAATGTCATGCGCGTCCGCCATTATTCCATTCATACGGAACGCTCCTACTGTGACTGGATCATACGATTTGTTAAATTCCATCAGATGTCTTCCCGGGAGGAAATGGCCGACGGCGAATCCAAGATCGAAGCCTTTCTCACCGACCTGGCCGTGAACGGAAATGTCGCCCCCTCGACTCAGAACCAGGCTATGAACGCCCTTGTGTTCCTGTACAAGCATGTGCTGAAACTGCCGCTGGATCAAAAAATTAACGCGGTCCGGGCCCGCAAGAAAAAGAATATCCCTGTGGTCATGACCCGTGAAGAAACGGCGAAGTTGATTTCCCTCATGAGCGGGGTGCCTCAGATCGCCGCGAAGCTGATGTACGGGTCCGGCCTTCGGATCGCAGAAGTCATTCGCCTGCGGGTGAAGGATATCGATTTCGATTACAAGCAGATCATAGTACGGTCCGGCAAAGGAGACAAAGACCGGGTCACGACTTTTCCGGAGACGATCGCCACATTTGTTCAAAACCATCTGAGAAAGGTGAAGACGATCCATGAGAAAGATCTGTCCGAAGGATACGGAAGGGTATATCTTCCCCATGCGCTGGCCAGGAAATACAAGAATGCGGACACGGAGTGGCGGTGGCAGTATATATTTCCCTCCGGGAACCGATCCGTCGACCCCAGAAGCCAAGTGGTCCGACGGCATCATATCGACCCGAGTGGGGTTAACAAGGCGGTCAAGACGGCGGTTCGAAAGGCGGGCCTGACCAAGCGGGTGACGGCCCATAGCTTTCGGCATAGCTTTGCGACGCATCTTTTGCAGCGCGGCACCGACATCCGCACCATTCAGGCTCTGCTGGGCCATCAGGATGTAGCCACCACGATGATCTACACCCATGTGCTGCAGCAGGGCGGCCACGGAGTGGTCAGTCCATTGGATGATTTGGGCGCTTAAGATGCGGACCGCCATGCTTTTGCCGTTATCCCCCGTTGCCTTTCAGGATTTCGGCGATCCGTTTTTGACGCTCCCGTTCCGAAATGAACGGTGTCGCCTGTATCTGGCGAATTTTCGCCATCCGTTCTTTTTTTCTGGAAACGGCCTGCTCGGCTTTGGAAATAACTTCGTTCAGATCACAGGGTTTGGTCAGATAATCGAAAGCGCCTGATTTCAACGCCTCCACGGCGGAACCGACGGAGGCATGGCCTGTCAACATAAGGACCTCCGGAAGAGGGTGCTTTCTCTTCAGGAGTTCCAGTGTCTGAATGCCGTCTATTTCCGGCATTTGGATGTCAAGAAGAATGACATCAATCAGGGCGGCCTTCTGGTCCAGTTGATCCAGGGCCGCCTGTCCGGAATAGACGCAATCCGCTGAAAATCCTCTTTGCCGCAGCCGTTTGGCCAGCGTGTCCACAAAGTCTTTTTCATCATCCACCAGAAGAAAATGCAAATGGCTCATAATTATATTTCCTGCTTGTGTTATCTGCACTGTCCCGGCCGCCTTGCCGAGGCTGTCATCGATTTCCCGGGGACCCAGCGTTGAATTCCGAACGCAAAGCAGGGCGAAGACTTCGATCAGGCGTATATGGACTTCATGATCGAGGAACATCAGAAAGACATCCAAAAATATTCCGAACAGGCGGACACCGCCGAAGACCCTCAGGTACGGCAGTTCGCGGAAACCACCCTGCCGGACCTGAAAAAACACCTGGAAAAAGCAAAACGGGTCGAGTCGGATCTGTAATCGGGTTTCAGGTCACTTGCTGCGGGACGGCGTTTTCTCAAAATAATCCGCACAGGCGTAAGCGGCCCGTTCCGCGCTGGTGACGGCGCCCGGCAGACCGGAAGAACCTCGGAAATCGCCGGCCGCCCACATCGGGGCTTTCCGGGCGAGCGTCTCAAGGCCCCGCTCTATAATTGATATCCGGTCGGGCGCTGCCGGATCGGTGAAAGCCGCGGCCAGGGGCCATCGCTGCACCCGCCATCTCTGGATACGCGCCACCGGCAGGTTCATCCAAAAACCGAGTTCGGCGGCAAAACGATCAAAGAGGTCGTCATCGGATTTCTCCATCAGAATCGCCACCGCTTCCGGTGCGGCATAAAAGGTGACGAGTTCATATCCGGGCGGAACCCGCGAGGGATGCTTTGCCCGCTCCATCGTCATTCCGCAGGCCGGCCTGGCCCGCCCTTTGGGGGGTAGGACCTGAAGTGCGATTTTCGGCAAACGGCGCCGGATCAGAAATTGAACGGTCACGGTTGAGGCGTATGCCCACCCCTCGGCCGCTCGGACCGTGTTGCGATCCAGCCAGGGCCCGAGAAGCCGTACTGTTTCCGGGAGCGGTGTCGCTGCAATCAGGCCGTCCACGGTTCGAGAGTGTGCCTCTCAGACCCACACATCGTTCTCCGCACGCAGTTCTCCGCCGGCGTCTCCGGTGTTGACGACGCCCCGGGGTTCGACCAGGAGAACGTGACATTCTTCTTCTGCAACTGGTTTGTGTTCAACTCCTTTGCGGTCAACATAAAGGTCACCCGCTGAAAGCGGTACGAAGCCGTCGCGAAGCTCGATTCTCATGGTACCCTGAAGAGCGATAAACACCTCATCGGTGTCCTGGTGATCATGCCAGACGAATACGCCTTGAATCAACACCAGCTTGAACTGATAAACGTTCATTTCGGCGATGACCCGCGGCGACCAGAGGTCGGAGAACCTGGATAGTTTTTCTGAAAAGTTGATCGGTTTCAATAAAAAAACGCCTCCTGTGTTTAGAATAAATCCTGAGCGCGAATGAGGGATGCCTTGAATCTTTTGGCCCATTTACGATCCGTCTGTCAAAATCGCCTGGTGGTCTGATACCGCAATTTGACTCCGGGAATCAATCCTTCTTCTTCAGGTGCCTCATTCTCTTTCCCTTTACAAAACATTTCAGGCCGACGGCAGTCCATGTGAGGGACGGGCAGACAGCCGACTTCTTCTCACCCGGATGCCGCTTCTGAATCCCGATTTGACTTTCACAATAAGCTGGCCAACTTACACTGAGGGGGCGCGGAGCGATTTCCGGGGCGCAGGGCGGGATCTGTGTTTCAGGACAGCATATGGAGATAACATCATGAAAAAGGGAATTTTTCCTACCGGCGGGAGGGGTTTTCTTTCTGCGAAATTGAGCAGGGCGATTTTCGCTTCGGCTTCTCTGTTTTTTTTGTATTTTTCCGCGGTGCTGGTGACCTCTCCGGATGCGGAAGCGGCGGGAACCGGCTCCGTCACCTGGGGAGAACGGATCGAGGTCGCCTCGGGGAAGGCGCACCGCGGGCCCTGGCGAATGAATGAATCGGAGTGGCATTTCGTCGACGATTCCACAGTCGCCATGAACGAGCAGGGGGATGCCGGCGTCGCCTGGGCCGATCATGCCCGGCTGGATATCTTTTTCCAGGTGTACGGACGTGACGGACGGCCCCGGTTTGCGGAACCGGTGAACGTTTCCCGCAATCCCGACACCTTTTCCTGGCTTCCGAGGGTGGTGATGACCTCCGGCGAGCCGGGTATGGTCTACATGCTCTGGCAGGAGATCATCTTTTCCGGGGGCACCCACGGCGGAGAGATCTTTTTTGCCCGGTCTACCGACGGCGGTAAAAGATTCCGCGTACCCCTGAATCTCTCCAACACCAGTGCCGGGGCCGGAAAAGGCCGCCTGACCAAAGACATCTGGTTCAACGGAAGTCTGGATTTGGCCCGAGGTCCCGAGGGGAATCTGTATGCCGCCTGGACGGTATATGAGGGCGGATTGTTTTTCAGCCGTTCCACAGACGGAGGGAAGCAGTTTTCCGATCCGGTGCGGCTGGCAGGCGGTAAAGGGGCTTTGCCGGCGCGGGGCCCCTCACTGGCCGTACACGATGACATCGTCCGGGTGGCCTGGACGGTCGGAGAGATCCAGGATGCCGATATCCATCTAGCCGAGTCGAAAGACGCCGGCCGGACATTTGGCGATCCGCGGGTTCTTTTTGAAACCGAAGGCTATTCCGAGGCGCCGAAAATCGCAACGGACGCTACCGGAACCCTTCATCTCGTTTTCGCCGAAAGTCCTGCCGGACCGCTCCGGCAGTACGATATACGCTATACGCATTCAGAACCGGGGAAGGGGGGGATGGCGGACCCCCGACAGATATCCGGCCGGCATTCCGAAAAATTCAAAAGTGTGAATTTTCCCTACCTGGCTCTGGATGACCAGCGGAATGTATTCGTGCTGTGGGAGATTTTTCCGGAAAGGGGAATTCGGCCCCGCGGGCTCGGGTTTACCTTTTCACGGACGGAAAAACGGACCTTCGCGCCGCCCGTGGTCGTTCCGGGGACGCTCGACCCGGAACAGGGTTTTAACGGGAGCCAGCAGGGGCTGTACATGAAAAAGCTGGCGGTCAACCGCTCCGGCGAAATCGCCGTCGTCAACAGCACTTTCAAACCGGATGTATCGAGCTATATCTGGCTGATTCGGGGCCGGGTCACCGGAGATCGACAACCTCCGGAAGAATAGCCGGATGCGTCTTCAGCCGGGAAAAAACCATGCATTATCTGCGGTGCGGTGAAAATACATAATTCCGCTGATTGGAAAATCTTTTTGTACAGGCGATACTCATTGGAAAAGACGAAGAATAGGTGAAATCATGACGGAATCGAATGCTATAAAGATTGAAAAATTGGATGATTGGCGCTGGATCATTCCCAGACAGGGAAAAATGAATGTCGAAGGTTTGGTCTATGCAGACGAAGAAATGATGTCGGATATACGAAAGGACCAGTCCTTGCAGCAGGTCGCCAATGTCGCCGCTCTGCCTGGAATTTTAGGCAGATCCATGGCCATGCCCGATATCCACTGGGGATATGGTTTTCCCATCGGCGGGGTGGCGGGCTTTGATACCCGTTCTGGGGTTATTTCGCCGGGCGGTGTGGGGTACGACATCAATTGAGGAGTTCGTTTGGTGCGCTCAGGGCTGAGCCGCAAAGATGTTCAAAAACACGCCCATGAACTGGCTGAAACATTGTTGCGCAACATTCCTTCAGGCGTCGGTTCCCGAAGAAAAGACCTGAAATTGGGTCGAAAAGAGCTGGAGCGGGTGATGACCGAGGGCGTCGGATGGACCCTGGATAACGGCTACGGGTCGGCCGAAGATCTGGCCCATATCGAAGACGAAGGCTGCATACCGAATGCCGACCCGGACAAGGTGAGCGATCGGGCATTTGAACGCGGCAGGGCCCAATTGGGGACCCTGGGTTCCGGGAATCATTTTGTCGAGGTCGGGTACGTAAAAACGGTATATGATGCCGAGGCGGCATCCGTCATGGGACTCGAAGAGGGGCAGGCGACGGTGCTGATTCACACCGGTTCCAGAGGTCTGGGCCATCAGGTATGCGACGACAATCTGTCGGTCATGCTCAAGGCGTCGAAACGGTACGGCATCGAGCTTCCGGATCGTCAATTATGCTGCGCGCCGGTCGAATCGGACGAAGGGAAAGAGTACATGGCGGCCATGGCCGCAGCCTCTAATTTTGCCTTTGTCAATCGCCAGATGATCATGCATTGGACCAGAGAAACGTTTGCAGGGATATTTGAACAGAACATCGACGATATCCGAATGGAACTGGTCTATGACGTCTGCCACAATATCGCCAAAATCGAGACCCATCAGATCGACGGAAAAGAGACCGAACTGTGCGTCCACCGAAAAGGCGCGACCCGGGCCTTTCCGCCCGGACATCCCGATATCCCCGAAACATACCGATCCATCGGTCAGCCGGTACTGGTTCCGGGGGACATGGGCCGCCATTCTTTTGTTCTGGTGGGAACCGAAGCCGGATACCGGGAGACGTTCGGTTCCGCTTGTCATGGCGCGGGCCGGGTCTTAAGTCGGCGACAGGCCAAAAAAGCGGCAAAAGGCCGAAACGTTTCCCGGGAGATGGAAGACCGGGGCATTATCGTCAAGGCTGCCAGCAGGAGCGGCATCGTGGAAGAGATTTCGGAGGCTTACAAAAATGTGGATAATGTCGTCGATACCCTCCATCATGCCGGGATCTGCAAAAAAGTGGTCGAGCTGGCACCGCTTGCGGTAATCAAGGGGTAGGGTATGGAAAAGTTCCGGTATATCGACCACACCGGCGATCTCGGCGTCGAGGTCTTCGGCGACAGCTTGAACCGACTGTTTCAGAACGCCGGGGAGGCGTTCGCCGACATCATGACCGATCCCCGGGCGATTCGCCGGCGCGAATCGAAAGCGGTTTCCCTGAAGGCAGATCGGGTGGAAGATCTCCTGGTGCGTTGGTTCAATGAATTCATTTTTTTCTTTGAGACGGAAGGCTTGCTCTTTTCACGGTTCGACATCGATTCCATCGATGAATCCCATATCGAAGCGAGAATTCATGGCGAACCCTATGATGAAAACCGGCACACCATCAAAACCACGGTCAAAAGCGCAACCTATCATCAACTCGAGGTGGTCCGCCAAGAGGATGGCTGGAAAGCCACCGTGATTTTCGATCTTTGAGGCTCTTTCCTTCTATGCGATTTCAGGAAAAGAGGGGTGACCCTATCCGAGGCGGGGATAAGTGAAAAAATAGAAATGGATAACATTGACGAAGAAATGGAGGAGGATCGCGCACTCGAGCCGTGCTGTTTTCTGATAGCCATACCCGAACACCACACCGGCGACTGCCGCCAGCGCGACGTTGGGCAGCCCCCATTTGGCGTGGAACATTCCGAAAAGAAGGGAGGCTGAGATCAGTGCGCCGGTTTTTCCCAGACGCGAGAGGCCGTCCTGCAATGCCCCTCGAAAAAGGCTCTCTTCCGGAACGGCGACGAAGAAGAGGTTGCTCAGCGTCCAGATCCAAAAGAAAGAGGGCAGTTTGGGATCCCAGCGCACATAATGGAGTACGAGTGCGGTTCCGAGAAGCAGCGTGCAAAGGACGAACGTCAGAATGGCGGTCCATTCGATGGTCTTTTTCCAGGCTTCTGAAGAGGGCCGGGAGATGAGAAGTCGATAGTACAGAAAGCCGAAAGCGAGGGGGCCGAAATGCAGCTCGAGAGAGTAGGGCTCGGCGCCCTCGGAAATGACTGCGTTCGAAACCACCGGCAACAAGGAAAACCCGGGGATATCGATGTACTGGAAGAGGAACAGGGGCAGGGTGAACATGAAAAGCAGGAGTTTTCTTTCCGGAAAGCGGTCTGTCTTTGCTTTGCTTTTCGCGGCGGCGTAAACCGCCAGTCCCGCCAGCCCGATCAGAGATATGCCTGTGGGTGTCAGATGAGACCTCAGGGCGAGGAGAACGGCGGCCAAGAAAATCGCCCAGCTCGGCCACCAGGAGCGAGGGACCCAGCAGAGGGCGATCGCAAGATACGCGAGATAAAACGGAATTTGCGCTTGCATGATTTTGATCCCCTGCCGGAGTGTCCCTGGTCTCCTTTTTGGCCGGCCCTGAAAGCGCGTACATTACCGGCGTGAGTTTGAATATCGACGGCGGGTTTAATGCCTGAGTGGAGCGGGAATTTTAATCATCTTAAAAACTTTGCATATTTCACTTTCTCATCGAAAGACAATTCATTTTTCGTTTTGATTTTTAAGGTGGATACCGGAATGCTGTTGCAAGACGCGATAAACTGGATCGGCAAATCGTGGAAGAAGGTTATTTCTTTGGTTGCGGTATTGTGGCCGAAGCCCAGTATTGTCGATCCGGCCACGGTTGCCGCGTTCAGTACGATGAAATCTTTATTCACCTGATTTGGATTTATGATCGGATTCCCTATTGCGGGTGCATCCTTTGTGCCTCCCCAATAATAAAGATGCGCATTCGGAATTTTGATTACATATCCGTAGTCTGAAGTGAAAGACCCAGCTTGCGTCCATGCCGTGGCCAATGCGAATGGCCTGCCGGTCGCCCTCAGAAACTGGGCGTAATCAGCGACTTTTTTATCTAAAGAAAGACCCGGCTTGCCTTTTACCTCCTGGACCAGTTTGTTCCAAAGCGAACTCGCATTGTTTGGAAGCCATGGCTGATAAAGCGTCATGCCGCTCATCAACCTGATTTCAGGCGGCGGCCACCATTGTTTCTTTTCTCCTCGAAATAATGTGAGAGTCGTAGGCATTTTGTTCCTCCTGAAGATGTTAACGGCAGGGTGAATGGATGGCTTGGTTCTTGGAACGTCATCCGGCTGTTTTCTTCAATTGTTGGAATAGGCATGAATCTAATATAAAAGGTCGGTAAATAAATTAGTATAGCCTCGTTTCTTTTTGTCAATGCAAAAAAAAATGGAAATCTAAAATATATTAAGCTATCCAAAATTAAATACTTCTATTTATAAAGATGACGATCTTTATGGGCGATAAGGAGTTCCGATACGGGTTAGCCCAGTATTTGAGGGTTGCGCTGCCAGATTGCATACGTGAGCGCGCCGGCGAAACCCACCCAGAGCAGATACGGCAGAAGCAGACAGCCGGCAAGAGGGCGCACGCGCCAAAAAGCAATCAGGGTGCAGACGATCAGTATCCAGAGGACGATGATTTCAATGAATGCCGCTGCACCAAGGTGCCAGGCAAAGAACAGCCAGGTCCAGAGCGCGTTGGCGGCGAGTTGAACCAAAAACAGGGAAAGGGTGCCCGCTGCATCACGCAAGCCGCGGGCTTTCCAGACGATCCAGGCCGCAATTCCCATGAGCAGGTAAAGAAGGGTCCATACCGGGGCAAACACCCATGCTGGCGGCGCCCATGCGGGAAGGGAGAGTTCTTCGTAAAAGCCGGCGGCTTTCGCCGAGGCGAGACCGCCGACCGCGGCTGCGGCAAAGCTCAACCCGATCCACCCTGCAAGGGCGAAAATTTGTTTATAAGCGGAAGTTTGGGTCATCTTCTGTAAGTCTTGGCATTCACTAAAAAGGTTCCCTGATCTTCAGGAAAGAAGGAAATTTTGGAATACCGGATTCGTAAAACCCGTAATACTTGAAAGTGATGAGCGATCCGACAGGAGGCGGATTTTCCCGAATGGCATCGGAAAAACCGGTGCCGATTTTAAACTGAATTCGACCCTCCGGCAATTCCACCAGCAGCGAACCCATTCGGCCCGCGTTTCTGCCTTTTCCCGGAAGGTGGGCGATCACCACCGCTTCCATATCCGAACAGCGCTTGACTTTGAGGATGTCTCCGCTCCTGCCCGGCGAATAGAGAGATCCTCGTTTTCTCAGGATGATCCCTTCGCCTTCAAGGGTTTCGATCCTTTTCAACTCCTCGGATAAATGCGTTTGACTCTCAACGGGGCGGTGTTCGATGACAAAAGCAAATTCGGAGGGATGTTCGGCAAACCAATCGGCTGCCTTGCTCAGCCGCTCTTCAAATCCTCCCGGGGCCGTCGGGGCATCGAAAATGGCGAATTTCAATTCCAGCCAGCCCTCATGCGGCCCCTGTCTCTTGACGACGCCGATGGTTTTTTCAAAGGTATTTCTACCGCCCCAGATTTCCCCCTCGATCTCGAAATCTGGAAAATTACGGGTAAAAGCGCGGGGAGGATCAAACGGTGCCCCATTTTTTGACAGCAACCGGTGGCCGTCCCAATACCCTCTCACCCCGTCCAGCTTCTCGCTCATCAGCCAGTTGGAAACATCAATATCTCCCTCATAAACGAGAGGCAGCATGATGTCCAAACCCTGGGCACCCGATGCCGCAAGGCCGGCGAAAAGAAGTATCCAGATGAGGATTCTTTTCAGCAAAGATCTCTCATTATACACATTTTCCTTCATTGTCATTTCGCCCCGCTTTACCGGATCCCCAGCGGCATCTATCTCTACCCTGTTTTTACTCTTGACAGGATTATCGAAGAACGCATTATGCACCGTTTCTCCATCTTCGACAATACAATCCTCAGATGTTTTCGAACTTCTGATATTCTGGCCCACTTTGGTCTACACCCGGGTTTTTCGTGGGCAACCTTCATTTTTGTTGCTTTCCTCCCGTATGTTGGCTCCCAAAACGGTTCAGAATGTCCGGCACGAAGCGCTCGGAGAAGCCCGCAATGAATCCCCAGACGATCGCTTTGGCATTGGCGGCCGGCCCGGCAGGGCTCCAGTTGGAGACGAATCCGTGGAAGTCGGCACAGGTCTTTTCCGGGGCGCAATGGAATTCCGGAAACAGATCCCCTTTCAAGAGATCCGCCGCAAACAGCAGATAAACAATCACGGACCCGATCATACCCACCACGGCGGGAACCAGCGAATAGGCGATCACATAGAAGTTCATCTTTCGAAACAGCCGCACGTATCCGCGTCGCGGGAATACGTCTTGAAAGCTATACAGGCGCCGAAGGCTGCTCACGAAGCCGCCACCGGCCCCCGCAACAATGACGGCGACCATGATGGTCACGCCGCCTTCGCCGGTCATGTCGAAATAGAGCATTAATATGAGAAAACCCAGACCGAGGGTAATGGTGGAGATGAACAGCCACATCACCATGAGGCGATGGGCATCGAGCGCATCCTGATCGGGTTTTTGGGAATCCCGAGTATTATTTGGTTGAGGTTGTTTCATGGCATGCCTCCGGGAGATTCGGGAAATGAAAAAAATCAAACGCCGGAACAAAAGGGTATGCATCCGGCAAGGCAGGTGGGGGATTTCGATACGAAGATGACCCGCTGCACCCCAACTTAATTACCCTGCTGTCTTTAATCAATAGTGATGAAGGATCTCGAGATAAGAGGATGGCTTGAATCAAAATCATCTTGCAAAAAACAAGGTAATTTACGATAAAGATCTGGAATCATATCCACCCAAAAACAAAGGAGGAAGTATGAAGCGATGCTTTACCGGGTTACTCGCCGCGGCCCTGATTTTCTCCGCCGGCGCCGCCCTGGCCGCCACCCCCGATGACATGCTGGTGATGGCCTGGCAGTTCGACGACATCATCACCCTGGATCCCGCCGAGATCTTCGAGTTTTCCGGTGCCGAGTATGCCGGCAACACCTATGACCGGCTGATCGGGTACGATGTCGACAACGTGGAGGAAATCTATGGTCTGGCCGCTGAAAGCTGGACGGTCGGCGAGGACGGCAAGACTTACACCTTCAAGATCCGCGACGGGATGAAGTTCGCCTCGGGCAACCCGGTCACCGCCGAGGATGCGGCTTTTTCCCTGCAACGGACGGTCATCCTCAACAAATCGCCCGGTTTCATCCTGACCCAGTTCGGGTTCACCCCCGAAAACGTGCGGGACAAGATCCGGGCGGTGGACGACCACACACTGGTATTTGAAACCGACAAGGCCTACGCCCCGACTTTCGTTCTTTACTGCCTCACCTCCACAGTGGGATCGGTGGTGGATAAAAAAGAGGTGATGAAGCACGAACAGGACGGCGATCTGGGCCATGCCTGGCTGCGGACCCACTATGCCGGGTCGGGTCCGTTCGCCCTCAATACCTGGAAGGCCAGCGAACTTCTGATGCTCGACGCAAACCCCGATTACTGGGACGGCGCTCCCACCATGAAACGGGTGATTATCCGACACATCCCCGAGCCGGCCACCCAGCGGCTGCTGCTGGAGAAGGGGGATATCGACATCGCCCGAAACCTCGGCCCCGACCAGATTCAAGGGCTGGAGGGCAACGAGGATATCAAGATCCATTCCGCGCCCAAGGGCGGGCTTTTTTATCTCGGCCTCAACCAGAAGCATCCGGCCCTGAGCAAGTCCGAGGTCCGCCAGGCCTTCAAATACCTGGTGGATTACCAGTCCATGGCCGACTCCCTCCTCAAAGGCACCATGGTGGTGCATCAGGCCTTTCTGCCCAAGGGGTTTCTGGGCGCTTTGCTGGATCAGCCCTTCACTTATGATCCCGAAAAAGCCAAGTCCCTGCTGGCCGAGGCCGGGTATCCCGACGGGCTGACCGTCTCCATGGACACCCGCAACAACTTCCCCACCATCGACATGGCCCAGGCGATTCAGTCGAGCTTCGCCAAGGGCGGGGTCAAGATCGAAATCCTGCCCATGGACGGCAAGCAGGCCCTGACCAAGTACCGGGCCCGGAACCATGAGGTCTATATCGGCCGCTGGGGACCGGACTATCAGGACCCCCATACCAATGCCGACACCTTTGCCAGCAACCCGGACAATTCCGACGACGCCTCCGCCAAACCCCTGGCCTGGCGGAACGCCTGGGCCATTCCCGAGATGACGAAAAAGACCCAGACGGCGGTGATGGAGCGGGACCCGGAAAAACGCGCCCAAATGTATCAGGAACTCCAGAAGGAGCACCAGGAGCGATCCCCCTTCGTGATCATGTTCCAGGATATCGAAGTGGCGGCGGAGCGGAAGAATGTGGAAAATTTCATCCTCGGCCCCTCTTTCGACAGCAATTTTTACCGGTCCGTGACCAAGTAATTCACTGCCGTGTTCCACCGGTTGTACATTATTATCGGCGGCCGGACCTTCCGGGTTCTGATGAAATTTTTCGGAATCCTGGTCTCGGTCGCCCTCACTTTTCTGGGGCTGCTCTTCGTCACCTTCCTGATCGGGCGGGTGGTGCCGATCGACCCGGTTCTGGCCGCCGTCGGAGACCGGGCCCCGGAGGCGGTTTATGAACAGGTGCGGCGGGAACTCGGACTTCACCTGCCGCTCTACCAGCAGTTCCGGATCTACATCACCCAGGTGCTGCAAGGGGACCTGGGGCGGTCGGTCCTCACCGCCAATCCGGTGGCGGCGGATATCCTCCGGGTTTTTCCGGCGACACTGGAGCTGGCCACCGTGGCCACATGTATCGGTGTGATCTTCGGAGTGCCCATGGGGGTGATCGCCGCGGTCCACCAGGGGAAATGGCCCGACGGGGTCTTCCGGGTGGTGGGGCTTTTCGGGTATTCCGTACCGGTCTTCTGGCTGGGATTGATGGGGCTGGTCATCTTCTACG
>JBEPWQ010000080.1:0-13547 GCA_041642315.1 Desulfobacteraceae bacterium | reverse complement strand
TCGCCAAACAGTATGCCGGAGATTACGGCGTCGAGGTGGACGAGTCCGCCGAAGTCATCTGCACCATCGGTTCCAAAGAAGGCATCTCCCACCTCGGCCTGGCCATCGTGGGACCGGGGGACACCATACTGGTGCCCGCTCCGGCCTTTCCCATCCATATCTATGCGGTCACCATCGCCGGGGGCAACGTCATCCGGTTTCCCATCTCCGAAGAGGAGACATTTGTCAAAAGGGTGGCCGAGATGTGCGAATCCCTCACACCCAAGCCCAAGGTATTGATCCTCAACTATCCCCACAACCCCACGGCCCGTTTGGGCAGCCTGGGCCTTTTTCGCGAGATCGTCCGGCTGGCCAAAAAATACGGCTTTATCGTGGTCCATGATTTTGCCTATTCCAAGATCACCTTCGACGGATATGTGGCCCCCAGCTTCATGCAGGCCGAAGGGGCCCGGGATGTGGGGATCGAGTTCGGCTCCTTTTCCAAGTCCTACAACATGGCCGGGTGGCGCCTGGGTTACGGGGTGGGCAATCGTCAGATCATCCAGGCCCTGGCCAAAATCAAGGGGTACTATGACTACGGCATCTTCTCGCCCATTCAGATCGCCGGCATCGTGGCCCTGCGGGATTGTGAGCCGGACGTCAAAAAACAGGTGGCGGTCTATCAGAGCCGCCGGGACGTCCTCTGCCGCGGGCTGGAGGCCATGGGCTGGCCGGTGGACCCGCCCGGCGCCGGGATGTTCGTCTGGGTCAAGATCCCTGAACCCTACAGTCGCCTCGGGTCGATGAAGTTTGCCATGGAGCTGATGGAGCGCGGCAACGTCTCCGTGGCCCCGGGGATCGGTTTCGGCCAGGAGGGGGAGGGCTACCTGCGCCTGGCCCTGGTTGAAAACGAACACCGCATCCGCCAGGCGTTGCGGCAGATGCGGCGGGCGTTGCCGGAGATCGAGGCCCTGATCGACTCGGATGGGGCGGTGAACTGAAACGGCTCTGGTAAAAGATTGGCTCCTCCAGGACGCCGACACGCTGACCACTGAAACCCGCTGAGCTTAAGTAAACAGATCTGACAGGTGGACGACCGGACCCCCGCACAGATGTCGGCAGTGACCGTCAACAATTATGAACAATGGGGAGGGAATCTCGAAAGCGTTCGTCTTCAGAGCGGACGGCGTCACTGTTCAAGCCGCCTCCTGAAATCCTCGGCGTCCGACGCCGACCGGATGAATTCTTTGACCGCCTTCAGCTGCTGGATGTCCTTGATCTGGGCAATCCGCTCCGCCAGGTTCCGGCTTTCATCCCCGAATTTAAGGCTCAAAGCGAGTTCGATGCCTTCGAGGAGTCCTTCCCGTTGCCCTTTCCGCTGTCCTTCCCGCCACCCTTCTTCCCTAAATGATTGGCTCAGTCCCATAAGTCCCTCCTTGTGTCGGCTTGACGGCATGCAAACTTCCCGGTACCGGGCGTCTTCCTCGTCGCTCAAGCCCGCGTAAAGGTCTATGAATTCACAGTATTTTATGCGTTTTTTCGGAACTGGATGACTGGACGGGATAGTCCAGGATCAGGTTTTTGAAATTCTGGTCGTGGGAAACGGATTCGATTTGTTTTTGGCGTTGTCGGTCATGGCATCGGCGCTTTTTCGGATTTGCCGTTCGGTCCTCGTCTTTTGAATTTCGGGTGGATTATAGCAGGGACGGGGATGGAAGGGAAATGGTTGTGAGGGCTGGATAGGGCGATTCCTCACTGCAAATATACGGCATCTCATTCCCTAATTTACCGGATTTCCCCCCTTTTCACCACTATCTCCCCGCCGTATGATCCGGATATCAGGAAGCACAACCAATGAAAGGGTAGGGCCATGAAAGGGCCTGATTTGTATACAATCCGGCGGCGGGTGAGCGGCCGATTGCTGCTTCTCCTATGCTTGGCGATGCTCTTCGCATGCGGAAAGGACGACGCCCAAACCGGCATCGTCTTTGCCGTGGGCGGGGCCCCCAGCGAGCTGGCCGCCTGGGAAAAGGTGGTCCGAAAATTCGAGGCGGAGAGCGGGATATCGGTGCGCCTGCTTCGCCAGCCTGCCAATTCGCAGCAGCAGCTCCAGGGGCTGATGGTCGCCATGAAATCGGAGCAGGAGAATCCGGATGTCTTTCTGATGGATGTGGCCTGGGTGGGGCTCTTTTCTGCGGCCGGTTGGCTGGAGCCGCTCGACAACCTGGATCAGGGTCCTTTCTTTCAGGAACTTCTCCAGCAGACGGATATCTATGAAGGAGCGCTGATGGCGGCCCCGGTATACCTGGACGGCGGCCTCCTCTATTATCGGACCGACCTGCTGGAGGCGGGGGGCTTGTCCGCACCGCCGCAGACATGGCGGGAGCTGGCCGAATCCGCCGAAAAGGTACAGGAACTGATGCGACCGGAGAACCCCGATTTTTTCGGTTTTGTCTGGCAGGGGGCCCAATATGAGGGACTGGTGGTCAATTTCCTGGAATTCGCCGGTGCATCGGGCGGGATTCAGCTTCAAAATGAGACCGGGGGCGTACGGGTGGCACTGGAGGCCAATCTGGAGGCCCTGCGGTTCATGCGGGATCTCATCTGGGACTATGAAATATCGCCGCCGAGCACGTATACCGAAATGCAGGAAGAGGAGGTGCGGACCTTTTTTCAGTCGGGAAACGCCATGTATGAACGCAACTGGCCCTATGCATGGGCCCTGCACCAGTCGGACGATTCGCCGGTGAAGGGAAGAGTGGGGATTGCGCCGCTGCCGGCCCCCGAGGGCGATCAGAGCGTATCCACCCTGGGCGGATATCACATCGGGGTTTCCAAATACTCCGACCGGAAGGCGGATGCCAAAAAATTCGCTGCGTATGTCACCTCCAAGGAGGCCCAGTGGATGGTGGTGCTGGAACTGGGATGGAATCCCGGCCGGGGCGATCTCTACGAGGACGAAGCCCTTCTGGAGCGGTATCCCCATTTCGGAGAATTCAAGGATATTTTCCGGAAAGCCCGGCCGCGGCCGGTGATCCCCTACTATATTCAGGTGTCCAATGTCCTGCAGACCTACATCAGCGGCACCCTGGCCCGAAACCGGTCCCCCGAAGCGGCGCTGGCGCGTGCCCAGACCGAGATCGACAGCCTGGAAAAACGCTACCGGGAGGAGGCCCCGTGACCTCTCTTTCCCGATTGATCGATCGCCTCGAAGATGCGGTGGTCCGTCGAACGTTCCTGGAAAAGGAGCATGTCCAGGCGGTCTTTTTCATGTTTCCGCTGATGTTTTTCATTCTGGTTTTCATCCTGATGCCGGTGTTGGGAACCCTGTACGACGCCTTCATGCGGGATGTCATTTTCCTGGAGAAGGAATTCATTCTCTTCACCAACTTCAGATACCTCTTTTCCGATCCCGGCTTCTGGAACGCGGTGCGATTTACGCTTCTTTTTGTTCTCATTTCGGTGCCCCTGGAGCTGGCAATCGGTTTGATGATCGCCCTGGTGATGAATGAAACGATTCCGATGCGGGGGCTGCTTCGGGCCTGCGTGCTGATTCCCTGGGCGATTCCGGCGGCGGTGTCGGGGCGGGTCTTCGAATTGATCTACAATTATTCCTACGGCGCCGCCAACTGGCTCCTGAGAGTCCTGCACATCACGACCGAGCCGGTCAACTGGCTCGGCACCGAAATCGGCGCCTTTGCGGCGGTCGTCGCGGCCGACGCCTGGAAGACCACCCCCTTTGCCGCCATCATTCTGCTGGCGGGGCTGGCGGCCATCAGCGAGGATCTTTATAACCAGGCCCGCATCGACCGGGCCGGGTTCATGACCCGGTTTTTCAAAATCACCCTGCCGCTACTGAAGCCTGTGCTGGTGGTGACTCTGCTGTTTCGAACCATTCAGGCGCTGCGGATTTTCGATGTCATCTATGTGCTGACCGGCGGCGGGCCGGGCGGCGCAACCGAAGCGGTGTCCAATTTCGCTTACAAATATTTCACGGCCGGGGATTTCGGGTACGGCTCGGCGGCCAGCGTTATATTGTTTTTAGTCGCCTTGCTGCTGAGCTTGTTTTATGTCAAGATGTCCCGGTTCGGAGAAGGCGTAAGCCATGGGTGAAGAAACCCTCAAAAAAATACTCCTGACCGGCGGCGCCGTGCTGACCATCCTATTCGCAATGCTTCCCTTTACCTACATGGTGGCCACCGGGCTTTCCACCGGCGCCGATTTTCTGCAACAGGGGCAGGATTACGGCTTCACCCTGTCCAATTTTGCCACCATCCTCTTCGCGGAATCGAGCCATTTTGTTCGCTACATGCTCAATTCTATCGTCATTTCGGGAATCGCCGCGGTCATCTCGGTCTTCTGCGCCGCCCTGGGCGCCTATGCCCTGACGCGGTTTCAGGTGCCGGGAGGGGCGGTTCTGATGCTGATTGTTCTGGCCATTTCCATGTTTCCGCCGGTGAGTCTGGTCAGCTATCTGTTCAAGTTCATGACCTGGCTGGGCTGGATCAATACCTACCAGGCTCTAATTCTGCCCTATGTGGCCTGGACCCTGCCGCTTTCGCTGTGGATTCTGGTCAGCTACTTCAAACAGGTGCCGCTGGAGCTGGACAAGGCGGGGCTGATCGACGGGGCCTCCCGGCTTCAGATTCTGGTCAAGATCATCCTGCCGGTGGCGGCGCCCGGGGTGTTTTCGACGGCGCTGCTGGCCTTTATTTTCGCCTTCAACGAGTTTCTTTTCGCCCTGATGCTGACCACCGATTTCACCGCCCGGACCATCCCCGTGGGCATCGCCCTGTTTCAGGGTATCCACGGGCAGATCCCCTGGGGCGAGATTATGGCTGCGGCCACCGTGACCACCATTCCCGTAGTGGTGCTGACATTGATTTTTCAGCGCCGGATCATCTCCGGGCTGACCCGAGGAGCGGTAAAAGAATGAAGATCATCCTGGAAAATCTGCGGAAGCATTTCGAGGGCGCCCACGGCGGGGTGGACGCCGTTAAGAACCTAAACCTGACGGTGGAAGACGGGGAGTTCTTCATTTTTCTGGGGCCCTCCGGGTGCGGAAAATCGACCCTGCTCAACCTGGTGGCAGGGCTGGAAAAACCCACCCACGGCCGCATTCTGTTCGGCGACGAAACGGTGGCGGCCCCGAAAGAGCGGATTTTTGTGCCGCCCCGGGACCGGAATGTGGCGATGGTATTCCAGAACTACGCTCTCTATCCCCACATGAAGGTCTTCGACAATATCGCTTTTCCCCTGCGGGTGGCCAAAATAGACCGGGACCAAATCGAGGAATCGGTCCGCCGCACGGCCGCCATGCTCGGGATCGAAAACCTGCTGAACCGAAAACCGGGAGAACTATCGGGCGGGCAGCGGCAGCGGGTGGCCATCTCCCGGGCCCTGGTTCGGCAGCCCCGCATGTTTCTGCTGGATGAGCCGTTGTCCAACCTGGATGCACAGCTTCGCACATCTACCCGGACGGAACTCAAGGAACTCCAGAATGAAATGGGGATCACCACTTTGTACGTCACCCATGACCAGACCGAGGCGATGACTTTGGGAGACCGGGTGGCGCTGCTGCGAGACGGGGAACTGGTGCAGGTGGGCGAACCCGAAGCGCTTTATCATTCCCCGGTCAGCCCCTTTGCGGCCACTTTTATCGGGTCACCCCCGATGAATCTGCTGGAGGGTCGAAAACAGGGGGCGGGCACAATCGAGATGGAGGGAATGGAATTCAACCTTCCTGAAAAACAGGCCGAGGCGGCCGCCGACATCGACCGGGATGCGGTGCTGGTGGGGATTCGGCCGGAAAAGATTCAGGTATTTCTGAATCCACCGGAGGGAATGGGCGAACCGGTCGAAGCGGCCGGCCGGCGCCTGATTCTGCGAGGGGAACTCACTTCGGCGGAACCCCTGGGACGGGAAGTCCTCTACCATGTCGCCCTGGAAAGCGGGGAGGTGCTGGCGCTGGGGGATGACATGGGCGCGAAGCGGGGGGATTCGATATGGCTGTCTTTCAGCGCGGAAGACATTCACCTGTTCGACGCCGAATCGATGGACCGGAAGACCCGGGAACAGATGCAAAGCGGATTGTCCAAAGAAAACCGAAAAAAGCTTCGGCGGCAGAGTGAAACGGTCGCCTGAGGAAACCGAAATCCGCCGGTGCGATATCCCGAAGTCGACGGTGGTGAAAGGAGGAATCGAGGTGAAGACGCTGGAAGAATTCATTCAACGGATGCGGGACACACTCCCGGTGCGACGGCAGGCGGTATCGGAGGTTCTGAAGACAGGCCGGTTTACCGGGTCTGTGAATCTCTTACGGAAGACCCTGTCGGAGATCGAAGACCTTCCCCAGGAAAACGGGTGCTACCGATTGGAGGTCTCCGGCCTGGGTGAACGTGCTTTGGATTTCAGCTATGAAACCACGGAACTGCGCCGGGATATCCGGTTTCTGGCGGAGGGCGAGGAGGCGCTGACGGCGGAACTGGCGGCGGCGCATCCCGGCTTCGAGGATCGGGTCCGGGAAGGCGTCGAATTTCTCTCCGAGGTTTTCTTCCGAAATCTCTTCAGCGACCGGGACGGCACCGTCAACAATTACTGCGCTCGCTACAACACCTCGGTTCAGTCCGCCTATAACGCGCTTTTTATCACCCGGTATGTGCAGACCCGGGTGGCGAATGCGGTGGTGCTCACCTCCGCACCGCTGGCCGATGTCGGGATTGTCGATATGAGCGCCATGCCGGAAGGCGCCGTGATTCTCGGCGGTTCCAAGGGACGGGAGATGGTTGACACCATAGGTCGTCAGCACCGCTATGACATCCCCCAGGATCAGGCCAAAAAACTGGCCACACTGAATGACCGCCTGAAGGCGCTTCTGGAGAAGCCGGGATATCGGAAATTTTCCCTCATCGGCTCCGGGCTTCAGTTCAAATTCGGCCAGACCACCGTGGCCCGGCAGGACATCAACGGGTCGGTGGACCCGAACGAATCCGAGAAGTTCCTGGACACCATTCGGGATCTGGTGGTACACCTGGATCCGGAGTCCCGGGATTTTCGCATCGAGGACACCGGCAAAGATATCGAAATCATGCTCACCGTGAAAACCGAAGGGGAAGACGATCGCCGGGATTTCGACAAAGGCGACGGCATTCGGTTCATCGATACGATCCTTCATCTGGGCTTGGTCCTGGGACCCAACCTCATCTGTGGAGACACCGGATCCGATGTGCCCATGGTTGAGGCGGCCCTGGCGCGATGCCCCGATACTCAGGCGGTTTTCGTGACCCGGGATGAAGCATTGAAACAGCGGGTACGGGCGGTGGGCGCCGACTGTTTTTTCGTGGACGGCCCGGACCTGCTGGTGATGATTCTGAATCGACTCGGACTGAGAGGTAATTCATGAGCAGTTATTCATTCAAAGGCGGCGTTTTCGATCTGGACGGCGTCATTACCCAGACGGCACAGACCCATTTCAAGGCATGGAAGAAGGCCTTCGACGAATTTTTGGTCAGGCGGGGGAGCGACCAGCGGGAGTTCACCCATGAAAAAGACTACCTGCCCTATGTGGACGGCATGCCGCGCTTCGATGGGGTGCGCTCTTTCCTGAAATCCCGCAACATCGACCTGCCTTGGGGAGATCCGGACGACGGGCCGGATAAGGACACTATCTACGGCATCGGCAACCGGAAGAACGCACTCTTCCAGGAACTGGTGGAAACAGAAGGGGTGGAGGTGTTCGACACCTCGGTGGCCCTGATCAAGGAGTTGAAAGCGGCGGGAAAGCGCGTGGGGGTGGCCTCGTCCAGCCGGAATTGCCGGCTGATTCTCGAAAAGACCGGTCTCATCGACCTGTTCGAGGCGGTGGTGGGCGGTATCGTCTCCAAAGAGCTGAATCTCAACGGCAAGCCCGAGCCCGACATCTTCATCACCGCCGCTGAGAAGATGGAGCTGCTTCCCGAAGAGTGCTTTATCGTGGAAGACGCGGTATCGGGGGTTCAGGCCGGACGAAAAGGGAATTTTTCTCTGGTGGTCGGGGTCAGCCGGGGCGAGGCCGATCCGGACCGACTCTTCAACCAGGGCGCGGACCTGGTGAAATCGGACCTGAAGGACCTGACGATTGCAGAGATCGAAGACTGGTTTCAATACGGCCTGGAAAAATCGACCTGGTGTCTCACCTACCGCGGCTACGATCCGGGATCCGAACGGCTTCGGGAGGCCCTGACCACGGTGGGCAACGGCTATTTCTGCACCCGCGGGGCGGTTGTGGATGAGGGCATCAAGGGCAATACCCATTATCCCGGCACCTACCTGTCCGGACTCTATGACAAACGGGCCACGGAAATCGACGGGCACCAGGTCTACAACAACGATCTGGTCAACTGCCCCAACTGGCTCTCCGTCCGGTTCCGCATCGATGACGGCCCCTTTCGGGGGATCTCGGACATGGAGGTACTCGACTACGTTCACGAACTTGACCTGAAGACCGGGGTGACCCGCCGCAGATACAAAATCCGGGATCCGGAGGGACGCTTGACGGAGATCGAGACCGAACAGTTCGCCAGTATGGAGACTCCGCACCTGGGCCATCTCCGGTACCGGTTCACCCCACTCAACTACAACGGCAACCTGATCCTGAGAAGCGCCCTGGACGGCACCGTCATCAATTGGGGTGTGGAGCGGTACCGGGATCTCGAAGCCTATCATCTTCAGCTGCTCCAGAACGACCGGAAGAACGGCATCATCACCCTGGGGGTGCGCACCATCGGCTCCGGGGTGGTGATTATCATGAACGCCCGCCATTATCTCTCCGGCGGCGGAAAGGATGTGGAGGCGGACACCTTCGAACAGGAGGGCTATGTGGCCCGGGAATTCCGTCTGGGGTGCCGGAAAGACCGGACCGTGACCCTGGAAAAGGCGATGGCCGTCTATACCTCCCGGAACTGGGACCACGGGGACCCCGAGTCGAACTCCCTGTTCGACGCGATTGACGTCTATCCCTTTGACGAGGCCCTGGAGCGGCACCGGTCCGCCTGGGCCGATCTCTGGAAGCTGGCGGACATCTGCATTCAGGGGGACCGGTTCGCGCAGAAAGTGCTTCGGCTCCATGCCTATCACCTGCTGGCGACCGCTTCCCCCCACAACACTCAATATGACGTGGGTATTCCGGCCCGAGGCTGGCACGGCGAGGCCTACCGGGGCCATGTCTTCTGGGATGAAATCTTTTTTCTGCCGTTTTACAATATCCGTTTTCCGGCGGTGAGCCGGGCCCACCAGATGTACCGGTACCGGCGCCTGGATGAGGCCCGGGTGAACGCCCGAAAAAGCGGGTATAAGGGGGCCATGTTTCCGTGGCAGACCGCCGACGACGGTACCGAGGAGACCCAGCAGATCCATTACAATCCGAAATCCGGGGAATGGAATCCCGACCTGAGCCAGAACCAGCGGCATATTTCCATCTCCATCGCCTATAACATCTGGAGCTATTTCTACGTCACCGACGACAACGCCTTTCTGTACGCCTACGGCATGGAGATGCTCCTGGAAATCGCCCGGTTCTGGGCCAGCATCGCCGAGTATAATCCGGAAAACGATCGGTACCACATCGAAGGCGTCATGGGACCCGACGAATTCCATGAAAAATATCCGGGGGCGGAAAAGGGCGGTTTCAAAGACAATGCCTACACCAATATCATGACCGCCTGGCTGCTGCATAAAACCATCGAAACCTATGAGCATCTGCCCCATGAGGTGAAAAACCGGGTCCGAAAGAAAATCGATTTCCGGGAGGCGGAGCTGGAAACCTGGACCCGAATCGTGGAGAAGATGAATGTGGTTCTCACCGAGGACGGCCTGATTTCCCAATTCGACGGGTTTCTCGACTTAAAGGAACTCGATTTGGATGCCTACCGGAACAGATACGGCAACATTCACCGAATGGACCGCATTTTGAAAGCCGAAGGCGATTCTCCGGACCGGTATCAGGTTATCAAACAGGCCGACACCCTGATGTGTTTTTACCTGCTGGCCCCGGGCCAGGTCGCCCGGATTCTCGAACGGATGGGCTATTCCCCGGGTGATCCGTCGGAACTTATGAAGAAAAACTATGACTATTACATTCATCGGACCAGCCACGGCTCCACCTTGAGTTTTGTGGTCCATGCGGCCATTCTCCAATATCTGGAAGGGCACCGGGACGACCAGATGTCCTGGTACCGAATTGCCCTGGAAAGCGACCTCTTCGACATTCAGGGCGGAACCACCCCGGAGGGCATCCACACCGGGGTGATGGGCGGCACCCTCGACCTGGTGATCGAGGCATTTGTGGGGATCGATTTCTACCGGGACCACATCGAGGTTCATCCCTGCCTGCCGGATACCTGGCACCGGCTTCGGTTCCGAATGATTCACCGGAAGAACACCCTCATGATCGATCTGACCCAAAAACGGATGACCTTCACCCTGGAACGGCAGCGGGGTGAAAAAACCTTCATACGGTACAACGGCGAGGATTATTTCTTCGACGGCGAGGGGACGATCCGAATCAAGCTGTGCCCGCCCCCGGCGGAGATTGAGCTGGAAGAGGAGAGACCCTGTGAACGAAACAATTGATTTTCTGCTGAAAAAGGGGGGGCTGCTTCTGGGGGCCGGAATGCTTCTGACGGGATGTGCCTGGTTCGGCACCGATGCGCCGCTGAAGCCGCTTTCTTATGAAGCTGTCAAAGGGGAGCGGCAGCCGAATCTGTTCGTGTTTCTTAGGGGGCGGGCGGGCAGTCATAAAAGCTTTGCCAATGAAGGATTTGTGGCGGCGGTCCGGAAATGGGGGCTTCCCTTCGATATGGTCGCCCCGAATTCGCACCTGGGTTATTATGTGGCCGAAACCCTGGTGCCGAGATTGAAAAAAGATATTATCGACCCGGCCAAAGCCCGGGGCTATGAAAAGATCTGGCTGGTCGGCGTCTCCATGGGCGGGCTCGGCGCCTTGATGTACATTCGATCCCATCCCGAGGATGTGGACGGGGTCTATCTGATTTCGCCGTTTCTGAGCTATGAGAAGATGCTCGACGAAATCACCGAGACCGGCGGGGTTCGCTCCTGGAGTCCGGGAGAATACGATCCCGATGAGGACTGGGAGCGGATGCTCTGGGACTGGCTGAAAGAATATGCGGCCGATCGGGACGAACGGCCGCCGGTCTTTCTGGGCTATGGAACCGAGGATGCCTATATTCAAGGTCAGAAGCTGCTGGCGGAAATCCTGCCCCCGGACCGGGTCTTCACCATCCAAGGCGGCCACACCCCCGAAGCCATGTACCGCCTGTGGCTCCGTTTTCTGGACCGGCCCTAACCCGGCCGAAACAGGGCTTCGATCGCGGTGCGGTCGTATTTGCCGGAGGAGGAGATCGGGATTCGGGCCGCCATGTGGATTCGGCGGGGGATTGCGTGGGGTTCGAAACGGGTTGAAATATACTTCTGAATTTCTGCCGCTGTGACATCCCCCTGAACCACGGCGCAGATGTCGTTTTCCCGTCCGGTGACACCGGGAAGAGAGATCACCACCGCGTCTTCCACGTAGTCGATCTGTTTTATAATATCCCGAATTGCTTCCAGATCCACCCGGTTGCCGCCGACCTTGACGATGCCGTCGGCCCTGCCGAGCAGCCGGAAGCGGTCTTTCCCTTCTGGTGCCACCCGATCACCGGTGATAAAAAAACCCTCGTCGTCCGTGTCGATGTCCGGAGAGATAAAGGCCGAACGGACACGGAGCCGCTCATCGACAATCTTCCAGTCGACCGTTTCGAAGGGCCTGAGGGCGGAACCCCCGGGGGCCCGGCGCCGGTCGGCGATGCCCCCCGTTTCGGTGGAGCCGTAGATTTCAATGAGACCGACGCCGGCTGTGCGGGTGAAGTAATCGGCGTCCGCACTGTCGAGCTTGCCCGCTGACGAGACCGCATGGCGGAGCGATTTTCCTGGAATCTCGGTGCCGTTCAGGACCCGAAAGTGGACCGGGACACTGGCAAAAACGGTCGGAGATTGATGCGCCAGGCAGTTGCGGATTTCCTCCGGATAGGTGGGTATGGAGTCGATCACCGAGGCCGAAGAAACCAGGGGGATCAGCACCGAATAGAGAAATCCGTAAATATGGTACGGCGGCACGGTGGCCAGGATGCGGTCTTCGGAGATGATGCGGTATTTCCGTGCATGGAAGAAGGCTTCGGCAAAGAGGTTCCGCGGGGTTTTGGACCACATGCGGGGTTTGCCGGTGGAGCCGCCGGTAAAAAACTTCAGGAAGGGTGCATCCAGCCCGGCGGCGGGAATGCGCTCGGGAAGCGCACCGCAGTAGGCAACCGGTGAGAGGATTTTCAGCTCTTTCGGAAATCCGGTCACCCGATCGGCAACAACCGCCGACAGGCGAACGGTCCGTCCGATTTCCTCAACGGCGGCGACGGTATCGGCGTAGGGAAGGATCACCGAGAATCCCTCCGTCATGGCCGCCAGTAAGGCGGCCGCCACCAGGGCCTTGTTTTCTGTACAAAGGCACAAGACGGCGTTCTGCTCGCCCACTTCACGGCGGATCGATTCGGCGAGGCCGTACAGTTCCCGATACGTATATCGAGAGAACACGAAATCACGGTCAGGATGGACCGGTCCGGCCACCAGTCGGGCGATTTTCGGTTCTAAAGCAGCGGATTCCGAACGGGTCGAGACAGCAGACGGTACAGAGGGCATGGTGAACTTTCTATTGGCGCCAGCGATATTCTTTGGCCGGTTCAAAGCTGTTTTTGGCGGCGATGAAGGTGGGCAGGTGCTTGAGCCCGTGCCAGATACTGCGCCGGTGCTCCCAGATCCGTTTGCGGAACTTCCGCCGCCATTCCGGATCGGAATAGAACCTTTTGACATGGGTATTGTAGAGCTGGTCCAGGGTCTCCTTGGAGTCGATCCCTTTGGGTATGAAGACGAAGTTGAGGCAGTTCATCTTTCGCCAGTCATAGTCGAATTCGCCTTCCTCGAAGATGGTCTTCCAGACCGGAGCCCCGTAGAACGGGGTGAACTTCGACATGTTCATATCGTCCAGCCCCAAGGACATGACAAAATCGCTTGTTTTGCGGGCGGATTCCACCGTCTCTCCCGGAAGCCCCATCATGAACAACCCTTTGACCCGCAGCCCTTTGGCCTGAATCCGGCGGACCGTGTACCGCACCTCATCGAGACCGACCCCCGACTTGTGGGTTTTCAGCAGGTCCGGGTCACCGGTTTCGATGCCCACCGACAGCTGAAGAAATCCCGCATCCTTGAGCATTTCCAGTAGTTCATCGTCGGCATGGCCCACCCGGACCGCACAGTTGAACTGCATCCCCGGGGGCCTTGCGGTCAGCAGGTCGCAGAGCCGGGTGATCCGGTCCCGGTTGGCGGTGAACAGATCATCATAAATATTGATGTGGCGGATCCCGAACCGGGTGCGCAGATGCTTCATGTGCTCATAGATGTATTCCGCCGAATTGTACCGGTATCCCCGCTTGAACACCGACCGGTCGCAGTAGGAGCACTGGTAGGGGCATCCCCGGCTGGTGGTC
>JBEPWQ010000079.1:0-13866 GCA_041642315.1 Desulfobacteraceae bacterium | reverse complement strand
CCATCATGGCCCGCGCCAGGGCATGGGAGCTCTCCAGGGCCGGAATGATCCCCTCCAGCTTGCAGAGGGTTTTGAAGGCATGAACGGCCTGGTCATCGTCGATCGATTCATACCGCACCCGCTTGAGGTCCTTGAGCAGGGAATGCTCGGGCCCCACGCCCGGGTAGTCGAGGCCTGCGGAAATGGAATGGGCCTCCTGTATCTGGCCGTTCAGATCCTGCAGCACATAGGATTTGGACCCGTGGAGCACGCCCACGCCACCGGCGCCAAGGGTGGCCGCATGCTTGCCGGTTTCAATTCCGGCCCCGGCCGCCTCCACCCCGACGATCTCCACCCCATCATCCTTCAAAAAGGGATAGAACAGCCCCATGGCGTTGCTGCCGCCGCCCACGCAGGCCACCAGCATATCGGGCAGCCGACCGGCTGTCTCCATCACCTGTTTTCGGGCCTCGTCTCCGATGACCCGCTGAAAATCCCGCACCATGGCCGGATAGGGATGGGGCCCGGCCACGGAACCGATCACATAAAAGGTGTCTTCCACCGCGCCGACCCAGTAACGGAGAGCCTCGTTCATGGCGTCCTTGAGGGTGCCGGCCCCGGAGGAGACCGGCGCCACTTCCGCGCCCAGCAGCTCCATTCGCCGGACATTGGGGGCCTGGCGGCGGACATCCTCGGTGCCCATGAAGACCTTGCACTCCATGCCGAAGAGGGCCGCCACCGTGGCCGTGGCCACACCATGCTGTCCGGCGCCGGTTTCGGCGATCACCTTCTTTTTGCCCATGTACCGGGCCAGCAGGGCCTGGCCAAGAGTATTGTTGATCTTGTGGGCCCCGGTGTGGGTCAGATCCTCCCGTTTGAGATAAATTTTCGCCCCGCCGAGGTGTTGGCTCAGCCGGGCCGCATGAAAGAGCGGAGTGGGCCGGCCGGCATAATGGATAAGCAGAGCCCGGAATTCCTTTTGAAAACCGGCATCATCCCGGTATCGGTGATAGGCCGCTTCCAATTCCAGAAGCGCGGGCATGAGGGTTTCGGCCACATACCGGCCCCCGTAAGGGCCGAAATGGCCGTTTTCATCCGGGTAGGCCCGGGCATCGACGGTTTCTCCTGATTTCAGGGCGGCGGATTGGGCACTCATTGAAATATTCTCCTTTTGGGATACGCAATATCGGCTTGGGACAGCGTTTTGAGAAAGGCTTTGACCTTTCCGATGTCTTTCTGGCCGGGGGCGGCCTCCACCCCGGAACTGACATCCACTGCGTCGGGCCTGGCTTGGATGACGGCCTGAGCGATGTTTTCGGGATCGAGGCCGCCGGCAAGAATCACCGGACGGCTTTCCCGAATCTTCCCGGCGGCGGACCAGTCCCATGCTTCGGCATTGCCGCCGGGCATCTTTCCTTTGCCGCCCTCCACAACAAAAGCGGTCGCGTTGTAGCTGTCGGCGGCCTCGAAGCCGGGCTTGCGGGAATGGAACAATCCCTTGAAGACCGGAATACCGTCCCGGACAAACAGGTCCACCATGTCCGGCGATTCCTGCCCGGCCAGCTGTACCGCACCCAAGCCGCACCGTTTGACGATGCCCATAATTTTTTCAAACGGATCATCCACGAACACCCCGACAGGGATCGTGGTTGCCGGCAGGGCTTGGGCGATGTCTTTGGCCGTCTGTTCGGAGACACACCGCGGGCTTTCCGGATAGAAGACCAATCCGATCGCATCGACCCCGTGTTCACCACAGGCCAGGGCTTTTTCCACCTCTGTCAATCCGCAGATCTTCACTTGCGGTCGTTTGTCTGTATTGTTGTCCATCTTTATTCCTCCAGTAAGGTTCGAATGAATGCTTCGGGATTTTCCGATCGCACGATCGATTCCCCGATCAGGAAGTTGTGAAATCCGGCGCCTCGCAGCCGATCGATATCCGCTTTGGATAAGATGCCGCTCTCGGCCACCGCCACCTGATCGGAGGACAGTTTCTCGGCCATCCGCACCGCCGTGTCGATGTCGGTGTCAAAAGAGTTGAGGTCCCGGTTGTTGATGCCGATGAGCCGGGCGCCGGCTTCCCCGGCGATATCCAGTTCTTCTTCGGAATGGACTTCCACCAGGACATCTAGATGAAGCTCCCGGGCCAGTCCCAGATAAGAGGAAAACTGGTCCGGGGCCAGGGCCTTTACGATCAGCAGGACCGCATCGGCCCCGATCACCGCCGATTCATACAGCTGATAGGAGGAGACGATAAAGTCCTTTCGCAGCACCGGCAGGTCCACGGCCGCTTTGGCGGTGCGCAGGTCTTCGAAGCTGCCTCCGAAATGGACGTGATCGGTCAGCACCGACAGGGCCGCGGCGCCGCCCTTTTCATATTTCACGGCAAAATCCGCCGGATCGAGATCGGGCCGGATGGGCCCCTTGGAGGGCGAAGCCCGTTTGATTTCCGCGATGATATTGATCCCGTCGGGGCCGGGTTCTTTCAATCGTTTGAAAAACGGGCGAAGCGCCCGGGGCTTCATGGCCGCCTTTCGAAGCTGGTCCTCGGAGGTCCGCTCCTGAATCGCCGCCACTTCAGCCCGCTTCTGGGTAATGATGCGGCTCAAAAAATCGGTCATGGCTCCTCTTTCCTTACCCGTTCTCCTGGGTGTATTCGATTAATGCATTCAGTTTTTCCATGGCCCGGCCTTCGTCGATGGCCCTTTCGGCCATGGAGACACCCTCCGGGAAATCCCCTGCCTTTTCCGCGGCGATCAGGGCCGCAGCGGCATTCAGGAGCACCACATTTCTTTTGGGCCCCTTTTCGCCTTCCAGAATCCGTTGGGTGATCTCTGCGTTTTCCGCCGGTTCTCCGCCGGCCAGATCGGCCGGATCGGCTTCCCGGCCGAAGAACCGCTCCGGGGAAATGTCATAGGTACGGATCATGCCGTCCTTGAGTTCCGAAACTCGGGTGGGGGCGCAGACCGAGATTTCATCCAACCCGTCCCGGCCGTGAACCACAAAGGCCCGCCGGGTGCCGAGGTTTCGCAGGGCCTGGGCGAACATTTCCGTCAATTCGGGTCCATACACCCCGAGCAGCTGGCAATTGGCCCCGGCCGGATTGGTAAGCGGCCCCAGCATGTTGAAGATAGAGCGAATCCCCACCTCTTTTCGAGCGGTGGCGGCAAACCGCATGGCGCTGTGGTAGACCGGGGCGAACAGAAACCCGATGCCGATCTCCTGAACCGCCTCCTCCACGATTTCCGGGTCGGTGTCGAGTTTGATTCCCAGCCGCTCCAGCAGGTCGGCGCTGCCGCATTTGCTGGAGACCGAGCGGTTGCCGTGCTTGGCCACGGTCACCCCGCAGCCGGCCACCACAAAGGCGGTTGTGGTGGAGATGTTAAAGGTATTGGCCTTATCCCCGCCGGTGCCGCAGGTGTCCACCACCGTATCCCCCGGTGCCTGAATCCGGACCGCCTTGCGCCGCATGGCCTGTGCCGCGCCGGCCAGTTCCTCGTAGGTTTCGCCCTTGGTCGCCAGGGCCGCCATAAAGGCGGCGATCTGGGTGTCGGCGGCATTTCCGGAAAGAATTTCGGTGATCATATCGGACATTTCCGCTTCGCTCAGGTTCTGCTTTCGGACGATTTTATTCAGATGCTCTCTAAACATCGGTCGCCTCCTCTTCTGGTCCGTCGCCGTTGAGGGCGATTTTAAGGAAATTTCTCAGCAGCCGCTTTCCCACCGGGGTCATAATCGATTCAGGGTGAAACTGAATGCCTTCGGTCAAATGCACCTTGTGGCGGATGCCCATGATCTCCCCGTCTTCGGATTCGGAACAGACGGTGAAGCAGTCCGGCAGTTCATCTCGGGAGACCGCCAGAGAATGGTACCGCATGGCCTGAAAGGGTCGTTTGATGCCTTTGTAGATCCGTTTGCCGTCGGCGGTGATGGTGGAGGTCTTGCCGTGCATCAGCCGTTTGGCCGAAATCACCCGGCCGCCCATGGCCTCGGCGATAGACTGATGGCCGAGACAGACCCCCAGAATGGGAATCTTGCCCGAAAGCTCCCGAACCAGATCCACCGAAATCCCGGCCGATTTCGGCCGCCCCGGACCCGGTGAAATCACGATTCCCTCGGGATTCATGTCGGCCACTTCGGATACGGTCACCACATCGTTCCGAAAGACCTTCACAGGGGCACCCAGTCCTTCCAGGTACTGCACCAGATTATAAGTAAACGAATCATAGTTGTCGATCATGATCAACATCGGGTTTGTCCTCCTTATGCCATCCGCTCGCCGGAAACGAGCTCCAGGGCCCGCTGAATGGCCTGGGCCTTGTTGATGGTTTCCATCCGCTCCCGCTCCGGATCGGAGTCGGCCACGATCCCGGCGCCCGCGCGGACCGTCAGCCGCCCGTCCTCCACACAGGCGGTCCGAATAGTGATGGCCAGATCCATGTTGCCGTGGAAGGAGACGTACCCCACCGCGCCGCCGTAGGGGCCCCGGGGTTCTTTTTCCAGCTCCGCGATGATCTCCATCGCCCGCACCTTGGGGGCTCCGGAGAGGGTACCGGCCGGAAAGGTGGCCCGAATCAGGTCCCAGGCATCCACCTTTTCCTTCAGGTCGGCCCGAATATTGGAAACCAGGTGCATGACATGGGAATATCGCTCCACCACCATCAGATCGGTGACCTGGACCGTTCCGGTTTCCGCCACCCGGCCCAGGTCGTTTCGGCCCAGGTCCACCAGCATCAGGTGCTCGGCCCGCTCTTTTTCATCGGCCAAGAGTTCGTCGGCCAGGGCCCGGTCTTCCTGTTCGGTGCCGCCCCGTGGCCGGGTGCCGGCGATGGGCCGCAGGGTGGCGATCCGGTTTTCCAGCCGCACCATGGTCTCGGGCGAAGAGCCCACCAGG
This sequence comes from Desulfobacteraceae bacterium, assembly GCA_041642315.1. Classification (GTDB taxonomy): domain Bacteria; phylum Desulfobacterota; class Desulfobacteria; order Desulfobacterales; family Desulfococcaceae; genus JAABSQ01. The sequence continues at coordinate 8,996 of JBEPWQ010000079.1, read as the reverse complement.
GCGGTGTCGTCCAGATGAAGGAAGAAGAGATAGGGTGAGGGATTGACGAATCGCTGGGCCCGGTAAAGGGTCCACAGATCCGGAGCCGGAGAGCATGAAAAAGGCTGAGAAATGACCGACTGGATAATGTCCCCGGCCACGATGTATTCCTTGGTCCGGGTGACCATGTCCCGAAAGGCCTGATCGCTCACCGATGAAGAGAGGGTCAGCAGATGACCGGAAGCGGTGTCGACATTCGAAAGGCAGGTGGACATTTCACTCATCAGCAGATCCAGCCGCTCCCGGGCCTTGCGGTAGATCCGGTCGGTGTCCCGGCTGCCTTCGGTAAAAGCGATGATGATCCCGAGCAGGGTATTTTTGATGTTGTCGAAGACCAGAAGCTCATCCGGAATAATGAAGTGGGCGATGGGCCGGTCTTCCGGAAGCCGGTTGGGAATCGCCTCGAAAAAGGAGACCATTTCATAGCTCATGTATCCCACCAGACCCCCCCAGAACCGGGGAAGGCCGGGCAGATCGGCCGGTTTGAACCGGGCCATCAGGTCCCGCAGCACCGCCAGCGGATCGCCGTCGTGGGGGATCTGCCGAAAGGCGGTCTCCTCCTGAATCTCGACATACTCGGCAAATACCCGCACCTGTGTGCGGGCCGATCCGCTCAGAAAACTGTACCGGCCCCACCGCTCGCCCCCTTCCACGCTCTCGAACAAAAAGGCGGGCCCCTGGTCGGCATGCAGCTTCTTGAGCAGGGAGACCGGGGTTTCGGTGTCCGCCAGGGCCTCGACGCAGACCGGAATCACATTGAACCGCTCCGCCAGATCTCGGAAGGTGTCGGCCTCCGGAAATTTCTGGATCAACATGTTGAACAGGTTCCTTTCACTCGAAATCGGGTCCATAAAAAAAGGGCCGCGGCATGTTTCCACGGCCCTTTTCTAAACGAAAAAGGACCGTGGGCTCAGGTGCTGCCCACGGTCCTTGAAACGAGATGTCTGATGAAGTTCAGGAGGTACCGAGAACGCACCTGTTGGGTCCGGACCAGCGCCACCGCCAATTTCTTCGTATGTTGAACTCGTTTCTATTCATCAATACACTTGGGTTCATAGACTTAATGAAGTTTATTGGTTCCTATACGGGGCGGGCGGGTTTGTCAAGCATTTTTTGGCCGAACTGGCGAACGGCTTCTGAATGAAGTACACCCTTCTGTGGCCGAATATGCCGCACTCACCGAAAATCCTTCAATTCTTTCACCGGCACAATATTGCAGGATTCAGTGGATTGATCAAAAACGATGGCGGCTTTACCTGCTTTCAATTGGTCGAATACCTCCTGAACCTTCTTCTCCAAAGAGGCTTCCACCTCTCCGTAGTCGGTGCCCTCGCGCGTGATGAATTCTTCCACCAAAGCCCGCAGGGTATGGGGCTTGAGTTGGTCGTAAGGGATTTGAACCGAATTTCTGTCTATTTCTCCTGTTGACATCTCTTTTTAGATCCGACTTGCCAAATCGATGCTTGGCTTTACCCGCCCCCGGTATTTGGGGCGGGTGTGTAGTCCATCGGCGGCAAACAGATACTGCTTAAAAAAGCAATTGTTTAAGAAGGTTCAAAATTCCATTGGCCGTTTTCCTTATAAGCGACCCTCGTGTCCGTTTCCGTCATTCCGTTTTCTTGGACGACTCGAACGTCCAATTCCCGATACTTCCTTCCGTTTTGGGTCCAGGTCCGGGTGGGGGTGACATAAAAGGTCGTTCCCTCTTCCGAAGTCCAGGAATCGGTTTCGCCGGTGGGGGTATCTTCCAGAACATCGTAGACGTTCTTCCTGTCTTCCTCCGTGAGCCGGGTGCCGGCGAAATATCCGACCGCCCCGCCCAGAAGCCCTCCAAGGACCGCGCCGGTGGCCGTATCATCGGCGATGACCGCCCCTAAACCGGCACCGGTTGCGCCGCCCACGGCGGCACCGGTCCGCTCCCTGGTCTGACACCCCGTGACCACCAAAACCAAGCCGCAGATCACGACCAGCAGCCCTCGCATACGATTTGCGTTTCTGTTCATCAGTCCTCCTTTCCATGATGGGTAGGTTCGGATGTTCATGTTTCCATATCGGAAGGTGCAATTCTATTCACCATAAAGGCACCCTTTTTACTTTCCTATACCCGAAAGCATTTATTTGGCGCGTTTCGGCACCCCAGAAAGGATAAGGGCGAAGCAACGGTTTCCAGTTGCTGTTTGAGGAGAACATTTCGAAGGGAAGAAAATTCGATCCAAATAATCGTTTATCTGCAAAATTAAGGGTTTTTAAAACCTTGAATACATGATTTTCGGTATGGAAGTGGTATTGTCCACAGGGTAAGTAAATGCAATGATAAAATTTCCATGCCGGCTGGAAAGACCGGCATACCCCTTTTTTCCGCCATCCGTGGTAAGCATTCTCCCTCCGCGCTCGAGGGGGATGGCAATGTGCGCCGACCCGGTCCTGACTGCGGAATTCTCCCTCCGCGCGAGAGAGAGGGGATGGCCTTATGCGGTCTTGATAGCCTGGGCTGCGTATTCTCCCCGAGAGAGAGGATGGGGGGGGGTGAACGGAATCGGGTAAATCGCAACGAATAATCGGCTGAGCCGAAAGGAGGCGCTTATGAGCGGTATTGCAGTGGGGTGGAATACGCCCCATCCGGAAAAAGTGGAAACCATGTTCAGCAAAATCGCACATCGGGGGCCGTATCTTTCCGGCACCAGGAGAGTGGGAAATGCCGTCATGGCGCAAAACTATGTGCGAGCCGATACCGCCGGGGCCGCGCCGGATGCCGAGGTCCCCTTCAGCGACGGGAAAGACGGACTGGCCCTCTGCTATGACGGGCAGATCGGAAACTGGCGGGAACTCGCCGCCCGATACGATGTGGAGGACGGGCCGTTCCGGGAAGAACGGCTGGTCCTGACCCTGTACCGCCGGTACGGCGAAGCCATGCTGGACAAGCTGGATGACGCCATTTTTTGCCTGGTGATCACCGACGGCTCACAGCTGCTGGCGGCCCGGGACCTGCTCGGCATCAAAACCCTGTTTTACGCCGAAGCTCAGGGCGCCCTGTATTTGGCCACGGAACTGAAATCCATCATCACCGTCTCTTCAGAGGTCTACGAGTTTCCCGCGGGTCAGGCCATGGGTGCGGACGGACGATTTCGGACCTTTACCGCCCTGCCCAACATCCCTCCGACCCAGTCCATAGAAGACATCGATGCCATCTGCGGGAATGTGCGTCGTATCATTCAGAAGAGCTTTGAGGCCCACTTCGATTTTTCAAGCCCCACCGGCGCATTGTTGAGCGGCGGCATGGACAGCAGCGTGATTTCGTTGCTGGCTGCCGAGGCCGTCAGGGCGAACGGCGGCGGCGGATCTCTGCGCACCTACGCCATCGGGGTGGGCGAAAGCAGTGATATCCTGAACGCCAGGATTATGGCCGAATTCATCGGCAGCGATCACCAGGAGCTGTATATCGGGATCGAAGAGATCATCGAGGCCCTGCCCGAAGTGATCTATTATCTGGAGCATTTCGACCCGTCTCTGGTTCGAAGTTCGGTGGCCAATTTTCTGATCAGTCAAAAAGCCCGGGCGGAAGGCATAGAGGTGCTCCTGTCCGGCGAAGGCGGAGACGAAGTCTTCTGCGGATACGACTATCTCAAAAGATTTTCACCGGAGAAGATGTTCCCGAAACAGATGCAGTGCCTCGGATATCTGCACAGCAATGCGGCCCTGCGCCTCGACCGCATGAACTATTCCCATTCCATCCGGGTGGTGACGCCGCTGATCTCGAGTGAACTGCTCCAGTATGCCCTGACCATTCCCCCGGAATTTAAGATTCGGACAGCGGGGGAAGAAAAAATCGAAAAATGGATATTTCGCAAGGCGTACGAAAACCTTTTACCGGAGGTGATCATCTGGCGCTACAAGCAGGAATTTTCCCAGGGATCGGGCTCGGCCGATGCTCTGCTGAATATCTTTGAAGAAAAGGTGTCAGACGATACCCTCCAGGAGGCCCGGGCCGCATATTCAAATATCCGCAGTAAAGAAGAAGCCTACTACTTCAATATCTTCAAAGACCATTTCGGCGCCGGTAAAGCGGCGGAAACGGTCGGACAATGGCCCCTTCTGTAATTCAGATCTGAAAGCAAATGCTACGATGCCCCGGGTGAATACCCGAAAGGAAGGGATGAATTGACCAAAATACTTAAGATTGTCGGAATCGCAATGGGAATCCTCCTGGTGGGGATTTTTCTCTGGGGCAACCGGATCGAACCCAGACTCATCGATGAAACGCGTTATGAGGTGGCGATCCCCGGTCTTCCAGGGGGCTGGGAAGGAGAACGGATCGCCTTTATTTCCGACATCCAGGTCGGAATCTGGCTGGGCAACCCGGATACGGCGCGGCGAATGATCCTTCGCATCATCAAGGAAAATCCGGCGGCGGTGCTGCTGGGGGGAGACTTTATTTATCATCCCACCGAAAGGGATGATTCCCACGCCGAGGCCCGCCGGGAATATGAATCGGAAGAAAAGGCCTCGGCTCTGGGTAAAATCGCAAGGGCCGTCCAAATGCTTCGGCCCTTCATCGATATGAAAATTCCGGTATATGCCGTACTGGGCAATCATGACTATGCCATGGAAACCAAAGCCGCCCCCAAGATGGAGTGGGTGGCGGAGCAGTTGACGAATTCGCTTCAAAAAGCCGGAATCACCGTCTTGCAAAACGAAGTGGTCGAAATCCAGCGCAGAGACCAACCGACGGAAGCAGACCGTCACCCCCTCTACCTGGTGGGCATCGGCCCTCATTACCCGGGAAAGGATCGGATCAAGGAGGCCTTTTCGTACCTGCCGGAGGGTGCGCCGAGGCTCGTCTTGATGCACAACCCGGAATCTTTTCAAAAGATTCCGGCAGGGCAGGCCCCGCTGGCCGTGGCCGGTCATACCCACGGCGGACAGATACGGCTCCCCTACACGCCCGCCATGACCTGGCTGTCCATCGTCGCCCGGGATGAAATCCATGCCGACGGCTGGATTCGAAATTACGGCCAGGAAGAAAACCGGCTGTATGTGAACCGAGGGATCGGTTTCAGCACCCTGCCGATCCGGATCAACTGCACCCCTGAACTCACCTATTTCACACTGACCGGCGGCGGATAGACCGCATGCCGTTTCGTCGACGCTTCATAATTCGGTATTCCCATGAACATATTCGTCCTGGACCGAGATATTCGCACCTGTGCACGCTATCATGCGGATCAGCATGTGATCAAAATGATTCTGGAGGGAACGCAAATGCTCTGCACCGTCTCGGCCCAGTGCGGTCTGACGGTGCCCTACCGACCCACCCACCGAAAGCATCCCTGCACCCTTTGGACCGCCCGTTCGCTTGCAAACTGGAAATGGCTTCGAAGATTGACCCTTCAGCTGAACACCGAATTTCAGTACCGTTACCGAAAAGAGATCGATCATGCCTCCGCCGCCGTTGCCCGAAACCTATTGCCACCCCCCCTTCCGGATATCGGCCTGACCGAATTCGCCCAGGCCATGGACCGACAATACCAAGTGGAGGGAGACCCGGTGCAGGCCTATCGGAATTTCTATATCGGCGAAAAAAGCCGGTTCGCCACCTGGACCCGGCGCAGACCGCCGAAGTGGTTTAGCCAAGCCACCGGTTCACACCAGAAACCCGAATAAAAGGAGATACAGAATGGGATCGCATTTAACCACCTATCTCAGCGACCATGCGGCCGCTTCCGTGGCCATGATCGAACTGGCCAAACGGAGCCGCGAGAACAACAAAGGAACGGAGTTGGGCGACTATCTGAGCAGAACCATCCCGAGGCTGGAAAATGAACACAGCGCTCTGGAACACCTCATCAAACAGATGAATGCCTCCGAGTCGACCGTGAAAAACATCGCCGCCTGGGGTGCTGAAAAACTGGGCCGGCTAAAATTAAACGATGCCGTCTTGCGTTACTCCGAATTGAGCCGTATAGTTGAACTCGAAGGGTTGATTGCCGCAACCGAAATCAAGATCATCATGTGGAAAGCCCTGAAAACGCATGCAGACCTAAACCCGGATATCTCAGGCCCCGATATGGACCGTTTCATTCGTGAAAACCAGACCATGAAGGAAAACCTCAAGGGATATCACCAGGCGGCGGCACGGGTCGGTTTTTCAGAAAAATGAACCGTTCCGCTCCGGTCCGTATAAAAGCAGCTCAGCTTATTTAGCCGTTGCATGCGAATCGATGCAACCCAAACCCACTCGAATCAGACAGGAGGATGAAAATGGCGGAAACATCTCGTGAAGAACGAAGAAACAAGGTGATCGAAGTACTGAACAAAGCCAGAGAAATGGAACTCCATGCCATTTCTCAGTACATGAACCATCACTACAACCTGGATGACATGGATTACGGCGAACTTGCCAAAAACATGAAACTGATCGCCATCGATGAGATGCGCCATGCGGAAATGTTCGCCGAAAGAATTACGGAACTGGGGGGAGAACCGGTCGCCGGTTTTACCGAAAAGGTGGAAAAGGGGGAAAAACCCGAGCAGATTTTCAAAAGCGATCTGGGGCTGGAAGACGACACGGTCGACAAATACAACCAGTTTCTGCTGGTATGCCGTGAAAACGGCGACAGCACGACCATGAAAGTCTTTGAAGACATCATCGATGAGGAACAGGAACACCTCAACTATTTCGATGACATCGGAAACCATATCGAAGAACTCGGTTCCGCCTACCTGGCGCGGATCGCCGGCACCTCCGCCAGCACCGGGGGATATTCCAAAGGCTTTGCCAGCATGACCGGCGGCGAAGGCGAATAATCATTCCTCATTTCGGGCCGCTCGCAAAAGACCGCACGGCCCGGGTGTTCATCCTTACCGATACAGGCGATCCTTCATGGCATACCCCTGGAAAACCCTCGACACGGTCGATACCGATGCGGGTCCTCTGGAACTCCGCCGGCGCGGAGACCGGGACTTTCTCATCACCGTAAACGGCCGTGTCCTCATGAACAGCTCGGCCCAGCGCTCCGAACAGGAGCTGGGCCGGCTCGCCTGCCGCCTCCTGAAGCATCACCCCCGGCCCCGGGTCCTGATCGGGGGTCTGGGGATGGGGTATACCCTGAGAGCGGTGCTCGACCTACTGGGTCAGAACGCCCGGGTCGTAGTGGCGGAACTGAACCCCGCGGTGGTGGACTGGTGCGGGGGACCGCTCTCGGTTCTCACCGATTCCGCAGTGTCCGATTCCCGTGTATCGTTGGAAATCACCGATGTGGCCGAACTGATTCAAAGGGCCGCCGGAAAAAGTGAGCAGCGATATGACGCGGTCATCCTCGACCTGTATACCGGTCCCTATGGACACGCCCATACCCCCCAAGATCCGCTTTACGGCCGCAAGGCCGTCGAGACCGCCAGGGCGGCCTTGAATCCCGGCGGCATTTTCGCGGTATGGGGTGAAAACCATGACCCGGAGTTTGAATCCCGGCTCGATTCGGCCGGATTCACGACCGCGGTTCATCGGCCCGGACGAGGTGGATTTCGGCATGTGGTCTACCTGGGAGAAAAGTACCGGATTGAGAAATCGGCCGCAACCTCATCGGCATCAAAGGAGGCGCCTAAACCCAAAGACGGGGAATTTGCCTGTCTGCGGGTCAAATCGGTCAAGCCCTTCGGCGCCTTCATGGATCGGGAAAAGGAGGACGATCTGCTGGTTCCCGGAAGCGAGCAGGAATCCCGCATGAAGGTGGGGGAACGCCATGTGGTCAGGATCCTCCGAAACAAAGACACCGGACGGCCCTACGGCACCACCCGAATTACCCGGCACTGCGATCCGAATCCGCGGGATCTGTCTGCGGGAGACAAGGTGCGGCTGCTGATTTTTCGCCGCACCCAACTGGGTCTTATGGCGGTGGTCAATGAGGCCTATATCGGCTTGATCTTTCGTAGCGAGATCTTTGAACCGCTGGCGGTCGGGGATCGGCGGCAAGGCTATGTTCAGCGCATTCGGGATGACGGAAAAATCGACCTCACCCTGAAAAAACCGGGGTATCGATCGGTGTCCGCCTCCGCCGACAAGATTCTTGCCGCACTGAAATCATCCGGGGGATTTATCCCCTGCCATGACAAAAGTTCCCCCGCCAAAATCGAGCGGCTGTTTTCCATGAGCAAGAAGGAATTCAAGCGCACCATCGGGGGGCTTTACAAACAAAGGCGAATCGACATTTCAGACCAAGGGATCCACCTAAAGGAAACCGGCTCCGCTTAGAGGCGCCCATTGAAACCCCTGCACCATGAAGAAAAAGACCGGTCACCGGTGGCCCTGCTGCTGATTGATGTCATTAACCCCCTCGATTTTGAAAAGGGAGAAGACCTGCTGTCCTTTGCCCTGCCAATGGCCGACCGCCTGGCCCGACTCAAAGAACGGGCCAAAGCCGCGGGGATTCCGACCATCTATGTGAACGATAATTTCGGTCGGTGGCGCTCCAATTTCAACCGGCTGATCGATTTCTGCACCGAAGAAGGCCGGGTGGGCAAACTGGTGGTGGAAAAGCTCCGTCCGGCGGACGAGGATTTTTTCGTGCTCAAACCCAAGCACTCCGGCTTTTTTTCCACCTCCCTGCGCACCCTGCTGCGGTACCTGGAGGTCCGCAAAACCATCATCACCGGCATGGCCACCGACATCTGCGTTCTGTTTACGGCCAATGAGGCCTACATGAACGATTATGACGTTCTGGTGCCCCGGGATTGCGCAGCCGCAGAAAAAAAAGAATACCACCTGGACGCCCTCAAGCTGATGGAACGGGTTCTTAAGGCGGACATCACCGCCTCCCCGGACCTCGATCTGGATGCCCTGATGGCCGAAGCCGGTCGCCAGGCGCGGTGCTAGCCAGCGCCTTCGGCGCATCATAACGGCCCGTGTCCGGATGGTCTCCCAAGGTACATCCATTTGGAAGGCCAAGGGTCGAGATTCGACA
>JBEPWQ010000078.1:0-14094 GCA_041642315.1 Desulfobacteraceae bacterium | reverse complement strand
CTGCCTGCTCTTTATTCTCGCCTGCGCCATGACCTTTATCTGGCTGTTGACTGCCGAACAGATTCCCCAGCAGCTGGCGGATATCATCATCGGGCACATTTCCAGCCCCTGGATGTTTCTGTTGACGGTAAACATTCTGTTTCTGATCCTGGGCTGTTTCATGGACGATGTAAGCGCCATGTTGATTCTGGCGCCGATTTTCCTAGAGACGCTGAACCGGTACCAGATCGACCTGGTCCATTTCGGGGTGGTGATGGTTCTCAATATTCAGATGGGGATGCTCACCCCGCCGTTCGGTCTGAACCTTTTCGTCTCCTCCGGAATCACCGGCAAACCGCTCATGACCATCGCCCGGGGGGTGGTCCCCTTTCTGGCCATCATGCTGGTTTGTCTATTGGTGATTACTTATGTTCCCTGGATCTCCTTGATCCTGCCCGATTTACTCCTTCGGTAAAGGATACTGCATTGCTGAAAGAAGATATAAAACAAGAATTCATGGATACGGTCGGCAAAGACCGCGCCCTTCACCGAATCGAAGAACTCTCCTGCTATTCCTACGACGCCTTTGTGGCGGAAGGCATGCCGGACCTGGTTCTATTCCCCGACACCACCGAAGAGGTCTCCGCCATCATGAAGACCGCATCCCGCCACAAGGTCCCGGTGACCGGAAGAGGGGCGGGCACCAGCATCTGCGGCGCCCCGGTCCCGGTCCGGCACGGAGTCGTGGTCTGCTTTTCCAAGATGAACGAGATCCTCGAGGTCAATACCAGGGATCGGTACGTGATCGTCCAGCCGGGGGTGGTGAACGGCGATCTCCAGCGGGCTCTGGCCCCCTTCGGATTTTTCTATCCTCCCGACCCCGGCTCCATGGAGGTTTCCACCATCGGCGGCAATGTGGCTCAGAACGCCGGTGGACTTCGGTGCCTCAAGTACGGCGTGACCGCCGACTATGTATTGGGGATGGAGGTGGTGCTGGCCTCCGGCAAGGTGGTCCGGTTCGGCAGCCGAAATGCCAAGGATGTCACCGGCTACCGTCTTTCAGGCCTCTTCTGCGGGTCCGAAGGCACCCTGGGGTTGATGACCGAGGTGATCCTCAAGGTGGTGCCGCTGCCCGAAACCACCCGGACCCTGATGGTGACCTTCGACCACCTCGATGACACCGCCAAATCGGTATCCGACATCATCGGTGCCGGCATCATCCCTACGGCCATGGAGCTTCTGGACAGGATGACCATGAACGCCATCGAGGATTCCGCCAACCTGGGGCTGCCCCGGAATGCGGCCGGCTCGTTGCTCATCGAAGTGGACGGGGTCAAGGAAGCCTGCGACCGGGAGATCGAAAAAATCATCCAGAAGGTCCGGGACAACCATGCCGCCGACATTCAGGCGGCGGAGACCAAGCCGGAGCAGGACCGGCTGTGGGCCGCACGGCGGTCGGCTTACGGGGTGTTCGCCAAGCTGGCCCCGGATATCGTTACCGAGGATGTCACCGTGCCGGTCTCCAAGGTGCCGGAGATGATCCGGCACATCGAGTCCATCGCCAAAAAACATGACCTGACCATGGGTGTCTTGGCCCATGCCGGCGACGGCAATATGCACCCGATGGCCCCCGCCGACCGGACGGACAAGGACCACTGGCGCCGGGTGGAGACGGCCTTTAAAGAAATATTCGAGGCCGCGGCCGCCCTGGGCGGCACCCTTTCGGGCGAGCACGGCATCGGCATCGCCAAAGCGCCCTACCTGGATCTGGTTATGAACCGGGACTCCATCGAATTCATGTCGGTGATCAAAAAAGCGGTGGATCCCGACAACCTTCTCAATCCGGGGAAATTCGTATGAGCCGGACCCCTCTTCAGAATTGCGGCCGGTGCGGGCTGTGCCTGTCGGCCTGCCCCGTTTACCAGGTGCTCAAGGAAGAGCACGCCTCGCCCCGGGCTCGGCTGAAACTGATTCAGGCTTACAAGAACAAATCCCTTCCCACCTCGCCGGTTTTGCAGGAGCTGGTCTCCAAGTGCCTCATGTGCGGCCGGTGCGCGGCCATGTGCCCCTCGGGCATCAACCATTACGGCAAATTCATGGACATGCGCCGGGAGATGGCCGCGGCCCACGGCGACAAAATCGAGATCCGCAGCCTGGTCTTCATGCTGGCCCGGGAAAACCGGCTGCGGGCCGCCGCCGGGGTGGCGCGGATCGGGCGGGGCTTGCTGCCGGCCGCATTTCAGAAGAAGAGCCGGCTGGGGAATATCCCCCTCGACCGGTTTCCCGATTTTCCCGGGAAACCACTCAGAGAGTCCCTGCCGGAGGAGATCTCCCCCAAGGGACGCGAACGGGGAACGGTGGTCTATTTCACCGGATGCGCCACCAACCATCTGTTTGCGGATACCGGCCACGCCTCGGTCCGGGTGCTGACCGCCATGGGGTACCGGGTGCGAATTCCCAAAGACCAGACCTGCTGCGCCCTGCCGATGCTGTTCCATGGCGCCGCAGACCAGGCCGGAAACAGTATTCAGGCCAATATTCAGGCGCTGATGGGCGCGGGAGATGATCCCATCCTGGTGGACTGCGCCACCTGCGGCACCGCCCTGAAAAAGGAGTATCCGCTGCTTTGCGATACCCTGGACCTCGATTCACAGGCGGTGGCGGGGATCGCCGCCCGAATCTCCCACATCACCCCGTTTGTATTGGACCATATCGATGAACTCGAATTTCCCGTTACAGACACGGCTCTGAAGGTCACCAGCCACACCCCCTGCCACCGAAAGCACCGCTTCGGCGGGGAGGATATTGTGGCCCGGCTGCTGAGACAGGTGCCCGGGGTGGATTATCGACCGGCCTCGGATGCCGAGGAATGCTGCGGGGGAGGCGGCACCTTTTTTTATGAATATCCGGAGATTTCAAAGAAGATGGTGGATAAGAAGGTCGCCTCGGCCCGGGCCACCGGCGCCGATATCTGGGTAACCGACTGTCCGGTGTGTCGGATCAACCTGGCCGGAAACCAGGAAGGGGAGACGCCCATGCGGGTCATTCATCCTCTGGAACTGATCGATATGCAGTTGAGGCGGATATGATCATTTCCCTGAAACAGGGACACGGGGCTTTGGATTTGTCCGTGCCCGATGATAAAATCCTGGATGTCGTCACCGGCCGGAAGGTGCCGCCCCTGGATGCCGATCGGGCGGCGGAGATCATCCATGCCGGGATTCGGAAAACCGCACCGGCCGATATCCGCACCCGGAAAATCGCTGTTCTGATTCCCGACGACACCCGGCTGTGGGCCCGGGGGGACCGGTGCGTGCCGGTGATCGTGAAAGCGCTGATGGACCTTGAGGTTCCGGAAGACCGCATCACTATTCTGATCGCCCTGGGCACCCATGCCGATATTCCGCCGGAACGATTTCCGCTTCTGGCCGGGGATTTCTGCGCCGCTCGGGTCACCATTCTCAATTCGGCCAACCGGAACCGGGACCGACTGGTCTTTCTGGGGCAGACCCGGCGGGGGACCCCGGTGGAGGTGACCCGGGAAGCCTGTGATGCCGATCATATCATCGTCTTCGGCGGAATTCTCCATCATGTGCTGGCCGGTTTCGGGGGCGGGCGCAAATACATCCTGCCGGGGATCGCCGGCTATCATGCGATTCAGCGAAACCACTCCCTGGCCGTTCAGGTGGACGGCACGCCTCATCCCATGGTCCGGCAGGCATGCCTTGAAGGGAACCCGGTTCATAAAGACATGGAGGAGGCGGCCCGATTGTTTTTACAGGGGAAAACTTCCTGCTGCGTTGCGGTGGCTGCCAATGGTGCGGGCGAACTCTTTTACACCGAAGTGGGCGGTCTGGATCGCACCTTTCTGAACGGATGTGAACAGGTCAATCATGCCTGTGCGGTGACAGTGCCGGCGAAGGGCGATTTCGCATTAATCTCCGCAGGAGGGCACCGTACCGACGGGCAGCTCTATCAGGCGACGAAAGCCTTGTTCAATGCGGTCGGCGTGGTGAAGGAGGGTGGGGACATTCTTTTTGTGGCCCAGGCCGATGAAGGGGTGGGAAATCCGGTCTTTGAAGCGGCACTCAAACGGTATCGGGACGATCCCCGGCCCCTCGGGGAGGCTCTGGCCCGATCCTTCGACATGCCGGCCTATGTGGCCTGCCGGCTCATCGACATGCTTCAGCGGTTCCGGATTACCCTTGTTTCGGGATTTTCCCGGGAAGAAACTCTGAATCTGGGATTTCGATATGCGGATAACCTTCCGGAATATATCTGTGGACTCAAGGGCCGGGGATACGTTCTCCCTTTTGCCGAAAACGTGCTGCCCCTGGTGGGGGAGATGCCCGGGAGGCGGTAAATGGATGAAAATTAGAAGAAATTCATGACGAAGGTGAGTGAAAGGATAAATGGGTGGCGCCGCACAGCAGGTGAACTGCCGGTCATGCCGGTGATTTCGGCGGTGGCCGAAGCCCTTTCCAAGAAAAGGGGTGCGGTACTGATCGCCCCGCCGGGGGCGGGCAAGACCACCTGCATGCCGCTGGCCCTGCTGGATGCGTCCTGGCTTGCGGGGCAGAAGATCGTCCTGCTGGAGCCCCGGCGGCTGGCGACCCGGGCTGCGGCGAGACGGATGGCGCAGCTGCTCGGAGAGCCGGTCGGCCAAACGGTGGGATTCCGGGTGCGGCTGGAGACCCGGGTGGGCCCATCCACCCGAATCGAGGTGGTGACCGAGGGCATACTCACCCGATGGATTCAGAGGGATCCGGAACTGTCCGGAGTCGGGCTGGTGATCTTCGATGAGTACCATGAACGGAACCTGCAGGCGGACCTGGGTCTGGCCTTCTGCCTGGAGAGCCGGTCGGTGTTTCGGAATGATCTGCGGATTCTGGTGATGTCCGCCACCCTGGCCGGGGAGCCGGTGGCGCGCCTGATCGGGGATGCGCCGGTGATCACCAGTTTCGGCAGGAGTTTTCCGGTGGAGACGCGGTATCTGCCGCCGAATACCACCGCCTTGCATCGGAATCAGCGGATGGAAGGGCAGGTGGCCGATGCGGTGATGCGTGCGGTTCGGGAGGAGGAAGGGTCGATTCTGGTGTTTCTTCCGGGTGCCGGCGAAATTCGGCGGACGACATCACTCCTGAAGGAGCGCCTGACCGGTTCCGAAGTGATCGTGGCGCCGCTATACGGAAATCTGCCTCCGGCTGAACAGGACCGGGCCATTCGACCGGCGGAATCGGGGCAGCGCAAAATCGTTTTGGCCACCGCGATCGCGGAGACATCCTTGACCATCGAGGGGATTCGGGTCGTGGTCGACAGCGGCTGGATGCGGGTGCCTCGGTTTTCCCCCGGCACCGGGATGAGCCGCCTGGAGACGGTGCGGGTGTCCAGGGCCTCGGCGGACCAGCGCAGGGGACGGGCCGGGCGGCTCTCTCCCGGCGTCTGTTCTCGCCTCTGGAGCGAGGCGGAAAACCGCGGGCTGGCGCCCCATGCCAGCCCGGAAATCCTCTCCGCCGATCTGACCTCATTGGTTCTGGAGGCGGCGGTCTGGGGTGCATCCGAACCGGACAGTCTGCCCTGGCTCGATTCCCCGCCCGAGGCCGCGTTTCGGTCGGCCCGGGATCTGCTCGTTCAACTGGGTGCGCTTGACGATTCAGGAAGGGTGACCGCACACGGCAAGGAGATGGCCCGGCTGGGGTTGCACCCGCGTCTCGCCCACATGCTGCTGAAGGGCCGAAGGATGGGACGGCTGAAGCCGGCCAGCGAACTGGCCGCCCTGCTGAGCGAGCGGGATATCCTCCATTTTCCGCCGGGCGCCAGGGATTCCGATATTCGGCTGCGGTTGGATGCCCTGGGGGATGGGAGAATTTTTCGGGCGGCGGGCGCGTCGGTGAATCCGGGTGCATGCCGCCGCATTCGGGCCCAGGCCGGTCACTGGATGAACATGCTGAGGCAAGGAGCCGCAATAGGCGAAGGAGAGGCCGGGTATGATTCGGACCGGGACACCGGCATGCTTTTGGCATTGGCCTATCCGGACCGGGTGGGCCGGCGCCGGTCGGCCGGCGATCTTCGATACCTGCTGTCGAGCGGCAGGGGCGCGCGATTTATCGGGCTCGAGCCCTTGGCGGCCGAAGAATTTCTGGTGGCGGCGGAACTGGACGGCGCGGGAACCGATGCCCGGATTCATCTGGCTGCGCCGGTAC
Source organism: Desulfobacteraceae bacterium (assembly GCA_041642315.1). Taxonomy (GTDB): domain Bacteria; phylum Desulfobacterota; class Desulfobacteria; order Desulfobacterales; family Desulfococcaceae; genus JAABSQ01. The sequence goes on along the minus strand of JBEPWQ010000078.1, from coordinate 7,912 downwards.
GTCCGGAGGATCTGACGGAAAACCTTCCGGAATTGTTCCGTGAAACCGAGGTGATCCGCTGGGACACCCGGACGGAAGCGGTGGAAGCGCGCCTCGAAGAGCGGTTCGGCCGGCTGGTGCTGCAGCATTGCCCCTTAGAAAAATCCGACCCCCACAGGGTGACGGAAGCCATGCTGGAAGGGATTCGGCGGATGGGCCTTTCAGTGCTTCCCTGGAATCGTCGGCTGGAAAACCTGCGGGCCCGAATACTGTTTCTGCGAAGAGAAAACGGCCGCCGACTGGTCTGGCCCGATCTGTCGGACGAGGCGCTGATGGCGCGATTGGATACCTGGCTGCTCCCGTTTCTGGGCGGGATCACGCAAAAGCGTCAACTCCGGCGGCTGGATCTCAAAAGCGCCCTTACCGCCATGCTCTCCTGGAATCAACAGAAGGCGCTCGATTTTCTCGCACCCGCTCACATTGTCGTACCCAGTGGATCGCGAATTCCGGTGGACTATACCTCCGGGGATGTGCCGGTGCTTGCCGTGCGGCTGCAGGAGATGTTCGGCGCCACCGAGACGCCCCGGATTGCAGGCGGAAAGGTGGATCTTCTGCTGCATCTTTTATCCCCTGCGGGCCGCCCGATTCAGGTGACAAAGGATCTGGGCGGTTTCTGGAACGGCAGCTATGAACAGGTTAAGAAAGAGATGAAAGGGCGCTACCCAAAGCATTACTGGCCTGACGATCCCCTCCAGGCCACGCCTACGAATCGAGCGAAACCGCGGCGAAACCATTAAATCGGTCTTCGATTTTTTTTGAATTGACACAGAACCCATTCCGTCTGTACCTTACTTCTGTGCATGTAAATGAGATAGGTTTGACTGAACATACGTTCTATATCCATTGCACGCAGACCCGGCTTCATCAATGATTTTCCGCCCTCTATCTCTCACATTCTAGTTCCCGAAGCGAACCTCTCCCTCGGAATAAAGCCGGTATTCCCTTGAGATGCCGCAGCGGCTGGTACTCCGGATGCCGTTGCGCTGCGGAATCGTCGTCGTGATCGTTCCGTGAAAGGAGTGCTTGATCGCACAAAACGACTCGTTTTTTATCCAAAGTAAAGCGGTTGAAATTATGGAGAAAGAAAAGAACACCGGTGATTTGTTTTATCAGCTTCGGGGCCGTGTCGAGGCGCTTCTAACTGGAGGGCCGGATTTCTCCTGCACCTTGAAGTCCCGGGTTTTCGAACTGATCCATGGTATTGAAATTCGCCAGGCCGAGTTGGAAAGACAAATAGAGGGTTTGTATCGTGCGAAACTAGAGACTTCGGATCTGCACCGTGAATATGAAGATCTGTATGAACTCGCCCCTTGCGGTTATATTACGCTGAATAGCCAAGGCCGCATCACCCGGGCCAACCTTACAGCGGTTCGCCTGTTGGGGGTTGCGCGGGATTTTATGCTGCAATCAGGTTTTTCCCAATTTACGGCTGAGGGTTGGGGTGATATTTATCAAACCGTGCGGGAAAAAGCCGCTGCAACCGGAGAAAGACAGAGCATCCAACTGCCGCTGAAAAATGAAAACGGCGGATCCATTCGGTGGGTTCGAGCGGAAATCCATGCGGACCGAGACCACCGTGAAGCCCTGGTGCAATGGCGAATGGCGCTGACGGATATCACCGAGCAAAAAGCAGCGGAAGACGCAAAGGAGCTTGAAAGACGGGCAAACAGCGCTTTGCTGAAAGCCATACCGGACATGATGTTTCGCATGGATCGGAATGGCTTGTTTCTGGATTACAAAGCGGATCGATCCGATTTGTACGCCCAATTCACCGACACCATCATCGGGAAGAAAAACCGCGACCTCGTACCTTGGGAATTTGCGGATCTGATAGAAGAAAAAATCGAAAAGACCCTATTAACCGGGCAAATGCAGGTATTCGAATCCCACCTGCCCATTCCAGGCAAGGGGATTCGGCAATATGAGACCAGAATGGTCAAAATCAATAAAAACGAAGTGTTTGCAATCGTGCGGGATATCACCGGCCGTAAAAAGGCGGAGGAGGCCCTGCGGGAGAGCGAACAAGTGATGCGGTATATCATCAAGCACGATCCCAACGCGATTGCGGTGTTTGACCGGCAACTGCGGTATATTGCGGTGAGTGACCGTTTTCTTCAGGATTACAGCGTTATCGAAGAGGAGATTATAGGGAAACACCATTATGAAGTGTTTCCAGAAATTCCGGAACGGTGGAAAGAGATCCATCGGCGGGTAATCCAGGGCGCCACCGAGCGCAATGACGACGACTGGTTTGAACGCCCGGACGGTTCGATCACCTATACTCGATGGGAATGCAGGCCCTGGTATCGGGCGGACGGTTCCATCGGCGGTATGATCGCCTATACCGAAGTGACCACGGAACGTAAACTGGCGGAAAAAGCCCTGAAGAAAAGCAAAGCCCTTCTGGATGCCACCGGACGCATGGCCCGGGTCGGGGGCTGGGAGCTGGATGCCGAGACATCGGCGTTGAGCTGGACCGATGAAATTTATCGCATCCATGAATTGCCATTTGATTACAAGTTGTCGCCCAAAAAAGTGATAGAATTCTACCATCCGGACGATCGGGGATATTTGACCCATGCGCTTCAGCAGGCTCTGGATCATGGCGAGCCTTTTGATCTCGAGCTGCGTTTTGCCAGCGCGAAAGGCAGACCGTTGTGGGTACGAACCATCTGCCGTCCGCAAGTAGAGAACGGCAGAACTGTAAAATTATCCGGCACATTCCAGGACATAACCGATCGCAAGACGGCGGAATTGGCGTTGCGCGAAAGTGAAAAACGCTACCGCTCCCTGGTAGAAAACCAGACCGACCTGGTCTCTCGTTTCCAACCGGACGGAACCTTTGTGTACGTGAACCAGGTTTTCTGCGATTTCTTTGGACAAACCAAAGCGCAATTAATCGGCAGCAAATGGCAGCCCTTATCCGAAAATGAAGACCTTCCCCATATCCAAAAAAAACTGAAGGAGTTGTCGCCTTCAGATCCCTCTATTGCGGTGGAAAATAGAACCCGTTCCGGTACTGGTGAAATCCATTGGATCCATTTTGTGAATACCGGCCTCTTTGATTCCCAGGGGAATCTGATGGAAATACAATCGGTCGGAAGAGACATCACCGAGAGAAAGCGGGCGGAGGAGGCGCTTCGAAAAAAGCAGCAGATGCTGACACATACGGAACGCTCTGCCAGTATCGGCAGCTGGGAATGGGAAACGGATACGGATACCGTCACCTGGTCCGATGAACTGTACCGTATTTTCAAGCTGAATCCTGAAAAAGTCGCTCCCAACTGGAATGATCAGCAGGAACTGTATAGTCCGGAAGATTTCGATAAATTGTCTCGGGCTGTGAATGCCGCGGTATGCGAGGGGAAAGCCTACGAGCTGGAGCTTCAAATTCTGCGCAAAGACGATCAGATAAGGGTATGCACGGCACGGGGGATTGCGGAAATCGAAAACGGCGGGCGGGCTGTTCGTCTATTCGGCTCTCTGCAGGACATCACCGAGCGCAAAAAGACCGAAACCGCACTGCAGGAAGCACTGGCCGAAAAAGAGGTGCTGTTGCGCGAAATTCACCACCGGGTCAAAAACAACATGCAGGTCATCACCGGACTGCTGAGGATGCATTCAAGGAAAACGGATGACACGCATCTATTGAGCGTATTCAATGACTGCCGAGACCGGATCGATGCCATGGCCCTGATTCACGAGGCCCTGTATCAATCCGAAGATTTGGCCCGCATCGATTTTGAAGCCTATCTGAAGAAGCTCTGCCGCAATTTGAGTCAGGCCCATGATGCAGGCGGACAAAGAATTCAGCTCAAAACCGACCTGTGCAATCTGGTGATGAGCATGGACCAGGGAATCGCCCTCGGGATGGTGATCGCCGAACTGATCACCAACGCCTTCAAGCACGCCTTTCCTCTCGGGACAGGTGGAACCGTATGGATCCGCCTGACCCGTCCCAGTCGGAAAATGATCGAGCTGATCGTCGCCGATAACGGAATCGGACTGCCGCCGGATATGGATATTCAACATCCGGCATCTCTGGGTCTGCGACTGGTGACCGGAGCCGTGACACGGGAACTGGGCGGAAGCATTCAATTGGACAGGAACGGGGGCGCGCGGTTTATCATTCGCTTTGCATGCGAAGAAAACAACAGAAGGAGGCCATAGTGGGTTCCGCAAACATTCTGATTGTTGAAGACAATACCATGGTGGCGGAAGACTGTCGGGATTGTCTGATCAGTCTCGGCTACGGCGTATTAGCGATCGCGGCATCCGGTGAGGAGGCCATCCGGAAAGCGGAAATCGATCGACCGGACGCCGTTCTGATGGACATTCAGTTGCGGGGAGAGATGGACGGCATCGAGGCCGCCGAACAGATACATTCCCGCTTCGAAATTCCGGTCCTGTTCCTCTCGGCATACAGCGATCCTGAACTGCTTCAACGGGCCAAACGGGTGGGCGCTTTCGGGTATCTCCTGAAACCTTTTGAAGAGCGCGAGCTTCATGCCATGCTGGAAATGACCCTCTATAAAGGGGAGGCGGAACAAAAGCGCAAGCAGGCTGAAAGAGAACTGGCTGAAGCAAAAGCCGCCGCTGAAACGGCCAATCGCGCCAAAAGTACCTTTTTGGCAAACATGAGCCATGAAATTCGAACCCCGATCAATGCCGTGCTCAGCTTTTCAAAGATGCTGAAAGATCAGCAGATGGGCCTGCTGAACCGGAAGCAGCTCGAGACTGTGAACGATATTTTTGAGAGCGGGAGCCGGCTGTTGGTTCTGATCAATGACATCCTGGATTTGGCCAAGGTGGAGGCCGGAAAAATTGAGATGAGCTACGCTCCTTTTGGGTTGGATTCGTTTGTTGAAGAAATCTTGAACACCCTTGCCGAATTCACTGAGGGAACCCACGTCACCGGACATGTTCAAGTCGACCCCGGAGTCCCTGAATCTCTGATCGGGGATGCGTACCGGATCGGCCAGGTATTGCGGAATCTGATCAGCAATGCGGCAAAGTTCACTGAGAAGGGTTCTATCGAAGTGACCATTCGAGGGCAATCGGAGAATCGCCTCCTGTTTTCGGTCAGCGACACCGGCATCGGTATACCCCAAAACAGTCAAAAAGATTTGTTTTCAAAATTTTATCAGGCAGACAGTTCATATACCAAACGGTACAAGGGTACCGGCCTGGGGTTGGCTATTTCCAAGGAATTGGTGGAACTGATGGGCGGGGAAATCGGTTTTAGAAGCCGGCCGGGTAAGGGGAGCACCTTCTTTTTTACCGTTCAGGTGAAATCCTCGATGGGTGAAGATGACAGGTCCCGGGAAGATGAATGGCAGCCCTCGAAAGACGGCTCTCCTGAAACCGGATTGAAAATCTTATTGGCCGAGGATGAGGTCCTCAACCGCAAAGCCATGACCTATTTTCTGGAGCGAAAAGGATATCAAGTAACTTCGGCCGTCAATGGCAAAGAGGTCCTCAAGGCTTGGGAAGGAGGCGATTTCGATATTATCCTTATGGATGTCCAGATGCCGGAAATGGACGGGGTGGAAGCAACCCGTCGGATTCGAACGTTGGAATCGGATTTGAAAAAAAGGCACATACCGATCATTGCGCTCACCGCCTATGCCATGAGAGGCGACAAGGAAGATTTTCTGAACGCCGGCATGAATGATTATGTCTCCAAACCGGTTGATTACGATCCGCTGGTGGCAAAAATCAACCGGCTCGTTTCATCCGCATGAAAACAGGGGAGTGGGGTTCGAGACGATCAAAATTCGACTGCAGGCAGTCATGCGCCGGTTTGTCACTTAACGACCCGCAACGTGCGTTCCCGCCTTAGTTTATTCCAGATGCTCTTGATGATGACGCCTCTGACATCATCGTCTCCAAAACAATCTTCATCGAAGAAGGCTCTGCAGGATACAAGCAATTTCATGTTTCTGGACCACCGGGCGGAGTACCTCTCGATACACTCCGGTAAATTCGCTTCGGGATCATTCAGCAGGTCGTCCAGATCCGCATTTACTATTTTGAACCGATCCTTTATCGTCAAACCCGATATCGCCTGATCGACGGCTTCGTCCACCGTTTCCGGAAAAATCGGGAGTTTGTCGAGCTGCTCCTTTCTCTCGTAATCAGAAAGGGTTTCACCCGGTTTGGCTTTCAGCAATGAAAGCAGTATGGCATTTTCCACAATATGCATGGTATTTCCATATATCGCCGGATCTTCGCTGACCCTCGAACCGGCGACATTTAGAACCTTTATCGAATTCTCTCGGGTCCATGCGTTCAGTTTGGACGGCGCCAGGGTCGCGGAAGTCTTTTTCAAATCCACGTGCAGACCCGGCCGTTTATGTTTTCGGGCCATTTGAAGACTGTAATCCGCGCCGCCGGTCAGCATCCCATGTGAGAATATGGCGGTTCCGTCAGCATCCTTGACGTTTCGTTCAATGCGGTCTTTATAACCGGGGAGGGGCATTTCCCTCAGCGCGTATTTTTCCGGCAATACGCCGCCCTCTATTCGGCGTCCCTTTTGAATCCACCCGCCATGGGGGAAATTGCATTTAATAGCGGCATCCAGGGCCGCTTGATCCGCGCCCCTTTGGCCACCCGATATGATTTTTTTCAGCATTTTTTATCCTCCACCTCTCTATCTGTTACCGTCTGAACAGATGATTGAGCCGACGGCTCTAACCCCATCGGAAAGAGCAGGTTCATGGTTTCAAATATGTCCTCTTCAAAAATATTGCTTCAGACCGCAACGAAGGTATAGGGTAGGTAAGGTATTTTTAGGGGGAGACATATTTATTTGAACTTTCCCATGGCAGAAGAGAAGCCCAATGACGTCTGTTTTCCTCTTCCGATGCATCGGAGGTGAAGCTGGAAATGGTTCCCCGAACGGCGCCAAACGGCAATCAAAGGCTGGATGGTCGGGTGTAACGGATGTTGCCGCTCGTGTTCTATTGAGATATTATAAAAATCTTGGTACGGTTCGGATAATTAAGCCGGCTTTTCGATCACCCAAATGAAGTATACCGAAAGTAACCAAATAGAGGTGGAAAGGATGAACACCCCGCCACATAAAAAGATCCGAATGACGCCGGAAGAGTACAGAGAGTTCGAGAAAAATTCGAATATCAAGCATGAGTACTTCGACGGTGAAATATTTGCCATGGCCGGGGCATCGCCGAATCATAACCGGATTCAGCATAACATCAGCGGGATTTTATGGAGTCAACGGGCAAGCAGACCCTGCGACACCTTCTTGAGTGATCAACGGGTAAAAATTGAGGCGGTCGAAAATTACACCTACCCTGATTTATCCATCGCCTGTGAGGATGTTGAATTCGACGGTGACGACTGTTTGTTGAATCCGGTCGTCATCATCGAGATTCTTTCAAAAACGTCCGAGGCGTTTGACAGGGGGGATAAATTCACCTTCTACCGGATGATTCCGTCACTCAGGGAATACATACTCGTCTCTCAATACTCATCCAAGGTGGAGCGATTTGTTCGTGCAGAGAACGGTATCTGGCAGATACTCAATCCATGCACCGACATGGCGTCGTCCGTTAAAATCGAACCCATCGACTGTGAGTTGCCGCTTTCGGATATCTATTACCGGGTTGAGTTTGAAAATCGATTGACAACATCCTGAAGGAGGGCGGACCTGATTACCACACCCATTGAACCCCGTATTCTTTGAATTTTTTATCTCTGGTCAAAACGACCATTTTCTCTTTGATCGCTTCTGCGATCATGATGCGATCAAACGGATCTCGGTGAAAAAGCGGCAATTCCGCAGCTGCCATTGCTGTGGAAAACCCGATGGGTAAAGGAATGATATGGAGTTGTTGAATGGCCTCGGGTA
>JBEPWQ010000077.1:0-14236 GCA_041642315.1 Desulfobacteraceae bacterium | reverse complement strand
CCGAATTTTTCACTTGAAGAACTGTCCTCTCTGGTGCAACTGGCCCACGACCGGAATACCGAGGTGTATATCGCGCTCAACTCCCTTCTGAAGCCGGATGATCTCCAGTCCGCCGGTAAATTCATGGACCAGCTGAATCGATGGGTTCGGCCCGACGCTTTGATTATTCAGGATTTTTCACTGATCCGACTGGCCGGGGAAATCGGATTCGAAGGAAAACTGCATCTTTCCACCCTGGCCAATGTCAGCTTCCCTGCGGCTCTGGATATCATCCAAAAAGAATTCGGATCCCGGATCAACCGTGTGGTACTTCCGCGGGAGCTGAACATCGATGAAATCAAGCTGGCCGCCGAGGCCTGTCCGGATCACCTCGATCTGGAAGTCTTCGTGCACGGCGCCCTCTGCTACGGCATCTCCGGAAGATGCTACTGGAGCAGCTATATGGGGGGGAAAAGCGGGGTTCGAGGCCGTTGCGTCCAACCTTGCAGACGGCTTTACACACAGAATGCGAAGACCGGACGATTCTTCTCCTGTCAGGATCTGAGCCTGGATGTACTGGTAAAAGTACTTTTGTCGGTTCCCCGAATTCGGGTCTGGAAAATCGAAGGGCGCAAAAAAGGCCCCCATTATGTATACTATACCGTCCTGGCGTATAAAATGCTGCGGGACCATGCGGGAGATTCGAAAATGAAGAAGGTCGCTCTGGGTCTGCTCGAACAGGCCCTCGGACGTCCGGGCACCCACTACCATTTTCTGCCCCAGCGGCCCCAGAATCCGATCCGAACCGAGGACCATACCGGGTCCGGACGGATGGTGGCCAGGATGAAAGGCGGGGGAGGTCGCCCCTTTATCATTCCCTTCGAAGAACTGCTTCCGGGAGACCTTCTTCGGGTCGGATATGAAGATGCACCGGGTCATGCGGTGTTTCGGGCGGTGAAATACGTGCCCAAAAAAGGGCGTTTGTACATCAATCACAGGTTTCGTAAAGCACCCGCCAAGAACACGCCTGTTTTCCTGATCGATCGCCGTGAAAAAGCCCTTCAGGACCATTTGACGGATCTGGACAGAGAGTTGGATCGGTTCGATACCCCTGAAATGGAGGATTCTCGCTTTCGTGCCGAAGTGTCCCGCAGAATTCCCATCACATTTCCGAGCTTGGATTTGCCGGTGTTCCGATACCCCCAACCCGACTATCCAAAAGGCTCTTTCGGGCTCTGGCTCTCTTTGGAACCGGAGTTGAAACCGCTTCCAATCGATGTTTCCGCTGTCTGGTGGTGGCTTCCGCCGGTTATCTGGCCTTTGGAAGAAGACCGCTGGAAATCCCGCATTGCGTCTTTGTTGGACCTTGGGGCCGGGATATTTGTGCTCAACGCCCCCTGGCAGCTGGCACTTTTTCCACCCCTTGAGCGGGAGATTTCGTTTTGGGCCGGCCCCTTCTGCAACATTGCCAACGGATTTGCCGTTGAAGTGTTGGCCGAAATGGGATTCGCCGGTGTCATCGTCAGCCCTGAACTGGGGGGGCGGGATTATTTGGGGCTGCCGGAACAAAGCGGTCTGCCCCTGGGAATCGTCCTGTCCGGCAACTGGCCGTTGTCGATTTCCAGGGTCCGACCCGACGATCTGCAAGCCGAATGCGGATTTGCCAGTCCGAAAGGCGAGCAGGCATGGCTGCAGCAGCATGGCTCCGAATATTGGATTTACCCCAACTGGCGGCTGGATCTGAGTGCCAAAAAAGAGATGCTTCAAGAATCCGGTTATTCCCTGTTCATATCCTTGCAGGAGCCACTGCCGAAGCCGGTTCACCTGAAAAAGAGAAAAGGGCTGTGGAACTGGGACATCAACCTTTCCTGAGCCGTGTATAGGGAGGAGGCTGGTTTCCGGCCCGTTTTGGATGCAACCGCTATTCGGCGGGAAAACCGAGCCTCTCGAAGGTGAGGGTGTAACGGTTCGTCTTTTTGTAGAACACCTGTTCCACACTGTATTTCTGATCCGGCGCCAGTTCGATCACCACCCGTACTTTCTCCTGCGGGAATTCATGTTGTCCGATGCGGATTTTCCGGACCAGATCTCCCCCCACCGGAATCGAATTTCCCAACTCCGGCCCCATCCGGGTGTTGAGAAAATCACAAGCCACCTTGGGTACCTGTTCATCCAGCGCAAAGGTCTTGGGCGGGTAAAAACCGTTCAGAGAAAAGATAATCTTTTCCTCACCCGATGGACCCTCCTCGAATCGTATGGCCTCTATCCGTTTCAGTGCATTCTGACTTGCACCCGCATCCAGGCTGAGCAGGCTTTGGTGGGCCCAGCCGAACCGGTCGCCGTTCATTCGGATAAAGTACCACCCGCTTCGGGTATCTTCGACGGAAACGATATCGCCTCTCTGAACACCGTCTATGATCGGTGAATTCGTAGTCGGCGCTTTTCGGACTCTGCCCGATCTGACTTTGACGCGGGCTCTGAACGGGGGTTCACCGGTTGTCGTGATCGGATTTTCATCGACATCCGCCGCCGGTTTCGTTTCCGCCGCGCCGGATACCTTCGTACCGGAATTTTTCGAAGGATAGGAGAGGGTATGGCGCTGATGGACCCATCCCAGGCGTTGATCCTCCAGTCGGACCATACACCAGTCTCCCTCTTTTCCGAGAAGGGTAACCCTTTCTCCGGCCCGGAGGGTGTCGATCACCGAAGCCGCTTCAAACGGCCGTGAAAAAAGACTGCCGCCATCGACCTGAATGGTTTTGGTTGCTCCCGGGGGGGCGGTGCCTTCCGCTGCGGCTGCGGAAAGCGGGGCCAAGCCCCAAATAGCGTTGGAGGCAATCAGGAGAATGCTGAGATGGACTCGTATGCAGGGGATGGAAAAGGGCTGCAAGCCGGAGAAAAAACGGGTGTTCATATTCTTTTCAGTTTTTGTCGGTTGGCCGTTATCAATAGTAAGAATCGCGGCGGAATGGCCCTATTCCGCCGCCGGTAAATGGAATGATGAAAATTTATTGCCGAATACCTTCGATGCTGACGGTGATTTGCACCGTATCCGCTACGCTGTCGGGAGATCCGGTGACTTCGAAATCGCTCCGTGTGATCGGGAAAGTCGATTCGAAGCCGATTCGTTGTCCGCCCCAGGGGTCTTTACCCGAGCCGGTATGCCGGGCGGTCACCGTCAAAGGTTTGGTGATTCCGTGGAGGGTCAGATCTCCGGAAACCTCATATACATCCGGTTCAATCTCCTTGAAAGAATCGCTTTTGAAGGAAATATACGGGTATTTGATCACATGAAAAAAATCTTCGCTCCGAAGGTGCTTGTCGCGTTTGGAATTGTCGGTATCGACATGGACCGCTTCAACCTTCATCTCAATGGCGTTCTTTTCTTCATTGTTCGTATCGAACTGCAGGGTTCCGGAAGGGGTGTTGAAACGCCCGTATACATAGGTGATATCGAGGTGCTTGATTCGAAAGATCACTGAAGAATGGACCGGATCGATTTGATAGGTTTGCACGGCCGCCGCCGGCAGAGGAAAAATGACTGTAATCAGGAAGCCGATTATCCCGGAAAAAAGAATGGAGGGTACTGTTTTCATGATATATTCCTTTCATTTTCGTGTAAGCGCAAGCCAACCGGAGGGATCGGATAAAAAAATCCCATTTGCAGGAAAGAAAATCTTTCAGAATTGGCAGTCTGCCGCGCGTAAATTATGACCCATTCGGAATAAATCAACTCTCCGGGGTTTCACTCTCGGTTTTTTCAATCTCCTTTTTGATGGTTTCACCATGCAGGGTCGATTTGGGCTCGATAATCATCAGGTGAACTTCCTGAGCCGCGAGCAGTCGGTGACCCCGGTTTCGAGGAACCACGAATAGATCCCCTTCGTCCAGCATAACCGATTCATCTTCGAGTTCGATGCTGAGCTGTCCCTTCAGTACCAAATAAAACTCATCTTCCGCCTTGTGGTGATGCCATTCGAATTCGCCCTTCAATTTGACCAGTTTCACCGATTGGTTGTTGAAATCGGTAACCTGCTTAGATTGCCAATACTTATCGAAGGTGCGAAGTTTTTCCGAAATATTGATTTTTTCCATTTCGCCTCCTGATCCATATGCCGTGTTCTCCAGCGGTCCTGCTCCAACGCGTGATTTCCTGCAACAATCCGAAAAAATTAAGGTTTATAGGTCAAGCAATTATTTCCTGTAATTTCAGATGAATTGATACACAAAGGGTAATGGACGGTCAAGGGACATTTTCACAGGTCGGTATCCAGCAGAATCTTCAGAAAGTCGACCCCGTCTCGAGCCACCCGATCGATGCCGGTTCTCTGGTCGAAATCAGGATCCGCCCGAAAGACGGGGCCTCCGGCCACGATTCGGGTGCGACTCGGTATCTCTTTACGGATCCGTTTAAGGGCATCCTCGGAATCGAATTGAAGCACCGTCACACCCAGAAAATCCGGACGATGAATTCGGCATTCCTGAATAATCCGCTCGGGTTTCAAAAGAAGGCCCAGGGGCATGCATTTCAAACCCACCGCGTCGGCAAACCGATGGATGACCTCGAGGCCGTGTCCAAAGCCGTCCTCGAGAGTAGCGGTAAGCATAAGCGGGGGGTGCTCCCAAATCCCCGGTATTTTCTCTGTAAGCCGCCGTTTCCGGATCTGATCGGCCGCAGCCAGGTAGGCACTGCGGGAGGGTGTGCCGGATTCCCGAAAGGTATGAATACAATCCCACACATATCGACGGAATTGCCGAATGGCTCTATTGGAGGAGGAGGTGCAGATAGGGAGGACCTTTGAATTGTTCGTCGGTTATCCGACTGTTTCCGTTTCTGTGGTCAATGTGCGAAGGATATCCTCTTTTCCGACAATTCCCACCAGTTTTTCGCCTTGGACGACAGGGAGGGTATGAAAGTTCTTGTCCACCATCAAGGCGGCGACAAGATTGATCGGCGTTTCCGGGTCCACCGTCACCGGATCCGGGGTCATGGCATGGGCCACGGTCGTGGCGGACACTTTCTGAATCTGCCGTTCCAGCTGTTTCATCGAGGTCATGGGAATAAATCCGTCGAGAAAAGTGAAAAAGGAGGGGAGGGGAAGCTTCTTCTGCTGGGCGATTAAATCGCTTTGACAAAGAATTCCCTTGATTTTTCCGGATGCATCGATGACCGGCAACCCGTTGATGCGCTTGTCGATGAGGAGTTTGGTCGCCTGGGTGATCTCCGTATCCGGAGTCACGGTGAGGACCTCGCGGGTCATGATATCCTTTACCTTGATCATGGGCGGCAGCCTCTATTGTATCGCTGATGTGGCGGTATTTTTCACCCGTACTGCAGGGTCGTTCCATTCTGCCCTTATAAAGGAAGCGGAACCGTGTAGTCAAGCGGAAACGGCCGGTATCCGTCGCTTCGGAATTCGGTTTCCATCGATTTTCGGCATCAGAGGGGCTCTTTTCATAAGACGGCTGATGAAAGATCGATCCGCAAGGGAACCGATAAAAGATCGGCAAAAACCGGATCATTGGTGGTAACGATCACCTGGCGCTTTTTGGCCACCTCTGCCAGAAGATAGGCCAGGGTCTGTTTTCGTTTGTGGTCGAGTCCGTCCGCGGGGTCATCCAGAATAAAAAGGCCGAGATGGCCCAGGGCTTCTCCGATGGACAGCTTGAGCATCAGATAAAGGAAGATTCGTTCGCTCTTGCTCATCTGGTTCAATTTGTAATGATACCCTTTGGCCTGAATCATCGGCAAAAGCTCTCGGTCGGTCATTTGAATATCGAATCGGTGAAGGAAGGTAAAATGGCGGGACCAGATCTCGATGCTTCGGCGCACCCGCTCCAGCATTCTGCTGCCCAGCATTTGAACCGCCTCTTCAAAAGCCTGGCAGGCGGTGGCACAGATCAGCACATTTCGGTCCGCGACATCGAGATTTTCCTGGTTTTCTTTTTTTCTCTGAATGCGCTCTTCATACTGCCTCAGGAGAACCGTATTATGGATGATGGCTTCCTGAGCGTTTCGTCGCCGGGTCTCCAGGCGCACCGGTTCTTTTTCAGAAGGCAAACCCGCCTGGGTGTTTTCCGGGACATCCATTCCGTGGATGTTGAAAGAGGACAAATCCGATTGTAATCCGTTTGTCTGCGCTTCCAGTTCAGCGATGCGTGCTTCCAGTCTTCGTGCATTCCGAATCCGGTCCTCGATTTCGTGAACCGCGGTTTTCAGGTGTTCAAGGTCTCTTTCCAGTTTTCGATTTTTTGCCAGCTTAGTTTCCAGCAATTGCCGATCTTTTTCGATGAGGGCTGAGCGCTCGGCCATCTCCGCCATGATTTCCGATAACCGGTCGGTCGAAAGCGCCTGTTCACAAAGGGGACAGGACGAATCCTGCTCCAGGCGGGAAAGCTTTTCCATTCGGCCGCGGATCCGGTCTGCTTCATTGGTTTGGCTTCCGATTCGCTGCTGAAGCGTTTCAACCGACCGGCGAATCGGTTCTGCGGCGGATAGGCGGTTCTGAAGTGCTGACCTTTTCTGATCCAGTTGCTTCAGGGAAGGGGATCGCTCTTTCTGTCGCCGCGCCTGTTCCAATAGTTTCCGTTTTTCCTCATACTGCTGTTGCAACAGTCGAGTGACGGCGGGGCTTCCGGCGGTCGATTCGACACGCGTCCGGTACTCGGCCTCGACCTCCTGGAGAGAGGTTTCCGCTTTGGCCAATTGGCGACGGGCCAATTCAACCTCCAGAGGATCGGGCGGCGGGGGCGGGGTGACTTTGGAGATACCTTTTTTGAACTCCCTGGCCTTGGCCAGGGCTTTTTTAAAGCGGGATTTGAGGATGAGAATATCGTCCATGCCGATGAGGCTCTGGAGCAGGGTCTTGTTGTACTTGGGGATGTCCTGCAAAAAATAGATCAGTTCGCTTTCTCTGAAAAAAGCGGTCAGAGCCGCGGTTTCCGGTGTGAGCGGGATCAACCTGCGGAGGTCTTCCGGGTCGTTCAGTCTCACCGGCCGCCAGTCTGTCTGCCCGCTCGGCTGTTCATGGAGAGTAGGAAGTCGGTCGGTGGACCGGCAAAGCCGAAAGGCCGAGGAACCTTCCTCGAACAGGAGACGCGCCCCACCGGACGGCTCCCCCTTCGTGCACAGATCTTTAGCGGTCAGTCCGGTGTTCAGGTGACGGCCGAAAATGGCGAAAAAGAGGGCGTACACCAGGGTCGATTTGCCGGTTCGATTTTCGCCGAACACGACCGTGGCGGTGTCGGAGAAATCGAAAGCGGCCCGGCTGAAACAGCCGATATTTTCCAGTTCCAGCCGCCTCAGCCGCATCTAATCCGATTTCCTTCTGATCAGCTCCTGATAGATCTGATCTTCGCTCATATAGGGGTTGGCCATGGCATGGCGCAGGGCCTCGATGATGGTCTCCTTTTCCGAATTGGACAATCCCTTTTCAGCGGCCAGCGCCTCGATCCGTTGATGGAATATATCAAACAGGAGTTTCCGGGTGGCCATTTTTCATGCCCCGGAGATTCGGGGCGATTCGGCGGATTCGGCCAGCTCCGCTTCCCGCCTTTGAATCGGATGCCAGTAAAATTCACGGACCAGGACCTGGGTGATGCTGGCGATGGGCACCGCCACGATCATACCGCCGATGCCGAACTGGGCTCCGGCAATCAGTGCCAGAAGCACGACCAACGGATGCAGCCCCGCCCCCTTGCCGACGATCTTGGGCTGAAGAATAAACCCTTCAATCCCCTGAATGATTGCAAACAGGGTCAGCACGGTGAGCAGGGTGATGAGCTTGATGCTCCAGGGGATCCCTCCGGTGAGCAGGATGATCAATATGGCTGGGGTCACCCCCATGATGGGGCCCAGATAGGGAATGAATCCGCCGATGGCCGCTACCGTGCCGATCAGAATGCAGTAATTGCGAAGGGCCGGAAAGCCCATAAAGCCCATGCCGAAGAGGCCGAAGGCGAACAGGGTTCCGACGATGATCGAGACGGTCAGCTGGCCCCGAAGAAAACCGCCCACCGCCGTATCCATCTTCTTTAAAATTGAGAACACCTGCTCCCGATGTTCCGGAGGCACCATTTTTCGAATGGTCGGGCCGATCTTTTCCCAGTCGATGATGAAATAGAAACTGATGATGCCTACAAAGATCAGGAAAGAGAAAAGCCCGATCACCGAGCCGATTCCGCTGAAAAGTCCCTTGGTCGCCGTCTCCACCGCCTGAAATCCCCCTGTGGCCATCTGTTTCAGGCCCGGCAGAATATCCGAGAGGATTTTTTCATAATCTACTTGAATCTGGCGGATTTTTTCGGCCAGGGCATCCATCCATGCGGCATCCAGATCCAGGAACGGGTGCCGGGCCAGTCTGTCCAGAAAAGCGGGAAAAGAGGTTTTTATCACATTAAACAGATGGATCAGTTCTGAAATGATGGTGGGGATCAAAAACGCCAGGAGCAGAAAAAAAACGAGGAAGATAATCAGGTACAGAACCAGTGTCCCCATGACCCGCCCCAGCTTCAAACGGTGCTGCAGTCCGATCACCAGCGGGGCCAGAATATAGGCCAGCAGCAGGGCGATGATGAATGGGGTCAGGACATTCAAGATCACGCTCAGGGATTCTTTGAGGAGTCCGAAGGTGTAAAAACCGAAGGCGATCACCCCCATAATGCCGACGGCGTATAAAATTCGTCTCAACAGCGGATCGGTAATTCTGATGTCGGTCATCTCTGATTCTCCTTCCATTGAGTGGATGGGCATGATTCCAATCTTTGTGAATTCGCTTATTGATATCCTTCCCTGTTTTTCCGGTCAAGAGACGAATCAATCCAAGAAGCGGCTTTCACGCCCCGATGAATGACCGCGATGCCGAGGCTGAGTCTGCGAAATTCGATTTTTTCAAAGCCGATCTCCGCCAGTTGAACGGCCAGGGCGTCCGGCGAGGGGAAAAGTCGGATCGATTCCGGAAGATAGGTATACGCTTCCTGGGAGCCGGTGAAGAGAGCACCCACACGGGGCATAATATGGAAGGAGTAAAAATGGTACAGCGCTTTGACGGGAGGCGAATTCGGATTTGAGAATTCCAGACAGACCATGCTCCCTCCCGGTTTTAATATCCGATGCATTTCCCGGAACCCCTGGATCATATCGGTCAGGTTCCGAATGCCGAATCCGACGACGGCGCCGTCGAAGAATTCGTCGGGAAACGGTAACTGTTCCGCATCTCCCTGTACATAATCGAGGGCGCGCCGAATGGCCGAATGGCTGCTTTTGGCTTTTCCCACCTTCATCATTTCCCTGTTGATATCGCAGAGCACGACCCGGCCGTCCGGACCCACCCGCTTTTTGGCGGATACCGCCAGATCGCCGGTGCCGCCGCACAGGTCGAGAATTCGGGCGCCGGTTTTTGCATTCAGAAGATGGAGTGCGATCCGCTTCCATACATAATGGATGCCGCAGCTGAGCAGGGTATTCATCAAATCATACCGCCGGGCGACGGTATCAAACTGGTGGCGGACCCATTTCGCTTTTTCCTTCTTGGCGATCCGTTGATAACCGATATGGGTGGTCTCCTGGGATGAATCGGGGTGGTGCATGTTCGTGATCAGGCTCCGTATATTAAGGTGACAATGTTCATCTGGGGAATTTTTCAAAATGCTTTTTATCGTCGGTCCGGTGTTGAAAACAAAAGGCGTGTGTACTATAGTTTCCAACTGATTTTTGAGTCCGGAATGGATCAATTCCTCAATATAGCCTAAAAAAAAGGGAGGCGCAATTATGTATGTTCCAAGATATATGTTTTTCACCAAAGGGGTCGGAAATGACAAAGAAAAGTTGGCATCTTTTGAGAATGCCCTTCGATCGGCCAGAATCGCTCACCTCAACCTGGTTCAGGTCTCGTCCATTTTTCCGCCCTATTGCAGAATCCTGGAACTGGAAGACGGCATCAGCCACCTTGAGCCGGGTGAGATCACCCATTGCGTCCTCGCAAAGGAACAGATTCGGGAGCCGGGTCGGCGCATCGTGGCCAGCATCGGGCTGGCGCTTCCGGCGGAAAGCGGGCAATACGGCTACCTCTCGGAGCATCACGGGTTCGGCCAGACAGAACCCGAGGCGGGTGAGTATGCCGAGGACCTGGCTGCCTCCATGCTGGCCAATACCCTCGGGATCGAGTTCGATCCGAACAAGGATTATGATGAACGTCGGGAGGTGTACAAGATGTCGGGAAAGATTGTCGAGTCCCAGCATTTTACGCAGGGGACGCTGGGAGCCGAAGGGGGCATTTGGACCACTGTGCTGGCTGCGGCGGTATTCGTCAAATAATGGAAGCCGTCGCACACAAAGAGCCGGCTTTTCCCTTTTTTGCGGAGAACCGGACATGACGCTTCCGGATTTCATTCCCTTCGGCGGAGATGAAGTGCGGCCCATCTCCTTTGAGGAAGCCCATATCGTCGTGCTTCCGCTTTGCTACGAAAACGCCCCCTCGTATGGAGAGGGCAGTGAAGACGGGCCCCTTCACCTGTTACACGCTTCGGCTCAATTGGAGGCGGTGGACGAAGAAACCCTCACCGACTGGGCGGGCCTTGCGATCCATACCCTGCGGCCGGTTTTCCCGTCCGGGGACCCGAAAGCGGCCGTGGATGAGATGCGGGCCGCCGCCGACCGGGTGCTGGTTCAAGGCAAGTTCCTGCTGTCGCTGGGCGGGGATCATGCCGTCTCCCTGGGCCCCATTATGGCCGCATCCCAGCACTATCCGCAGATGGGGGTGCTTCAGGTGGACGCCCACCTGGACCTGCGGAATGAATGGAACGGAAGCCGGTTCAATCATGCCTGCGTCATGCGGCGGGTGGCCGACGACATGGGGCTTCCCTTTGTTCAGGTTGGGATTCGGTCTTTTTCCAGGGAAGAGGCCCGGTATGTTAAAACCAATGGACTGACACCCTTTTATGCCCATGAAATCGCGGCGGCTTCCGAGGCTTCGACTGAAAACCGGTCCAACCCCTGGATGGATCAGGTGATTGATCTACTCCCGGAGCAGGTGTATATCACCATTGATCTGGACGGCCTCGATCCTGCGGTGCTTCCGGGCACCGGCACCCCCGAGCCCGGAGGAATCGGTTATTATCAGCTGATCCGTCTGATTCAGGCGGTAGGACGGAATCGAAAAGTAATCGCCGCCGATATCAATGAATTGGTGAAAATCCCCGGAACCCAGGTATCTGAATTTACCGCCGCCAAACTGGCCACCAAGATCTTTGTTCATTGTACCTGATCCCTTCGTTTTTCTGCGAACGCTTCTGTTGAATTTCATTTAAAAAATAATCCAAGGCAAAAAATATTATTCTTCATTAATTATCAAATTCTTTATTGACACTGTAACGGCGGATTTGGTACCTAAGATGCACAAGGAGAGTAACTCCCCTCCATCGGCGATTGGCGAGACTTTCCATTCCGTTGGCAGGCAGCGTCATTCTTCAAATCCCTGCCTCAGCTGTTTACAAGAGTGATATTCAGAAACCCTTTTTAATTTGTTCACTAAACGCGTTTCAGATTTTGCATGGGGATTCTAATTCATAATGGACCGTAGAACATTCCTTAAATTCGCCGGTATCGGCAGCCTTTCGGTCGCCGTGGGTTGCTCTTCTCAGCCCGATAAAACGATCTATTCCCTGGTGCGCGCCCCCGACGACATGGTAACGGGAAAAGAAAACTGGTATGCAAGCACCTGCCGGGAATGCCCCGCCGGGTGCGGCATCATCGCCCGAAACCGGGAAGGGCGGGTCGTCAAGGTGGAAGGAAATCCGCTTCACCCAATCAACCATGGCAAAATCTGCATGCGGGGGCAGTCGGCGCTTCAGGCGATTTACAATCCCGATCGAATCAAATCTCCTTGTTTAAAAAGCGGCGATCGTCGGCAAGAACTCTCTTTCGCCGAGGCGGAGGCCGTTCTAAGAAAAAAAGTTCAGGTCGCCTCCCAAAAAAAGGGCGGGGTTCGCATGATCAGCGAGGTCCCGGGGGAGAGCACCCTGCGGGTCATGAGCCGCTTTCTGAATTCCCTGCATTCTCCGAAACCCCTGATTTATGAGCCCTTCGCCTATGAGTCGCTGAAGACGGCCAACCGGATCGCCTTCGGTCAGGAAGGGCTTGCTTCTTATCGCATGCAGGATGCCGATTTTCTGCTCTGCTTCGGAGCGGATTTTCTGGAGACCTGGCTCTCTCCGGTGGAGTATGCCGGAAAATTCAAAGAAATGCATGCCTACACAGGGGGCCGTAAGCCGCTTTTCTATTTTGTCAGCCCGTATCAATCCATGACCGGCGCCAATGCCGATCACTGGCTGGCCCCGGTTCCCGGCGGCGAAACCGCCGTGGTGCTGGGCTGCATTCGGGAAGCCCTGCGCAGGGGCAAGGGCGGTGCCCTGCCCGGTTCGGTGGCCTCTTTTCTGAGAAAAAAGACCGATTTTTTCACCCCTGAACGGGCGGCGGATGAGGCCGGAATCGATGCAGACGCCTTTCAGGAGATGATACGGCACCTGTTGGCCGCCAAACGCCCCCTGATACTGGGTCCGGGAACGGCCGCCGCCGATTCCGCCCTGGATACGCATGTCGCGGTGAATCTCCTCAATATGATTCTGGATCCTTATCTGAGCCTGTTTGATTTTTCCAACCGCCACCGGGTGGAGCTGGCGGCGACCGGGGCCGAGGTTCGGGAGTTCTTCGAGCGGCTGGAGGATGAAAGCGTCTCCTTTCTGCTGGTCAACAATGTCAATCCCGCTTTTTCACTGCCCGAGGCGGCCCGGGTCCGGGAGATCCTGTCCCGCGAATCGCTTTTTACGATCTGTTTCAGCAATTTCATGGACGAGACCGCCCAGCTGGCCGACCTGGTCTTTCCGGTTCAGCTGCCTCTTGAAAGATGGGGCGAATACGGCGGAAAGCACCGGGTGGTTTCCACGCTTCAACCGGCCATGGGTAATTTCACCGGCGCCCCTTCTCTTTCCGAGCTGCTTCTGCGGTCCACCGCTTCTCCCGTCGGCGGCATCGCCGAGGATCTCCAGACCGTGCTGACCGGTGAACTGGTCCGGGATCAAAAGATCGAATCGAAGCAGGACTGGCTCCACACGGTGCAGCGGGGCGGCGTTTTCGAAGAGGGGAGGGAAGGGCCGGAATCACCGGAGCTGGTGATTTCAAAGGATCTCTTCACATTTTACGAGAAGGCGTCCCATTCGAGCAGGGTGCAGCCCGCCGACCATTCCGTGGCGTTTATGGCGGCGCCTTCCATTCGGTTTTTCGACGGCCGCGGCGCCAACCGGCCGTGGCTCTGTGAAATTCCCGATCCCTTGACCAAGGTGGCCTGGCAGAGTCCGGTCCTGCTTCATCCGGACACATTGAAGCGTTTGAATGCCGAAGATGGAGATTTTCTCACCCTAAAATCGAAGAACGGGGAGCTGAAGGCACCCGCCTATGGATCCACCGGGGTCCGCCCCGGATTGGCGGTGATGACCATCGGCCAGGGCCATTCGGCATACGGGCGGTATGCCGAATCAAGAGGGGCCAATCCCTTCCGGCTGCTTTCCCACGAAGCGGACCCGGCCTCCGGCGCGCCAGCTTTTGTGATTCCCGCGGTGTCCATCGAAAAATCCGGCGGCGGGGTGACGATCTCTCATACCGACGGCAGTAAATTCCAGCACGACCGGAAGATCGCCCTTTCCGTCGGAATCCATGAACTGGGCGGTCATGACCGACACCACGGCGAAGAACACGGATTCGGGATGCACGAATTCCCTTTAACCCTTCCGCTGCCCGAGGGGTATGCCCCCCACCGGGACCTCTATCCCCCTCACGAACATCAAAACGACTACCGGTGGGGGATGATCGTCGATCTGGACCGGTGCATCGGGTGCGCGGCCTGCGCGGCGGCCTGCTACGCCGAAAACAACCTGGGCGTGGTGGGAGAAGAGCGGATCATCGAGGGACGTGAAATGTCCTGGATGCGCATCGAGCGATACCACGATCAGAAAGAGATGGAGAAGATCAACTTTTTTCCCATGTTCTGCCAGCACTGCGACAACGCCCCCTGCGAATCGGTCTGCCCGGTATACGCGCCCCATCACGGCAAAGAGGGGATCAACAACCAGATCTATAATCGATGCATCGGAACCCGGTATTGCTCCCAGAACTGCCCCTACAAGGTCCGTCGATTCAACTGGTTCAAGTGGGAGTGGCCCGATCCCCTGAACCAGCAGCTCAACCCGGATGTCACCGTCCGTA
>JBEPWQ010000076.1:0-14365 GCA_041642315.1 Desulfobacteraceae bacterium | reverse complement strand
TTCATGGTAGGACCGATTCGCCGCTGCCGGCTTCGGTATCCGGGGAGGTGGCAGATGCCGAGGTCAGGCCTTTTCGTTCCGCTTCCTCCCGGGCCGTGTCGGCGGCCGTTTTTCCGGTTTCCCGGGCCACCTCCTCCATCCGTTCCAGGGTATCCCGGCCCCTTTGCTTGGCCTGCGCCAGCATCTCATCCCGGGAGTGCCCCATCCATTCGTCTTCCTTGCGGGTCTCCGGAATCAGAAAGCCCAGCGCCGCCCCGATACCGAAGAGGGCGCCGGCCGTCATCAGGGGGTTTTCGTCTTTCATGCGCCGGGTTTGATGACCGGTCTGCCGGAAACGCCGCCGGGCTTCATGGCCGAGACGGCCGGCCGATTCGCTCGCCCGCTCCCGGGCATGGTGCACCATGGATCCCGCCTGTTCTCCGGCGGAGACGGCTTTCTGCCGTGCCTGGGACATCATGCCGCCGGCTTTGTCGCGGGCATGACCGGCGGCTCGGGATGCTCTTTCCCGAACCTGCCCGGTCCGGGAACCGGCACCGCCGACTTCTTCGGCCGGTCCGGCGTAGTAGTGATGCATATCCGCACTGGGCCCGGCATAATCCCGAAGCTGATCATCCGGAAATTCATCGTCGAAATAGGGATCGTAATAATAATCCCTGCTCCGGCTCTCCCCTTCCTGACTGCTTTTGGCCAGCCAGGCGGCACCCACCCCGATCAGGGCGGTCGGCACCCAGTTCTCCTTGAGGGTATCCCAGAGGGAAGATCCCATATGTTTGGCCTTATAACCGGCGGAATGCGCCATATGCTGCGCCTTGCCCACCGTAACGTCACGCACCTTTTCCCGGGCCTGTGACTTCAAATGGGCCGGGGTCAGCTGGACCTGAATGGCCTCGAGCGTGGCGCGGGTCTCCATCCGCTCTGCGGCGATTTCCGCCCGGAGGGCTTCCAGTTCGGCACGCTCGCCGGGGGTCATGTCTTTCACCGTCGGGGAAGTTCCCGCCGTTGCGGACGTATCCGCAGCATGTCCGGTTCGGGTCGGTTCGTCTGTTCTATCTACCATAACTTGCGCTCCTCTCTCCTTTTATAAATTCAATGGCCAGTTCAGGGGCCATTTTCATTCGCTTTAACGTATTGACACCTTTGACCGCCATCGCCGCGCCGATGATCAGGATCACGACGGAAACGATCAGTGCGGCCAGCCACAACGGTATGATCAGGCCCAGGGCCAGCGCCGCCGTGGTCATGAGGCCCAGAAAAGCGCCATACAGAAGCGCCAGGCCGACCACCAGAAATGCGGAATTTTTTGCGGCCACGGCGCCCTTGTGTTTCATTTCGATTTTCGCCAGTTTGATTTCGTTGCTCACCAGGGACTGGATTTCATTGGATAAATCGGAAAAGAGATCGCCGATCGATTTCTCCTCCGTATGGATATGAGAATGATAAAGGGTATCGGCCATATGGTTTTCTCCTTTATTGCGTATCATTCGGAGAGGCGAACCGTAGCCTGTTCGCCCATTGAATGATCATTTATCGAACGTCTCCGTAGGGACGGGTATAGTCGGTATCATACGGACGGGCCGGGGGACGGGCCGCCGGGTAGTCGAAGGATCGATTCCGATCCGAATACCCTTCATGCCCGTACCCGGTCGGCTCCGAGGCTTTCAAAAAGCGTGCGGCCATAAAGCCGGCCATCAGGGCGCCGCCCAGGACCATGGCCGGATTCCTTCGCGCCATCGACCGGACGTCCCGCATCACATCGTCTACATTTCGGTCCCGGAAATAGCCTGCGACGGAGTCGACCTGTCCGGCGGCCCATTCCGTATACCGGCCCATCGTCTCCTGATCCTCTTCCCGGAGGTGATCGGCCGTGTCCCGAAGGGCGCTGGCGGTGGACTCGAGGCTGCGTCTTCCCTGTTCCTTGGTCTGCTCAAATCTTGGCCGTGCTTTTTCGGCGGCCGCCTCCTTATATTCATGCCCCTTGCGAGCAATGGTTTCCCTCGCACGATCGGTTTTTCCCTTGTCGGATTCAACATCGGTCTCCGAACCGAGCGTCGTTCCATGACGGGTCGGATCGGTACGGGTCGGTTCATAAGTTGCCATAATAAAAACTCCTTTCATTTTGTTTCATCGGTTGTGATCCTGATATCTGATCACAATCCAATATTAGGTATCCCCGCACCAATAGGTAATACCCGGTTTGCCCCATGTCGGGGGAATAATCGATGTAGATTGCTCATAATTGCGGGAAAAAAACGCGACCCGGGCGATTCGGTTTTTCTGAAACAGCAAAACCGCCGGTCTACCGTCGATCGACAGTAGTTCGATGACCTCGCATATACCGGATCAACCGTATAGGATTTTTATGGTCCAGGGGTTATCTTTTAAAAGATCCTAATCGGCCGCTCCGGAGTTCACCGGATGCGAGCGCCCTTCATTCCAAGAACGGGCGCCGCTGATTCAACCTGCAGCGCCGGAGGGGCAATAGAAATTTAATTTAAAAGTGGAGGGAGGTGAATGACAATGGCGGAAAAATGCGGCGTATGCGGAATGGAGACAGACAAACAGCCGTCTATAACCAAGGATGGTAAATGCAGCGGCTGCGGCAAGAAACTGGTCATGGAAGAAGAAAAGAAAAAGAAATAACCCCCCTATGCATGCGGCCTTCGGGTTCAGTCGAAGGCCGCATCTTTATGGCCCCCCAAGGCGCCATTTAAAAGGAGAAACGCCCATGTTTCGACGCATCCTCATGCCGCTGGACGGATCCAGACTGGCCGAATGCGCGGTGTCCTGCACGACGGCGCTTGCCCGGACATTCAGAACACCGGTCACGCTGTTGAGGGTTCTGGAAAAATCTCAAGCCGCCGACTGCTCCCCCCCGATCGACCCGCTGGACTGGCACATGTGCAAAACAGAAGCCGGCGCCTATCTGGCGGACCTGGCTTCCCGTTTCGAAGCAGAGGGGGTCGAGACGGAATCGATCCTGAAAGAAGGGCAGCCGGCCCAGCGCATTCTGGAAGCGATTGAAGATAAAGAAATCGATCTTCTGGTGGTCAGCAGCCACGGGCGCAGCGGTCTGAACCCATGGTACGCCGGCAGCGTCTTTCAGAAAATCGCCGCCCGGGCACGCATTTCAATAATGATCGTGCGGGCCTATCAAGAATCGGCCGAAGCATCGAAAGGGACTCGATTTGACAGGATTCTGGTTCCCCTGGACGGCTCGAAACGATCCGAATTCGCCCTTCCCCCGGCGGTCAGATTGGCCCGGGACCATGCCTCGGATCTGATTCTGACTCATGTGACCTGCATTCCTGAAATGCCGCGGCGGCACCCGCCGAGCCCGGAAGATCGGGAACTGTCGGCCCGGCTCGTCCAGCGGAATCAGGAAGAGATGGAAACGCATTTCGAATCGGTTCTCTCCCGCCTGCCGGTCAAAGCCCGCATCTTCCTGGAGCCTGCCGATGATGCGACCCTTCGGCTTCATGAACTGGTCGGTGAGCAAAAGGCGGACCTGGTGGTTATGAGCGCCCACGGCTATTCCGGAAAATCGAAATGGACCTACGGATCCGTCGCCCACAACTTCATCACCTATGGAACCACACCGCTGCTGCTCATGCAGGACTTCCCCCGGGACCGAATCGAGCCGACAAAAGCGGAATCCGCGTCGGCCGAGAGAAAGGGGCACTAGCATGCGGGCGCTTATGAAAGATCAGGGAACCGGAGATTTCACCTGGCTCAACGAGCGTCTGGACACCCAGAAAGAGTTGCTCGAGGACGCGCACCGCCGGTTTGCCCTGGAAGCCGACCAGGAGTTCGCCCAATCCACCGCATCCGAATGGCTTCTGGACAATTACCATATCGTTCAGGAAACCAGGCGGCAAATTCGGGAAGATTTACCGAAAAAATTCTACCGGCAGCTGCCCAAAAAAACTCTGCCGCCGTTTCAGGGCAAGCCGCGCATTTACGGCGTCGCCCGGGAAGCCGTTCAAGCCTGCCAGGGCGAACTCGACATCGAGGAACTCAAGCGGTTTATCACCGGTTACCAGGAATCGGCGATTCTGAACACGGGCGAACTCTGGGCCCTGCCGGTGATGCTGCGGTTGCTGTTCCTGGATGATCTGGCCCGGGCGGCGGGCCGAATCACCGGTATTCGAACGCCCACCGAAATTGCGGACCCGGAGCCCCTGACCGGTCTCGATACGGTCTCCGACGAGGCCCGAATCTCCCGCGCCATTCTCAGCCTGCGGGCCCTGGCCGCCCAGGACTGGAAAGATTTCTTCGAAGCGGTCTCCCTGGTGGAGCGGATCCTCGTGAAGGATCCCTCGAAGACCTACGGCCGCATGGATTTCGAATCCCGGGACCGGTACCGGAAGATCATCGAAGTTCTGGCGGCGGGATCCGGATGGGATGAAACCGAGGTCGCCCGAAAGGCGGTTCATCTGGCAGAAGCACATCCGGGCAATCCGTCCGGTCCGGAAAGCCGGTCTCATGTCGGCTACTACCTCCTGGGTGCGGGGCGCGCGCATCTCGAATCCCGGTTGGGATTTCGGCCCTCCTTCAAATTGCGCCTGCGGCGGTGGCTTCTCCACCGCCCCACCCTGCTCTATCTGGGATCCATCGGCACCCTGGCGCTGCTCATCGAGTCGACGATCATCGGGGTCGGGACCGGTGCAGGCGCCGCATGGTATCAGCTGGCGACCGTCTTCCTCCTGACCCTCATCCCGGCCGTCACCACCGCCACCACGGTGATGAACTGGGCCTTCACCCGAATGATCTCTCCCGATGTGCTTCCGAAACTCGATTTCCGGGACGGCATTCCGGCCGATTGCCGCACCGTCGCGGTCATTCCGGCGCTCTTGAGCGATGCCGATGAAGTCGATTCCCTGATCCGCCAGCTGGAACTCCATTACCTGGGCAATTCAGATCCCCGCCTCTTTTTTGCGCTCTTGACCGATCTGGCCGATGCGGAGCAAAAAGAGACGGAGCCGGACCGGGCCCTGATCGAACAGGCGATCGCCGGCATCGAAGGTCTGAACCGGCGGTATGGAAAAACCCACGACCGGAAGACCGACCACCTGCCCTTTTTCCTCTTTCACCGGGAACGGCTGTGGAATCCCGCTGAAGGCAAATGGATGGGCTGGGAGCGCAAAAGAGGAAAACTGGATGAATTCAACCGCCTGCTGAGCGGGTCGGAGAAGACCTCCTTTGCCGTGCAGATCGGGGACACCGCAGCCCTGTCGAAGATCCGGTACGTAATCACCCTGGATGCGGACACCCAGCTGCCGCGGGAAACCGCCCGCCGTCTGATCGGCACCCTGGCCCATCCCCTGAACCGCCTCCGGGTCGATCCGCAAACGGGCGAAGGGAGCTCCGGATACACCATCCTTCAGCCGAGAACGGAAGTCCGGCCGGTCAGCGCCAACCGCTCCCTGTTTTCAAAAATTTTTTCCGGATCCACCGGACTGGATCTTTACTCCAGTGCGGCATCGGATGTATATCAGGATCTCTTCGGAGAAGGCATCTACACCGGCAAGGGCATCTATGACATCTCCGCCTTTGAATGCCTGCTTTTCCGAAGAACGCCCGAAAACACGCTGCTGAGCCATGACCTTTTTGAAGGGCTCCATGTCCGGGTCGGCCTGGCCACCGATATTGTATTGCTGGAGGATTACCCGCCCAGTTATCCGGTGTATGCCCGGCGGCTGCACCGCTGGGTCCGGGGGGACTGGCAGCTGCTGCCCTGGCTTCTGTTCCGAAAACCCCACCCCGAGGCCATCTCCCGGCCCTACCGGCTCTCGCTGATCAGCCGCTGGAAAATTCTCGACAACCTGATCCGCAGCCTGTTTCAGCCGTCGATACTGGTGCTGTTGATCGCCGGCTGGCTCGTATTTCCGGGCTCGGCGTTTCTATGGACCCTGCTCGCCCTGCTGATGTCCGCCGCCCCCCTGGCGCTTCAGATGGCGGCGGAACTGCCCGGCCATTTCCGGGCCCGCCGGTCCCCGAGGAATACGGCGGCCGCCCTGCGCGTATCCGGTACCCGCTGGCTGCTGATGCTGACGTTTCTGCCTTATGAATCCGCGGTGGCCCTGGACGCCGTTTTCCGGACGGTGTATCGAATCGGGGTCTCCCGCCGCCGCCTGCTGGAATGGACGACATCATCCCAGACCGCCCGCGGGGCCGACCGGCGGTCCAAGCCCGGTTGGTACTGGCAGCAGATGTGGAGCGCTCCGGTGGCCGCGCTCGGGATCGCACTCCTGCTGGCCGCCTTTCATGCCGGCGCGCTGTTCGGGGCTGCGCCGCTGCTGACCGCCTGGTTCTTTTCTCCATATGTCGCCTATCGAATCAGCCGTCCGATATCGCCCGAACCGGAATTTCTAGAAATCGGCCGCCGGTACCAGGTCCGCCGGCTGGCCCGGCGCACCTGGTTCTTTTTTGAGCAGTTCGTCGGGCCCGAAGACCACTGGCTACCGCCGGATCATTTTCAGGAATCCCCCTTGGGCCTGGTGGCGCACCGCACCTCTCCGACCAATATCGGGCTCCTGCTTCTGTCGACGGCGGCGGCCTATGACCTGGGCTATATCGGCCTTCCCCTGCTCTCCGCCCGGCTTCGGAACACCCTGGACGGACTTGAACAGCTGGAAACCTACCGCGGCCATGTCCTCAACTGGTTCGACACCCGCAACCTGCATCCTCTCTCCCCCAGGTATGTCTCCGCCGTAGACAGCGGCAACCTGGCCGCATGCCTTCTGACGCTTCGCCAGGCATGCCTCAGACTGGGGAAGGCCCCGGTATTGCGATGGGAGCGGTGGCAGGGCCTTCTCGACACCTTTGATGTACTGGACGAGATCGTGGCCGGGTTCAAAAAGGAGGCCTCCGAGGCGGTCGGCCCGATGCAGGCCCAGTGGGACCACATTCGCGGGCATGTGGTGGCGGTTCGAACCGATCCCGACCGGTGGTTTCCCCTGCTCAATCAGCTCGAGGAGATCGATCTGAAAGAGCTGAACCGCCGTCTGGAGCGGCTGATCGAGACGGACCGCCATCTGCTGAACACCGGCGACCTGAACAGCCTGCGTCTCTGGACCGAACGCGTCCACTACCAGCTGCGCACCGCCCGGCGGGAGATCCAGCGGCTCGCTCCCTGGCTGCCGGCGCTCGACCGGGCGCCGGCGCTTCCGGAAACCGGAGACGGATCGGCAGCCGCGGCATGGCAGGGGTTGACGGCACACCTGCCGCTCATGCCCGCTCTGGAAGAGGTGGAATCGGTCTGTGAATCCGGACTGGCGCGGCTTTCGGGTCTGCGGACCGCCTTGATCGACCTGCCGGCATCCGAAGACCGCCGCCGGGCCCTGGAATGGTGTGCGGAAACGGGGGAAGGCTTCGCCTCGGCCCGGGAGAACGCCCGTTACCTCCTGAAGGATTTCGAAGGCATCGCCCGCCAGTCGGAAGAGATGGCGGATGCCATGGATTTCACCTTCCTGTTCAACCCCCGGCGGCAGCTCTTCCGAATCGGCTACAATGTGGATGCCGGGATGGCCGACCCCAATCACTATGACCTCATGGCTTCGGAAGCGCGCATCGCCAGTCTGGTGGCCATCGCCAAGGGGGACATCCCCCAGAGCCACTGGCTGCACCTGTCCCGGCCCATGACCCGGGTCGATGATACCCGGTGTCTGCTTTCCTGGAGCGGCAGCATGTTCGAGTACCTCCTGCCCCGCCTGCTGATGCGGGAGAATGAAACCACCCTTCTCGGCCAGAGCGGCCGGGCCGCGGTGGCGCGCCAGATCGAATACGGCAGGCAGAAAAAGGTGCCGTGGGGGATCTCCGAATCGGCCTATCACCGGTTCAACGCGGATATGCACTATCAGTACCGGGCCTTCGGGGTGCCGGGCCTGGGGTATAAACGGAGGCTGGAAGATGATTTGGTCATCGCCCCCTATGCCTCCCTGCTGGCACTGCCCATCCGTCCCAACGCGGTGCTGGACAATATCGCCGCGCTTCGGGAACACAAAGCGCTCGGCAACTACGGTTTTTACGAGGCGGTCGATTTTACCCCTTCCCGCCTGGCCCTGGGAGAAAAACAGGCCGTCATCCGGTCCTTCTATGCCCACCACCAGGGCATGATTTTCCTGTCGCTGGCTCATTACCTCACCGAGGGCAGGATGGTCGACCGCTTCCACCAGGATCCGCGGATTCAGAGTGTGGAGCTGCTCCTTCAGGAAAAGATACCGGAGCAGGCACCGCTGGAAGAACTGCGGGAAGCGGCGGTGATCCGGCAAAAAGAGGAGAGGCCGAAAATCGAACTCAATTCCTGGCCGGTGCCGGTCCATGGACCGGTTCCCCATGGGCACCTGCTCTCCAACGGAAGGTACAGCCTTTTCATCACCGGAAGCGGAAGCGGCTTCAGCCGCTGGAAAGAGACCGCCCTGACCCGCTGGCGCGCCGATACCACCCTCGAGGACCGGGGAACCTGGTTCTATGTGCGGGATCAGGAAAATGATGCGCTCTGGTCGGCCGCCTATCAGCCCACCGGAACGGCTGCAAAACGCACTGAAGCCCATTTTTCCCCCCACAGAGTCGATTTCAGAACCGAATACCGGGAGATCGTCCTGCACACCGAAATCACGGTACCGCCGGAGGACGCGGTGGAAATCCGACGGGTCACCATCACCAACCGAAGTCCGCGAAAACGGCGGCTGTTCCTGGCCAGCTACGGCGAGGTCGTTCTGGCCCCTCAGGAAATGGACCGCCGTCATCCTGCATTCAACAAATTGTTTCTGGAAAGCCGATACCTGAACGGCTGCAACGGACTTCTGTATCAGCGCCGCCCCCGCTCCTCCGAAGAAGCCCCCGTATTTCTGATCCACGGGCTGGTCGTTCCGGCGGGAATGGCTGCCACCGGCGCCTATGAAAGCGACCGCCGTCGATTCCTGGGGCGCGGGCGGACGATCCGGAATCCGATCGCCCTGTCCGGAAACGGCCCCGGCCTCACCGGAACCGCCGGTGCGACCCTCGACCCCATCTTTTCCCTGGGCCAGGCGGTCGAACTGGAACCGAACCAGATGGTCCAGCTCTCCTGGTTCACCCTTGCGGCCGACTCCCGGGATGAGGCGCTTGCTGCGGCCGAACGCTGCCAAAACGGGTCCGCCTTTGACGCGGCGATCCGGGCGGCCGAATCCCAAAGCAGATCGGAGCTGCATCAATTGACACTGTCGAGCCCGGAGCTGGCTTCCATTCAAAAGCTGCTTTCGGTGCTGCTCCATCCCCACCCGGCCCTGCGGGCCGATCCCGCTATCCTCTCGGCCAACACCCTGGGCCAGTCCGGGCTCTGGCCCCACGCCATCTCCGGGGATTACCCCATCCTGCTGCTTCGAATCGCCGGTGAAGAGGAGATCGGCCTGGTTCATCAGGTGCTTCAGGCCCATGCTTACTGGCGCAGCCGCCGGCTCAAGATCGACCTGGTCATTCTGAACCTGAAGGAGACCGGATATACCCAGGAGGTGCAGGGCCAGCTGCAGCGGCTCCTGATGCGAACCAACAGTGATGCTTGGCTGAACCGGCGCGGCGGCATCTTCATCCTTCGGGCCGATCAGATAGAAGAAGCGGACCGCATCCTGCTGTCCACCGCCGCCCGGGCGATTCTGGACGGGAGCAGGGGAATGCTGGCGGATCAACTGGAAAAGATCGATACGGAACCGGTTCAACTTCCGGCATTTAACCCGGAACCGATTCCGGAGGAAAATCCGCCCGCGGTCTCGCCGATCTCCCGGCCCGACGATCTTCTGTTCGACAACGGACTGGGCGGCTTTTCGCCGGACGGCCGCGAATACATCCTCTATCTGAAACCGGGGGAGGCGACTCCCGCCCCCTGGATCAACGTGATCGCCAATCCGGAATTCGGCTTCATCGTCTCCGAAAGCGGCAGCGGCAATACCTGGTCGGTCAACAGCGGTGAAAACCGCCTGACCCCGTGGCACAACGACCCGGTATCCGATCCCACGGGGGAAGCCCTCTATCTGCGGGACGAAGAGACGGCGGCGGTCTGGACCCCGGCGCCTTTGCCGGCCGGACCATCGGAACCCTTCCTCATTCGCCATGGGGCGGGGTATACCGAATTCGAACACCACAGCCACGGGCTTCGGCAAAGAATGCGCCTGTTTGCAGCCGCCGCGGACCCGGTCAAGTTGATTCAAATCCGCTTGGAGAACGCGGGTCGGCGGGTCCGCCGCATTACCGCCGCTTATTATGCGGAATGGGTGCTCGGGCCGGACCGGGAGGAGATGCAGCCGTACATTATTTCAACCTATGACGAAGAAGTACAGGCCCTGTTCGCCCGCAACCCCTACCACACCGAATTCGGCGGCCGGGCCGCCTTCCTTTCCGCGGACCGGTCCCTTCACGGACTGACCGGGAGCCGTTCCGAGTTTCTGGGCCGCATGGGAGACTTTCGACGGCCCGCCGCCCTCGGGCGCATCGGATTGGCCGACAACACCACGGCCGGAATCGACCCGTGCGGCGCGGTGCAGGTCCACATCAATCTTCAACCCGGCGAGGTTCAGGAGGTGACCTTTCTGCTCGGGCAGGGCGCGGACCGACCGGATGCGCAGCGGATCGTCCGGGAGTACCGGAACCGGGAGCGGATCGATGCGGCCTGGACGGAGATGACCGGCTTCTGGGACGACCTGCTGGGGGCGGTGACCGTCAAGACCCCCGACACCGGGATGGATCTGCTCCTGAACCGGTGGCTGGTCTATCAGAATCTTTCCTGCCGGATCTGGGGACGGTCGGCCCTGTATCAGTCGAGCGGCGCCTTCGGGTTTCGGGATCAGCTCCAGGATGTGATGGGCATTCTTCTGCATCGACCGGAGATCGCACGGGTCCACATCCTGCGGGCGGCCCGGCACCAGTTCGAGGCGGGCGACGTGCTCCACTGGTGGCATCCGCCGTCCGGCCGGGGGGTCCGCACCCGCATTTCAGACGACCTTCTGTGGCTGCCCTACGTGACCGCACGGTATGTGAAGGCCACCGGGGATGAATCCATTCTGTCGGAGAAGGTCCCCTTCCTTCAGGGAAAGCCGCTGGAGCCGGAGGAGGAGGAGCGATACGGCCATTATGAACCGACCGCCGAGGGATACAGCCTGTATGAACATGGCCTGCGGGCGATCCGCAAAGCCTCGACGCGAGGCCGCCACGGATTGCCGCTGATCGGCGCCGGCGACTGGAACGACGGCATGAACCGGGTGGGCATTCAGGGGCGCGGCGAAAGCACCTGGCTGGGGTGGTTCCTCTATGCTGCCGCGACCGAATTTGCGGATCTATGCCGGCTCCGGGAGGACGGCAGCCAGGCCGAGGCCCTCCTGCAGGCGGCCGGGGAGCTGCGTCAGAACCTCGAAACGGCGGGATGGGACGGAGACTGGTACCTGCGCGGATTCTATGATGACGGTGCTCCTCTCGGGTCTTCTCAATCCGAGGAGTGTCAAATCGATTCCATCGCACAGTCCTGGTCGGTGCTGTCGGGGGCGGGGGATCCTTCCCGCCGGGAACGCGCCATGGAAGCGGTCGCAGCGCGGCTGGTCGAGCCGGACGACCGGCTGGTGCGGCTGTTCACGCCACCGTTCGATCAGACCCCCAAGGACCCGGGATACATCAAGGGATACCCCCCGGGCATTCGGGAAAACGGGGGCCAGTATACCCACGCCGCCACCTGGGCCGTATGGGCCTTTGCAGAACTGGGTCGGGGAGATCAGGCCGGAGCGCTTTTCAGCATGCTCAACCCGATCCATCACGCAGACACCCCGGAGAAAGTGGGCCGATACCAGGTGGAACCCTATGTCATTGCAGCCGATGTCTATAGCATGGCGCCGCATGCCGGGCGCGGCGGATGGACTTGGTACACCGGATCCGGGGGATGGATGTACCGGCTGGGGGTGGAGGCCATTCTGGGGTTACGCCGGGAGGGACATGTGCTCCGGGTGGTCCCCTCAATTCCCTCCTCCTGGCCGGAATACCGCCTCACCTATCGTTATGGAAGGGCCGTTTACCATATTCACGTCCTCAATCCCGAGGGGGTCAGCCGCGGGATTCGACAGGTCCTTGTGGACGGCGTTACCGTGGCGGGGGGAGACATTCCGCTGGAAGATAAAAACCACCGGTTTGAAGTCACGGTGAAACTGGGCTGAGACTACAGGCCTGATGTATTTGCGCAAGCGAAAGATTGCCCGCCTGGCACTCGGTTCGGTTTGCCCGGTCATCACCGGTTCAAGAAAACGATTCTCCGGTTAACCGGCCCGGTTCAGGGAAAGCGTCCTTCCCCTCGGATCACCGGTTCCCACACCGACCGGGAGGTTTTCGATGAGAGGCGACGGCGGAATTATCGGCGCCGAATCAACTGGTGAACAAACCGGAGTTTTTCCAAGGCGGGCGGCGGCAGAACAAACGGATACAGATCCGGCCGGTTCTTTTTCCGGTTGATGCGGTTGATCCCCGATACATCCATATCGGGTCTCACACGCACCCCATCGGCATGGGCCGTTTCCAGGGAGTCCGCCATATGCAGGTAGTGGGCCCAGGTTTCGGCCCAGTCTTCCCAGGGATGCGCCGCGCCGTACACGCTCAGGAACCGGTCTTGCCAATCCTGCGGAGGCCCCGCCTGGTGATAGTGTTGCATCGCTTGAGAATAGTCGGCGCGTTCGTCGCCGAACAGTTCCCGGAATTCTTCGAGAAGCTCGGCATCCGGCTGGACCATTATTTCCCAATAATAATGGCCGATTTCGTGACGAAAATTTCCGATCAAGGTACCGGCGGATTCTCCGATGACATTGCGATTCCTCTCCCGCACCCCCAAATCGGCTTCGGCGAGGTTTACCGTGATGACCCCTTTGACATGGGCCGCCAGAACGCCCTGCTGGGCGGATATCGAAGAATAATCCAAGAGAAAATCGAAAGCCAGGCCGGTCTCCGGATTCTCTGATTTGCTCTGAACGGGCAGACGGAGACGGAGCAGTTCATAGACCAGCCGGTGTTTGGCGGTCTCGAGATGTTTCCACGCCTTGAAGTGTTCGGGATTTTCAGAAATCGGAACGGTCCTGTTGAGTTCACAGGCTCGGCAAAGCGGCCGTATACTGTTTGCCGGCACAAGCCAGTTGCACAGGTTATGCCGGTGATTTCGGCAGTAGTGGTACCGCCCCTGAGGATAGGCCGGGATTTCCCAGCCGTCTTCCCGCTGAACCAGGGCGCTCAGAATTTTCCGACTGCTTAAAAAACCGAGAGATGAACCGCACTTTCCGCAGGCGGTGTTGTCGAAATATATCGGGTGTGTGCACTGACGGCATTCAAATATTTTCATAGGACTCCCTTTGGCTCGACGGCAGGCGACGGGAGCGATCGGTTCCTTCACCGGTTCGGCGGTGTTAATTCACGGAGACGGTTGTCCGCGCCGGAAGCCGAAGCCGATCGAGGTCGGGTCGAATCTAAATTCGTGGGTTTCAAAAAGATGCCATGATGAATCCCCTTTCATAGGGGCCGCTTGAGGGGTTCTAAAAAAAACGGCGCTACCTAATAAAATAAACTGCCGTCGGTACAGAAAAAATACCGGAATCGCCCTATATTGGAGGGGGTGGTGGCCGGCCGCCGGGGTTGGTTCGCAGAAATAAAATACCGTCTTTTACCCATTGTGAAAGCGTCGCTTGAAAACTAGAATTGTATCAAGGGCATGCTGATCAGCCGAGCAGGCCGGCACCTTGATTTCGGGCTGACGGCAATTTTGGAAAAAAGGAACAGACTACCCAAACCAAACTTTTAAAGGAAAGAGGTAAAACCATGAAAAAAACAGCAACACTTTCCATTATCGCAGCAATATTTCTTCTGCTCGCCTCGAGCCTCCCGGCGGCTGCGGTGCAGACCGACCCCGACCAACTAAAAGGCAAGCAAATCCGTAATGAACAGGGTGAGAAACTCGGCACCATTGAGGAGGTCATTATGGGGCCGGACGGCGAGATCGAGGCGGTGACCGTCAAAAAAGGCGGCATCCTGGGTTTCGGCGGAGAAGAAAACCGGATCGCCTGGAGCGATCTGAAACAAGGCGGTGATTCCGGATATCTCGTTTACATCCCCGGCGGGAGACAAGAGGGAGATGATTCCGGCGGTTATCTTGCTGATACCCCCGGCGAGGAAACGGAGAAAACCCAGGCTTCGGCTGAGCAAGGACAGGCCGCGGAACCGGAGAGACAGGCCGGGCTCGATCAACAGGAAAGCGGTGAGGTCCTGGTCAAGCAGCCCGGTGCCGAAGTGGCGGTCGATCAGTCCGAACCGCAGGTCCAAGTAAAACAGTCCGAACCCAAGGTCGACGTCCAGCAGGAGCCGCCCAAGGTCACGG
>JBEPWQ010000075.1:0-14610 GCA_041642315.1 Desulfobacteraceae bacterium | reverse complement strand
GAATTTTAATATGGGATAAAGCTACTTTTATCGATAAATTCGACGGCGATTGCACCGGATGCTTACGGACGAATCGGTAGAAAATGCGGGCTTTTCTCTGAAAGAATACGCATTTCCCCCTATTCAGAAAGCGGTGCCGATCATTCATAATTGCAGAACAAGGAAAGGAGGAGCTGAATGCTCAGAGAAGCCATGCTGTACGAGAAAATAGAGGGGAAGGAAGACAATCGCGTCCACTGCTTTCTCTGCAGTCACCAATGCAAGATATCCGATTCGAAATTCGGGGTCTGCCGGGTGCGGCAGAACCGCGACGGAAGGCTCTATACCCATGTCTACGGCGAGACCATCGCCGCGAATATCGATCCCATTGAAAAGAAGCCGTTGTACCACTTTCTGCCCGGCTCCAGTTCTTTTTCCGTAGCCACCAAGGGATGCAATTTTCAGTGCGGATTTTGCCAGAACTGGCAGATTTCACAGACATCCAAAGACGGCAGCGATCTTGCCGGGAGACCCTTCGCCCCGGCCGACATCGTCAAACGGGCCAAGGGAGAAGACTGCCGAAGCATCGCCTACACCTACACCGAACCGACGATTTACTTTGAATATGCCTATGACACCGCGGAACTGGCTCACCGGGAAGGCGTCTACAATGTCTTCGTCACCAACGGATACATGACCGCCGAGGCGATCCAGACCATTCAACCCTACCTGGACGCCGCCAATGTGGATCTCAAATCCTTCCGGGACGATTTCTACCGCAAGACCTGCAACGGCAGACTCCAACCGGTGCTGGATACGATCCGCCTGATGCGGGAGCTGGATATCTGGGTCGAGGTGACGACACTGGTGGTGCCGGGGCAAAACGACGACCCGGCGGAATTGAAGGAGATCGCCGAGTTCATCGCCGACGTGGACACCGACATCCCCTGGCACATCAGCCGGTTTCATCCCGATTATAAGGTCAGAAACGGCGGTGCGACCCCGGTGCAAACCCTTCAGAAAGCCAAGTCTCTGGGCCGGGAAGCGGGCCTGAAATATATCTATGTCGGCAACGTGATGGGTGAAGATCGCGACACCGACTGCCCCAAATGTGGTGAAACCCTGATCCGGCGGGAATATTTCGCCCCGAATCAGATTCGGGTGACCGATGATTCGAAATGCCCCAGCTGCAGCGAGCATATCGCCGGGGTATTCAAATAGAATGAAGTGTCCGGAACTTACCGCAAGGAGGCGATAGAATGAAACCGATATTGAAATGGCAGTATGACCAACTCATCAAAGAACTGCTGCTGCTCCAGGAGCACAGCGCCGACCCGAGCTGCCCCTGCCAAACCGAAAGCGAAATGTGCGTTCGCAAACATCTTTTCATCATCGAAGCCTATGCCCAGGAAACGATGACGATCGAAGATAATGAGGAATATTCGGAAAAACTCGGCACTTTGGCCAAAGAAGCCAAAGAGCTTCGGAAGATCGAGGAAAAACGGCTCGAGGGGGAAGCCGAGGAATACCCGGTGAAACTCACCGACTGGACCCGGGACTGGCGCAAGACCTTCGAGGCATACAGCCTGAATGGCTAGCGCCTTCCCGGTGCTTTTCCGAAGCCGGAAAGGTCATTGCCGTGCATAGATGGCTCACACCTGGATTTTCCCGGGAAAAACTGCGTGCTGCAAGAAACCGATTCAGCCTGAAACAGGAGCTGATGATGGCGGTGATGCCCACCATAACCGTCATCGGGGTATTTCTTCTGGTAGGCGCCTTCAGCAAACAGCGCCTGTTGTTCGCATCCCTCTCCTCCAGCGCCTTTCTCATCTATGTCGACCCGGAACACGGAATGAACCGAGTTTTCACCCTCACCTTTTCTCAGATGATGGCCGCCACACTGGGCCTGCTTGCCTACCTCTATTTCGGCCCGGGATACCTGTCCGGCGGGGTGGCCATGGTCACCGCCATCACCCTGATGATCCTGTTCGATGTGGTTCATCCGCCGGCCGTCAGCACCTCTCTCAGCTTCGCCTTCCGCACCGGCGACGTGGACAACTATTCCCTCTTCGGCATGGCGGTCGCCATGACGGCGGCGCTGGTGATCCTGGAGCAGGCGGCCCTGCGGATTATGTTTCGGTTTAAACGTTGACTCGCCACGTAGATGAGACCTCTACTCTTCTCGCTCGGAAAGCACCTCATTGACCCACCCCAGGGCCGCGATCATGTTCGGGAATCCGGTGGTGGTCAACCCCAGCAGGATGGCGTGGACGATCTCCTCATGAGTGGCGCCGGCATTCAGGGACTTGCGGGTGGAGGACATGACCCCGCCTCTGGAGTTGGCCCCCAGAGCGATGCCTAGTTTGATCATGTCCTGGTCTTTTTCAGACAGGGGCCCGCCCTTTTCCCGGCAGGCGGTTGCCAGCGTCTTGTAGGCATCGGTGATTTCCGGAAAATCTTTGGTGAAATCGGTGTACTTCTTGGGTAGATACATATCCTCTCCTGATTCTTATTCCGTAAATCCGTAATGGAAGACTTCGTATTCGGTTTTCCCGCCCAGCAGCGCATCCACTTGATCCTGAATTTCCTGACGCTCTTTGCTGATCAGCCATTTCTCCCAATCTTCCGCCGACTGCCAGGTGCTGATGACCAAAAAGACATCCGGTCTGTCGAGGCTTTTCAAAGTCTCCCCGGAAATGTAACCGGGCTGGTTCGTCGCCAGGGCTCTCAATTTTCGAAACAGCGGAATCATTTCTTTGCCTTTGTCTCTGGGTACTTTTCGTTTGATGAGAATCTTGACTGCCATTTCCGACCTCCTTTGTCGGGGGGTTGAAAAAAATGAAGTGAACAGAGGGAGAATCTGAAAGACGTTCAGTTTCCCGAAGATACTTCAGTGTACGCATTTCCCGCGGAAATATCAAGGGAGAAACCCGTTTTTTCGACTTCCAGAAAAGATCTTCTTCCCTTCTTGACAAGAGATTCCAGCTGGTGCATCGTCATTTCAGAAAACCATTACAGAGGAGCGACAGTGAAATCCTACGATCACCTTCTCACCGAGCATTACGGCCAAGTCGATCTGGAAGCCCGCATTCTCTCCGCGTTGGAAAAAGCGGGAAAAGATATCAATGCCCTTACCCGGGAGGACCTCTTCACCTTTGATGAATTTCATATCGGGGGCCGAATAGAAACCCGAAAACTGGCGGAATGGGCCGATCTCAAGCCGGGCACCCGTATTCTGGATATCGGCTGCGGCATCGGCGGGCCGGCCC
This sequence comes from Desulfobacteraceae bacterium, assembly GCA_041642315.1. Taxonomy (GTDB): domain Bacteria; phylum Desulfobacterota; class Desulfobacteria; order Desulfobacterales; family Desulfococcaceae; genus JAABSQ01. The sequence goes on along the minus strand of JBEPWQ010000075.1, from coordinate 11,362 downwards.
GCACGCTGGCCGATGAATTCAACTGCGATGTGACCGGCCTGGATATTATGGAGGAATACTGCAAAGCCGCTCAGTCCCTGACCCGACGGGTCGGTCTTGCGGACCGGGTTCGTTTTCAGCACGGCGGTGTTGCGGACATGGACTTTGACGCGGAGACATTCGATGCAATCTGGTCCCAGCACACCACCATGAACATTCAAGACAAAGAGGTACTTTTCAGGGAAATCCACCGTGTGCTAATTCCGGACGGCCGGTTTATTTTCCATGAGGTCTGCGCCGGACAGAACCAACCCATCCATTTTCCGGTGCCCTGGGCCCATGAGGCCGCCCTCAATTTTCTCATACCGCCCGGAGCTTTGCGCGAAATCTTAAGAGATCAGGGATTCACGGAGGAAAAATGGAATGATATTACCGATGATTCCCTGGACTGGTACCGGAAAGCGGCCTCCCAAATGGCGGCCCACCAGAAAAAGTCCGCCAAACCGGTGGGAATCAAATTGCTGATGGGCGAAACCACGCCCGTCAAAGCCGCCAATGTCGTTCAAAACCTCGAAGAAGACCGAATTCGCGTGATCCAGGGAGTTTTCCGCAGGAGCAGCGAATCAGCTTCGCAACGAGGGGATTAAAAAAGATACCGCCATCTTATCTTACTCGCTTTTTTTCTTTTTCCGTCGGGCCACCGCTTTCCCGGCTTCGGAGGCGAACCGAACCACCCCCTGCTTCAGATTGGCCCCGGTCTCTGAAAAATCGGCCTTGACCGCCAGCCCGCCGGATCGGTGAAAAATCCGAAAAGAGACCAGATCGAGCACCGATGTACCGGAATGGAAAATCGGCGACATCAGCTTTTGAACCGGCTCGAGCCCGGCCAGATCCACGGTCACCGTTCGCTCATCTCTCGAAAACCGAACCAGATCGGCGACGTTGGCCCGGGACACCGCGGTATTGACGATGTCACTCACAATCACATGAATGATCACGATCACAATTTTACCCACGAAATTGGTCCCCGAAATCTTTTCACCGCCGATACGGCAGACCGCCGTTTGCCGGTCGGGCCCGATTTCGATCTCCTGAATGAATACATCCATGGATACGGCGGAACGAACCCGCATCTTTTTGACCTGAAGGGTCAACCGGATCCGATCCGCCTCGCAGGAAAGCGATTCCAGCGTGACGCCGCTTTCCTGCCCGGCCAGAGATTCGGCGATTTTTCGCTCCAAAACCGGTTCCGGTATCAGGAGTTCGCCTTTGGTAACCAGATCCCGATTCAGATTGGAACGAATCACTTCCACGTAAGGCGCCCCCTTTTCTGAAGCCTTCTCGGAGATTCTTTTCCCGGCCGCCAGTCCTTTTTGAAGGGCCTCTTTCCATTTCATTCCATTTCCTCTCTTTCAGATGCCCGGGTCGAATGATCCTCATCCAATATTCGAGCTTATGACCTTGATCATCGTTTCGGCCAAACCTGAGTGAAGGCCACCCCGGGATCTTTTCCCGGGCCGGGAAGCTGTTTGAGCGACAGCGAGTTCTTGCCGGACCGGGAAAAGATTCCGGGGTGGCCGAAACGGTGATCAAAGCCGAGGTTATCAAACAGCGGCCGGATACCGGCTTATCGATCGCCCCGGCCGAACCCCGGAATATACAGCTTCTGTTCCAGTGTATGCAAGCCGTAGGAGGCCACCGTCACCAAAGCCAGATAGTACAGCCCCACTACCAGAAACACCTCGGTGAAACGAAAGGTCCTGCTGGCGATCACCTTTCCCTCTCCGGTCAATTCAATACAGGTGACGATGTAGGCCAGGGAGGAGTACTTGATCAGGTAGACCAGTTCATTGCCGCAGCCGGGCAGTGCTCGACGCACCGCCTGGGGAATGATGATCCAGACAAGGGCTTTGATGCGGGAAAAACCGAGGGCCTGGGCCGCAAGCATCTGTCCCCGCTTGATGGACATGAGTCCGCCGCGGATGTATTCGGAATGATAGGCGCTGCTGCACAGGGTAAAGCCGATGACGGCGGCGGTATACGGTTCAAAGTAGATCCCGAGGTTGGGAAGCCCGAAATAAAGGATGAACAGTTGAATCACCAGCGGTGTCCCTCGAATAATCACCGCATACCCGTCCGCTAGTTTGCGGATGGGTTTAGGACCGAAGGTGCGGAAGCTGCCGATGACGATGCCCAGCAGCATCCCCAGCGTCGCCGAAGGAAAGATCAGCGCCAATGTCACCCACAACCCCCGGTTCAGGGCCGGAATCAGCTGATCCGCCAGAAAATCGGATAGAAAGGACGCCGTCCACACGGCCGGAAATTCAGGCATGCCTACGCCCTCCGAAAGCGGACTTCAGAATCAGCCATGGGAGTAGCCCGGTATACGCGTTTTCCGCTCCAGGCCCCGCAAAGCCCGCATGCCGGCCCAGGTGAGAATGAAATAGAGGATCCCGGCGGTGATGTACAGGGGCAGATGCTGATAGGTGCGGGAGGCCACGAAATGGGTTCGGGCCATAATCTCGGAGGTTCCCAGCACAAAGGCCAGGGCCGAATCCTTGAGAATGATCGAGTATTCGTTGGACCATCCGGGAATGGAGAGGCGCAACGCCTGGGGCAGAATGATGGTCCGTATCCCCATGAAATCGCTCATGCCCAGGGCCTTGGCCGCCTTGAGCTGGCCCTGGGAGAGAGACTGAATGGATCCCCTGAAGATCTGGGACTGGTAGGCCGCGCTGGTCAGCCCCAACACCAGGGTGGCCGCCGCCAGGGCGTTCAGGTTCAGCCCCATGAGACTGAAAAGACCGAAATAAAACAGAAACAGCAGCACCAGCACCGGGATCCCTCTGAAGAACCATACATAAAGCCCCACCAGGAACCGCACCGGTCGGTTTCCATACACCTGGCCGACCGCCATGGGAACCCCGATCAGAAGACCGAGACCCATGGCGCCGACCACGGCGATGATGGTCACGACTGCGCCCTGCAGAAGATAGGGAAAGGCTTCCCAGACCGCGATCAGGCTTTCCATCGGAATCTAAACCACAGCGATTTTAAAGCAACCCGCATCACTTCTCTTTGAGGTTGTACTTGGCGATCAACTCATCCCAGTAGGGATCGGCCATAAGCATTTCCAGCCCCTTGTTTAATGTTCTGAGCAGATCGGTATCTTCTTTTCGAACCGCATATCCGAATCTTTCTTCCTTCATGCCGAAGGTGCCCAGAATTTTGACCGGTTTCTTCTGAACCGCATCCTCGGCCGGTGCGTCATCCATGGCCGCCGCATCGATGCGACCATTCAGTACATCCTCTACAGCCAAAGGGGCGGAGTTGTAATACCGGAGTTTGAAATTCCAGTCGTTTTTCTCGGCATTCTCTTTCAACCAGTCCGCCTCGGAGGTGCCCTGTTGAACCCCCAGGGTCTTGTTTCCCGTCAGGATATCATCCACCGTCACATCAGCACCCTTTTTGGCCACAAAGACCTGTTTGATGGTCCAGTAGGGGATGGTGAAGTCGACCTTTTCAGCTCTTTCCGGGGTGATGCTCATGCCCGAGGCGATGAAGTCGATCTTCTTTGCGATCAGATTGGGGATGATGCCGTCCCAGTCCACCGGCTGGTGCTTCACCTTGAATCCCATTTTTTCAGCAATCCAGTCGGCGGAATCCACATCGAAGCCGCTCGGTTTTCCGGATTTATCCACATAGGCAAACGGTGGAAAATTGGCGTCGATGCCGTTGATGTATTCCGTCTCGGCGGCCGAGATGCCGCAAAAGACCAGGGACAAAACCAGGGTCAGCATGAAACAAAGTGTTTTTTTCATCCTTCTTGTACTCCTTCTATTCAAAAGTTTTTATTCGACCTCCATCTCCATGGGCCTTCATAGGCGGCTGAAAGCGGAGTCTCCCACGGCGTGGAAAGTCCCGTTCATTTTTCTGCCGCTCCCGGTGTTTCTAGTCGTAACGGAGATTTGCGTCAAGCAAAAATTTGATTTGGGCTCAAAGACAGGCGAAGGTATGCAGACACAAAAATGCCCCGAACGAATGTATTCGTCCGGGGCACATGGGTGCTAGGGCCGGCAACCCCGCACTTCCTCCTGCCATTCGGGATTTTCAAAATTCGCCCACTCATCTTTGGAAAAGCTGGGGGCCTTATCCAATACAGATCACAGACAACCGATCGGATTCGAAAATATGGATCTTTACCGTGAGGAATGAACGAGGTGGGTGGGGGTGCCGAAGGGCTTAGCAAAAAAGGAGAGAAAGCCGATTTACGGCATTTCTCTCCTGAAAAAAATCAGACCACTTCGACAAGTTCGATATCAAAGGTGAGCGGCAATCCCGCCAGCGGCGGATTGGCGTCAAGGGTGACCTGCTCATCGGTAACCTCGGTGACGGTCACCTGAACCGGATTTCCATCCGCCGAGGTAACCTGAAGCTGGGACCCCAGGTTGAGCTCGATGTGCTCGGGAACGGCGCTCCGCTCGACCTTGGAAATCAGTTCGGGGCGTTTTTCACCGAAAGCCTGATCCGGCTCCAGCTCCACAGTCTTTTTTTCGCCGGGTTCCATTCCCACCGTGCTCTGTTCAAAACCGGGAATGACCTGCCCCTCACCGATGGTAAACTCTAGCGGTTCCTCCTCTTTGGTCTTGCCGAATTCAGTTCCGTCTTCCAGTCGTCCAGTGAAATGGACGCGTACGGTGTCGCCTTTGCTTGCCTGTGTCATGAAAACTCCTTTGTTGGCTTTGATACCTGCCGCAGGGGCGGTATCCGTTAAAAAAACGATTTCCGTACCATTTCCTCACCGAAAATCTTTTCATCACGTTTCGGATGATGGCCGGAAAAACTCCCGGAAAAAGGCCCGGGTCTTTCAATCTTTGCATCACCAGGAATAGCCGAAGAATATTCGAACTTAAGGGGCGTAAATGGAAAATTGCAATGGTTCTTTTTGCCACTTAAGGTAGGATGCGGTCCCCGGATTGTCAAGAAATGATCCCTTCCAAAATGGATGCGCAGGGGCCGCCCCTTGAAACCTGTTCAGCCGATCCTATTCTATAAAGGAAGGAAGGCACTCACAAACAACCCGCACAAGGAGCATACCGATGGCATTTACAGTGGAATTCAAAAAATCGGGCAAAACAGTGGAATGGGAAGACCGTTACGATAGCATTCTCGAACTGGCCGAGGACAACGGGGTGGAAATCGACAATGACTGCCGCCAGGGAGTGTGCGGCACCTGTGCAGTGAAGCTGATCTCCGGAAAAGTTGAAATGGAAGAAGACACCGGGCTCGACTACGTCAATGATCCGGAGGAGATGATCCTGACCTGCGCCGCGGTTCCGAAGTCGAATGTGGTTATCGATGCGTAGGGGAATGAAACGGATTTGCAATCCCCCTCTGCCGAGCATCTGGAAAGCCTTGTCCCTCAGGCCCACCAGGATGCTCGGGATGACCGGGATAAGTGATATAATCCCGGCCGGCAAAATGGCTATTTCGAAGAGGTAGCGGCTATATTTCGCACCTGCTCACGGGTCATCGACCGAGGCCGGACCAGAGGGGCCATTAGTCCGCTTTCAATCACCAGTTGGGCGCAAAGCCCCAGAGACTGGGCCACGGAAAACATGACGGTGTAAAACGAGTGTTCGGTCATGCCGAAATAGTGAAGCAATGGACCGGAGATGGCATCGATATTGGGATACGGGTTTTGAACCTTGCCCCGGGCCTTGAGTTCGGCCGTCACCACCTTTTCAAGAAGGCCGGCAATGGCGAACACTGCGCAATCGGGGCAGAGCTTTTGTCCGAATTTCGACAAAGCCTGATAGCGCGGGTCCGGCCCCCGGAGCACGGCGTGGCCGAAACCGGGAATTATCCGCTTGTTGTCCAACTGTTCGCGTATGAAGGCGGTCAAGCCCGATTCGGTGGGGATTCCGTTGAAGCGTTGTTCAATCTCGAGGACAAACTGTATGCTCTCCTGATTGGCCCGGCCGTGGAGGTGTCCCGCCAGGCAATTCATGGCACCGGATGCTGCGGCAAAAACATCGGTCATGGCGGAATGGGTGATCCGGGCGGTCAAAACGCTGGCATTGGCGCCCTCATGGTCGCTGTGGACCACGACGAACTGACGAATAAAACTGTCAAAATGGGCCTGGGGGTCCGACAGCCCCAACATGCGGGCGAAATTGGTGGAAAACCCGAGCCCCGGCCGAGGGTCGATCCAATCGAGCCCGCACAATTTTCGCCGAAAGATCCCGGCGGCGATAAACGGAAGGCGAGCCAGCAGGTTGAGTGCGTCCTCGAGCATGTATTCCCAATATTGTTCCCGGGGCACGCCTTGCGCATAAGCGGCCTGAAAGGCCGACCCCCGCTGCATCATGAGCGTGGCGATGCTGAGCTGGGCCATGGGATGCAGATCGTCGGGCAGACCCTCGATCCCTTTTCGAATATCGTCCGGCAGTTTGCTCCGCCGTTCGATCTCCTCACGCAGGGCCTGCTCCACCGCCGCATCCGGAAGTTCACCGGTGCAGAGCAGATAGAAAAGCGCTTCTCCCGAGCAGTGCAGCAGATCATTCACCGGCCGCTCCCGAATCAACAACCCTGCTTCCGGGTCCACCCGACTGGTATCGCAAATCACCGCCGGCACCCCGCGCATTCCCCGGAACAGATTCTTTACCGTCACCTGTGAAACGGGGCTGTTTCCAAAATTCTGAATCAAATCCTTGTTTTCCGTCCGCCAGGCGGCGATTTTCTCGGCCAGTATCGATCGAAGCGCTTCCATGTTGACCTGCCTTGGTTATTTTCGCTATAAAAATAGGGTATATGTCGATAATGGAAATGATAGAACCTCAGGGCCAGACAGATGGTAAAAAAACACCGATTGCTTACTCAGGAAAGACGCACCGATAGGGTTTGCAATGATTCGAGAGTTCTCGAATCATTCAGACACGTTTATGGAACAAAGTGTCAGGAATGAAATACGGGCCGGTCGGGTGCGGACGAGTCGATACCCGACCGCACCGGTATCGACTAAAAATCGGCTTTACTCGGCAAGGGCGTAGTTTCCGCCTTCCACTTTAATCGATTTGCCGTTCACCAGGGCATCGGCGAGCGTTTTGCGGGCACTTTGAATAATGCGCCCGAAGGTTGCCCGGGAAATACCCATGTGCTTTCCGGCATCTTCATAAGATAATCCCTGAAGATCCGACAACCGGATGGATTCCCATTCGTCCACCGTGATGATCACCTCATCCGGTTCTCCGCCGCCGTTCACTTTGGGTTTAAACAGAAGAACATCTGGATTCAGGGCCACTATACGATTTTTTTTGGGTCTGACCATTTTATTTTCGCTCCTTTAAACGGGTTTAAACTCATAAAAAGTTAAGTCCTCTCTAAAAAAATGTCAAGAGACATTGTTTAAAAAAACGAATTTTTAAGAAAAAAGCAAGCAAAAAAGTGCGGGGGAGGAAAATTTTTTGCCTTTAGGTGGACGGATTCCGTTATCAGGATGCGGGCAGCCGGTAGAAAAAACCCTCAGAATCAAAAGGCGGATCGATCGCACAAAGATCCGCCAGATGCCGAAGATCTTCCGGGGGGATTTCTCGCCCGGTCTAAATCATTTGCCCAGCCACGTTTTGATCTGAGTTTTGGAGGGGATCTTGCCAACGCTTTTCACTTCGCCGTCGATGACTACCGCAGGAGTGCCGAAAACGCCGTATCCCGCGATCTCCATCATATCGGTCACCTTTTCCACCTGCGCCTCTGCGCCGCTCTCAGCCACCACCTCCTTGACCAGATTTTCCGTCTTTTGACACTTGGGGCAGCCCGGGCCCAAAACTTTGATGTCCATGATTTTACCTCCGGGTAGTTAAAGTTTGATGAGAACTAAGCAATCTCTACATTCCAATTCGGTTATATCGACCGGCCGGTCATCCTCCGCAGAGGGAATGCCGATCAATGGCGGGTAATTTTTCCATCAATTCTCTTATTTGATCGTCATCGTTTAGCCAATGGCGAAGATTCCCCTGAAGCACCGCCACATAGGGTGAATCGGCCCCGGTTTCAAGATAATAAATGACCCAGAGTCCTTCTTTTCGGTATGCGATGAACCCGGCATCCTCCAGCAGTTTTAAATGCTTGGAAGTCGTCGGCTGGGCAACACCCAGTGCCGCCTGTATTTCACAGACACACATGGACCGCTGCTGCAACATCTTGACGATCTTGACCCGGTTCGGATCGGACAATGCCTTCATGGTTTTAATGAATGTTTTCAAACCCGCCTCCATATTCCAAAGAGAGAATATATACCGACTCTCGACCTGTCAAGGCCTTCCATGCTCAAAATACGGCATTTCCCTTATTTACCCGAAGGCATGATCTGGTAATCTGAAAAAGACTATTTTTTTCACACCCCAACAGGTCCGGTCCAACCGACCCCGATCCATAGGAGCCCGTATATGTATGAACATGATCCGGAAGGCAGGCGTCTGCCCATCAAAATCGACAGCGCTTCAAACGGCGAACATGCACCGATCCCCCTCCTCCCGAAAGAGATCGCCGCAAACCGCCGGGCCCATGAAGAGGTCGACCGCATCAGCAGCCGACTGGGAATGACACGCCGGAAATTTCTGAAATCCGCCAGCGGCGCAGCGGCGACCCTGCTGGCGTTCAATCAGATCTGGTCCGCGAGAGGGGCCGGGGGCGGTCTGTTCAACATTCCCGAGGCCGCCGCCTATGAAGCTCAGGCGGCCGAAGGCGCACTCACCGGCAATGAAATCATCATCGACATGCAGACCCACTGCGTGGACCCGAGCGGCGACTGGGCCACGGGTGTGGACGGAAAACGCTGGATGCGCAATTTGACCCAGGTGTTCGGCCAGGCGTCGGAATGCGATTACGACCAGCTTCAGTGCTATTCCGCCAGGCAGATGATAAAAGAAGTTTTCCTGGACAGCGACACCGATGCAGCAGTGATTTCGGCCCTATGGGGCGAACGGGGGCATAATCCCACGCCCACCGCCTATGCCGCCGAGGCCCGGAACATGATCCTTCAACAGATCGGGAAAAATCGAGGTCTGATTCACGGCGGGGTCATGCCCAATGAGGCCGGGCAGATCGATTTTATGGATGTCCAGGCGAATCAGTTCCATGTGGATGCGTGGAAACTTTACCCGCAATGGGGACCCGACGGGGTCGGATATTTCATGGACGATCCCCGCTGCGGCATTCCCATGCTGGAGAAAGCGAAGGCATTGGGGATCAGGATCATCACCGCCCATCGGGGGCTGCCGCTGCCGGGCCTGATCTACAAATATTCCCGGCCCGAGGATATCGTCCGCGTGGGTCGCATGTTTCCGGAGCTGACCTTCATCTGCTACCACTCGGGATTCGAACCCGGCGTGCAGGAAGGGCCGTATGATCCGAAAAGAGACCAGGGCGTGGATCGGCTCATTCGGGCCTATGTGGAGCACGGCTATTCGCCCAATCAAGGGAATGTCTACACCGAACTCGGCAGCTGCTGGCGGCATTACATGAGCAAGCCGGATCAGGCCGCGCACCTGATGGGAAAACTGCTCAAGTATTTTGGAGAAGAGCGCATCTGCTGGGGCACCGACGCCATCTGGTACGGCAGCCCCCAGGACCAGATTCAGGCCTTTCGAACCTTTGCCATTTCTCCCCAACTGCAGGAAAAACACGACTACCCGGCCCTTACCGGCGAGGCAAAGCGTAAGATATTCGGCATCAACGCCGCCCGTATCCACGGGATTGATGTCAACGCACTGGAAAAAGCCAGGGACGAGGACCGTCTCGGCCGACTGCGCAAGTACTATCGTGAACAGCCCAACCCCAGTTTTCGAACCTACGGCCCCAAAACCCGATCGGCATTCAACGCTTTTATTCAGGGCCGAAAAGGAAAGCCGGGGTAGCGGTTCCCGAATCTCCGGCTATTGGGCAGTATACGGAAGGATATCTTCGGGTGCAGACATTTGTAAAAGTTTTGTAAAAGCCCTTCGCCTCCTTGAAGTACCGGCCAAAGCATGGTTAAAATTGAGGTTGATGAATACACGTCAACTTATCCATACGGTATCTTCCATGCAGAAAACAGCCCATACCCTTTTTACCAAATCGATATCCAATGCCCGCGGCGTTCTGGTATTGAGCATCTATGGACTCAACACCCTCTTCTGGGCGGTGCCTGTCTATCTGGCAGCGATTCTTAAACTGATTGTCCCGTTCAAATTCCTCCGCAAGTACTTTGATGCGTTTTTGAACGGTTGCGCCACCGCCTGGGTGGGGGTCAACAATCTGACCCAGGGGATGTTCTGCAACACGCGTTGGCATGTCCAGGGGTTGGACTCCCTGCAAGGAAAAGACTGGTACCTGGTGGTATCCAACCATCAGTCCTGGGTGGATATTCCGGTACTTCAGAAGGTATTTTATCGTCGGATTCCGTTTCTGAAGTTTTTCCTGAAGCAGGAGCTTTTCTGGGTACCCTTCCTGGGCCAGGCATGGTGGGCCCTCGATTTTCCTTTCATGAAGCGGTATTCGCGAAGTTTTCTGCGCAAAAATCCCCATCTCCAGGGGCGCGATCTGGAAATCACCCGCAAGGCCTGCGAAAAATTCAAAACCATTCCCGTCTCGGTTCTGAATTTTCTGGAAGGCACCCGATTCACCCGGGCCAAACATGCCAAACAGGACTCCCCCTATCGGCACCTGCTTAAGCCCCGGGCCGGCGGCGTCGCCTTTACGCTGTCAGCCATGGGCGAGCACCTCAACAGCTTCATCGACGTTACCATCGCCTACCCGGAAGGCGCCAAAAGCTTTTGGGATTATGTATGCGGAAACATCCGGGACATTCGTGTCCAGATTCGATCCCTGCCGATTACCCCGGAAATGATGGGCGATTATTTCAATGACGAACATTTCAGACAGGCCTTTCAGAAATGGGTCAATGCCCTCTGGGCGCAGAAGGACCGGTGCATTCAGGAACTGATCTCCACTCCTCTGCCCGACATCCAGACCCATCCAATTCCCATCCCCAAATTCCCTGAACTGAGACCGATTCTGGACAGCGTCATGAATCAGGAAAAACCCTATCCTGCGTAAACAGTGCCAATTGAGGCAAGTCGCACCCCAGCAGCCGGCCAGCCTGATCGACCCGGACGGCAAAATCCGGCACCGGGTCACCTATTCCGCAGAAGATGTGATTCCGGGTCAGCCGATTCCGTTTTCTTAGTACCGCACCGATTTCTTCGCATTCGGTTTTTGAAGCCGCGCGAGAAAAGCATCAAAAGATATCCAACCGATACATCCCGCATTTTTCCCCTCGGAGATCACGGATCAGCGCATGACCGCCGGTCATGTAAAGCAGATCGCTTCCCGCTGTCTGAAA
>JBEPWQ010000074.1:0-15058 GCA_041642315.1 Desulfobacteraceae bacterium | reverse complement strand
GGACTGACCATCGGCATCGGCGCCATCGGCCCGGCCCTCGGCGAAGGGCGGGCCGTGGCCCAGGCCCTGAGCTCCATCGCTCAGCAGCCGGATGAACAAAACACCATCACACGGACCCTGTTCGTGGGGCTGGCGATGATCGAATCCACGGCCATTTATTGCTTCGTGGTCTCCATGATTCTGCTGTTCGCCAATCCCTTCTGGAATCACGTTATTGAGCAGGCGGGAGGATGATCCATGCTGATCGACTGGACGACCGTAATAGCGCAGATCGTCAACTTCCTGATTCTGCTGGTCCTGCTGAAATACTTTCTCTATGACCGTATCATCAGCGCCATGGACAAGCGGGAGGAAAGGATTCAGGACCGGCTGGAAGAGGCCGAACGAAAACGGCAGGAAGCCGAACGGGAGTTGAACGAATTCGAGGAAAAAAACCGAAAGATGGACCGGAAACGGGAGGAGATCCTGAACCAGGCCCGGGAAGAGGCGGAATCCTATAAAAAGGAGCTGATTCAGGACGCCCGCCAGGAGGTGGAATCCTTACAGAAGCGGTGGCGCCGGTCGATCGAGCAGGAGAAGGAATCCTTTATTCGGGAACTTCGCCGACTGGCCGGAAAACAGGTCTACGACATCTGCCGGCGGGCCCTGGCCGAACTGGCCGACACCGAAGTTCAGGATCGCACGGTGGCGGTTTTCATCGACCGGTTCGAGCGCATGGAGGAAGGCAAAAAAGCGGACCTTCTGTCGGTGGACGGCGCCATGGTGGTCAAGAGCGGCCAGGAACTCGATTCCGAAAAGCGGAAAAAGATCGAAAAGGCCCTGCAAGGGGCGGTGGAGGGCGCCCCGGAAATCTCCTACGAGACCGACCCGGATCTGATCCTCGGCATCGAGGTGAAGCGCCGGGATAAAAAGGTCGCCTGGAGCCTGGAAAATTATCTCTCGAACCTTGAACGCGAGACGCTTTCGGCCTTTGAAAAGGAGGCCAAAAAACACAGGGAGCAGGCCGGAGAATCCGAAGAAGAGACTTCGGAAAAGGAAGCCGCCGATACCGAAACATCCGAAAACGCCGAATCCGAAACCGCCTGAGGCAGGCAGAGGAGAGAGATGGAATATCAGGACCCGAATCTCACCAATATTCTGACCCGTACCTTCGACACCATGGACCGGGTCTCCGGCCGAAAGGAACCCGAGCTGAATATCCTGGAGGTGGGGGATGTGTCCTATGTGGGGCCCGGCATCGCCCGGGTGATCGGGCTCACGGGGGTCAAAGCCGATGAAATTCTCTATTTCGCCGGGAACGTGCGGGGACTGGCCTTCAATGTGGATCGGGATGAGACCGGCGTCATTCTGATGGAAGAAAGCGACAAGATCAAGGCCGGGAGCGAGGTCTGGCGGACCGATCAGGTGATGAACGTGCCGGTGGGCGATGGGCTGGTGGGTCGCATTCTGGACCCGACGGCCCGGCCTCTGGACGGAATGGGGACGGTCTCCGGGGATGAAGAACGGCCCATCGAACGGCCCGCCCCGGAAATCATGGACCGGGCCCCGGTCACGGTGCCTCTTCAGACCGGGCTCAAGGTGGTGGACGCCCTCATCCCCATCGGCAGGGGCCAGCGGGAGCTGATTCTGGGGGACCGGCAGACCGGCAAGACCGCCATCGCCGTGGATACCATTCTCAACCAGCGGGATACCGATGTGATCTGCATCTACTGCGGCATCGGCAAGCGAAACTCGGCGGTGGCCAAGGTGATTGCAGACCTTCGGGAGAACCGGGCCATGGAATATTCCATCGTCATGTTCGCCACCGAAGAGAACCCGCCGGGGCTTCAGTTCATCGCCCCCTATGCCGCCATGACGGTGGCCGAATATTTCATGGAAGGGGGCCGGGACGTGCTGGTGATCTTCGACGATCTCACCCGCCATGCCCGGGCCTATCGGGAGCTCTCCCTGCTGCTTCGGCGGCCGCCGGGTAGAGAGGCCTTTCCCGGCGATATCTTCTATGTCCATTCCCGGCTTCTGGAGCGCTCCACCCACCTGCGCCAAGAACTCGGAGGCGGTTCGGTCACCGCCCTGCCGATCATCGAAACCGAGGCCCAGAACATCTCGGCCTATATCCCCACGAACCTCATCTCCATCACCGACGGCCAGATTTATCTCTCTCCCGATCTGTACCGGAAAGGCCACCTGCCGGCGGTGGATGTGGGCAAGTCGGTCTCCCGGGTGGGGGGCAAAACTCAGCTGCCGGCGTATCGGCTGGTAGCGGGGGACCTGCGGCTCTCCTATTCCCAGTTCGAGGAACTGGAATCTTTTTCCCGCTTCGGCACCCGGCTCGACGAGGAGACCCGAAAAACCCTGGAGCGGGGCCGGCGGGTTCGGGAGGTACTGAAACAGCCGCAATATCAGCCGATGCCGGTATCCGATCAGATTGCGGTGCTTCTGGCGGTAAATGAAGGAATCTTCGATGACATCCCGGTGAATGAAATCGAAAATGCTTCCCAAAAAATCCGGGATCAGGTACAAGGTAAACGGCCCGACCAGGTGAAGCGGATCGAATCGGGAGAGAAGCTGGAGGACGCGGATATACAATCGCTTCTGAAAACCGCCCGCAAGGCCCTGGGACAGGAAACCGAGGCCGGGGAAACCGAAATCGAGGAGACCGAGCCCGAGGAAGCCGCGGTCAGCCGGGGAGAAGCGGAAAGGGAGTCTATCCAGCATGCAGACGATTCAGGGACTGAAACGGAAAATCGATAGCACCGAAGACCTTCAGTCGGTGGTCAAGACCATGAAGTCGCTGGCCGCGGTCAATATCCGGCAGTATGAACGGGCGACGCAGGCCCTTCAGGATTACTACCGAACCGTGGAGCTGGGGCTTCAGGTGGTATTGAAGGAAGGCTACCGAACCCGGCTGACCCTCAAAAGCGGGCCCAAAGGCCGAATCGGGGCCGTGGTGTTCGGGTCGGACCAGGGAATGGCCGGTTCTCTGAACGAACAGATCGTCAATCACGCCCTCGACACCCTGGAGAAAGAACCCGATCAGGAGGAGGAACCGGTGATTCTGGCGGTGGGGGAGCGGGCTTTCGGTCAGCTGGACGATGCTGGCCGCACCGTGTCGGACACCTTTACCGTGCCCGGTTCGGTATCCGGCATCACGCCGTATGTTCAGGAGATCGTGATGCGGATCGAAACCTGGCAGGCGGATTACGGGGTCAACCGCGTCTTTCTGTTCCACAGCCGCCCCACATCCCAGGCCAGTTTCCGGCCTTTCACCGTTCGGCTGCTGCCTTTGGATCGGGACTGGCTGGAGCGGCTCGGAGAGATGGAATGGGACTCCCGGACCCTGCCCACCTTCACGATGGACCCGGACGCACTCTTTTCCGCTCTGATCCGGGAATATCTCTTTGTCTCCATCTTCCGCGCCTTTGTGGACTCTCTGGCCAGCGAAAACGCCAGCCGTCTGGCCTCCATGCAGGGCGCGGAAAAGAACATCGGCGAACGGCTGGCGGAGCTCAACAACCAGTACAATCAGCAGCGCCAAATGTCCATTACCGAGGAACTTCTGGACATCGTCGCCGGTTTCGAGGCGATGAAGGAATCCTGAGATGGACCTGAAGACAGATGCGGAAGCGGTGCGGACCGCTGCCCGGTGCCGCCATTACGCCATGTGCAAAATCGATTACCTGGGCACCGGAGTCTGCCGCCCCGGACTGGAGAAGCCGAAAGGAAGGATTTCTCTACACCTGATCCCCGGCTGATATGAGATCCTCACCTTTCCATATTCAAAACAGACGCCAGCGCCGGGAAACCCGATTTCTGGTCACCGGCGCCACCGGTTTTCTGGGGAGCCATATACTGGCGGAACTCCTCCGGCAGGGCCACGAGGTGGTCGCCCTCTGCCGCCCCAAGGGGAATCTGAGCGGGTCTGACAGAATGGACCGGCTGCTCGACTGGTTCGGCCTGGAAGCCGGCCGGCGCACCCGATTGGCGGTGCTGGAGGGATTTCTGGATCAACCCGATCTCGGACTTGCGGAAGAAGGTTTCCGGCGGCTGCAAAGCGGCATCCATGAAATCATCCACTGCGCGGCCGAGACCCGGTTTTCCAGTCGCCGGCGGAGCGAATCGGAACTGGTCAATCTGACCGGTCTAGCACATGTGCTCGGCCTTGCGGAATCGGGGGAATGCGATTTTTTTCATCACCTGAGCACCGCCTATGCGGCCGGAAAGCGGTCCGGGGTCTGCTTTGAAGACCTGACGGATACCGCCGATTTTTACAATGTCTATGAGGAAACCAAACACCATGGAGAGCGGCTGGCAGTTCAGCGATGCAAAAAGGCCGGCATACGCCTCAATATCTATCGTCCCGCAATCGTGTACGGGGATGCGGAAACCGGTCGATCCATCCGGTTCAACGCACTCTATTATCCGATCAAGGTAGCCCATTTCCTTCGCAATCTCTACGCGGAGGATCTGTCAAACGGCGGCGGAAAAGCGGCCGCCATGGGGGTGAAAGCAGGTCCGAACGGCCGAATCCACCTTCCCATTCGAATCGAGGATGCGGATCGAGACGGCGGACTGCACCTGCTGCCGGTGAACTATTTCACTCGGGTGTTTATCCATCTGATGATGAATGAACTGAAGGGGGATATTTTTCACATCTCCGGAGCATCACCGATACCGCTGGTCCGGGTCATCACGTACTCCCGACGTTTTCTCAACATCTCCGGGTTGGAAGCCGCATCCCCGGAGGAATTCTCAAGTACCCCACGCAACGGCCTGGAAATCCTGTTTCAGTCCTATACCGAAGCCTATCGGCCTTACATGCAGGATACACGGCGATTCAGCACTCGGAAAACCGCGGCCCTGCTGAAGGGAACCGACATCCGCTGTCCGGCCTTCGACTATTCGATATTTGAACGCTGCATGGAATACGCCGTTTCAGTGGACTGGGGAAAACAGCTATTCTGAGCCCCTGCATACCTCAGTAGAGCAGGGCCACCCATTGGGTGGAATGACCTTTTGATAGCTGCCCATGCTCGCGCAGCTCCTATGTGTCGTCCATCAGATTCGGCGTTTCGCAGCAATTCTTTCCCTCACCACATCCTCCGGCGCATCCGCACCCTCCCCCTTTGAAACTTTTCAGCGTACGACTGAGTATGTAGACCGCCGCGATGACGACAATGACGGCTACGATCATGTTTTGAATCATCGGATTATCCTCCTACAAGTGAACCGACCTGATACACCAGCACCGCCAGTGAAAAGGCAAAAACGGTATTGAATACCATGGAAAACAGCCCCCATTTCCACGAGCCCGCCTCCCGCGCGATGCAGACCACCGAGACGAAGCAGGGCGCATAGAACATGATGAAGACGATGACGCTGATCGCCACCAGGGGTGACCATTCGGGCGCATCGATCAGGGTGTCGGAAAGCGCCTCCCGCTCTTCCGGATCGGTCTCTCCCAGTGAATAGGCGGTACCGAGAGTGGAAACCACCACCTCCTTGGCGGCGAAACCGCCCACCAGGGCGATGTTGACCCGCCAGTTGAACCCGGCCCACTGACTGACGCCTTCCAGGGCCGTACCGATTCGGCCTGCGATGGAATGGCGCAGGCGGGCTTCGGCCCGGGCGGCATTCAGCGCCTCAAGGCGTTCCTTAAGCCTTATCGCCGGCTCCGAAAGTGCTGCAGTGTTTCCGTCGGCAACGGCTTCGACTGCATCCGGCGGTGCGGATTCCAGAATCGCGGTCCGCCGCGCCTCCAATTCGGCTTTTTCGGAATCCGGCAGGCCCGGAAAAGTCATCATCGCCCACAGAAGGACTGAAATCCCCAGGATCACCGTTCCCGCTTTTTTGACATACTGCCAGACCCGCTCGAAGGTGTGGATGGCCAGCCCTTTGAAGGTGGGCAGCCGGTAGGGCGGCAGCTCCATCACGAATGGAGTGGCCTCACCCTTGAGAACCGTGGATCGCAGCAGCTTGGCCACCAGGAGCGCACCGGCCCAGGAAAGGATGGTAAACCCGAACATCAACCACGCCTCGTTATGTGCGAAGAACGCCCCGATGAGCAGGGCCAGCACCGGCAGTTTGGCGCCGCAGTTCATGAAGGGAACGGTCAACAGCGTGGCCAGCCGCTCCCGGGGCGATTTGAGGGTCCGGGCCGCCATGACTCCCGGCACGGCGCATCCGCCGGCGATACCGCCGGAGATGATGAAGGGCATCACCGATGCCCCGTGAAGACCGAAGGTGGAAAACACCCGATCGAGCATGAAGGCGACCCGGGCCAGATAGCCGGAGTCCTCCAGAATCGCGATGCCCAGAAACATAAAAAGAATCAGCGGCACGAACCCAAGTACCCCGCCGACCCCTTCAATAATCCCTGAGACCAGCAGAGACTTGAGCAGGCCGTCCGGCAGGGCCGCGTCGGTCCATCCGGCCAGCCATCCGAACAGACTTTCAAACCAGCCCACCGGCACTTCACTGTAGGTGAAAGTAAAATGATAGAGCCCCAGCATCACCGTCAGCATGATGATGGGCCCGAAGAACCGGTTGAGGAGCACCTGGTCGATCCGGTCGGTGAGGTAAAGGCGGTCCTGGGAATGGGTATGGGTGACCACGCCCTGCTTCAAAATGGAATGGATATAGCCGTAGCGACCGTCGGCGATCAGCGCTTCCGGATAGGTATCCAGGGTCGATTTGAGGTGATCGGCTACCTGCCGGACCCGTGCTTTCAGGCGATCGGAAAGCGCCGGGTCCGCCGCATGCCCCCGCTCCAGGATCTGCAGGTCGTTTTCCATGTATTTGACGGCGATCCAGCGGGGCGGATAGGTGTCGGTGAGAAAATCGGCCGCGGCGATCTCGGCTTCCATTTCGGTCAGGGCGATCTCCAGATCCTCGCCGTAAGAGATTCGAAGCGGTTCATTGTACACCGCCGTTTCGGCCATCTCGGCCGCCACCGCCATCAAATCGGTTTTTCCCATGCCGGTGCGCGCGATGGTTGCAACCACCGGTACCCGCAACAGTTCGGACAGCCTTCGGGTATCGATGATCATGCCTCGCTTTTCCGCCACATCGATCATATTCAAGGCGATGCAGACCGGCAGGCCGAGCTCCAGAAGCTGGAGAGAAAGATAGAGGTTCCGTTCCAGATTGGCGGCGTCCACGATGTTGACCACGGTGGCGGTTCCCCCGTTGACCAGAAAGTCCCGGGCCACGATCTCTTCCTGGGAATAGGCGGTCAGAGAGTAGGTGCCGGGAAGATCGACCACATGAAAAGAATGCCCGTTGTATGCGTGGAGACCTTCACGCCGCTCCACTGTAACGCCGGGGTAATTGCCGACATGCTGGCGCGCGCCGGTCAGTTCGTTGAATAAAGTGGTCTTTCCGGAATTGGGGTTGCCGGCCAGTGCCAGAGTCGCTTCCATGTTATGCCACCTCCACTTCGATATGATCCGCCTCCCGGTTTCGGAGGGTCAGGGTAAATCCGCGGGTTCGCAGGGCCACGGGATCGTACAGGGGCGCCCGCCCCTGAATTTTGATATCGGTTCCCGGCACCAGGCCCATGTCCCGGATCCGCCGGCCCAGTTCGCCGCCCGCTTTC
Organism: Desulfobacteraceae bacterium; assembly: GCA_041642315.1. Lineage (GTDB taxonomy): Bacteria > Desulfobacterota > Desulfobacteria > Desulfobacterales > Desulfococcaceae > JAABSQ01. The sequence continues at coordinate 7,464 of JBEPWQ010000074.1, read as the reverse complement.
ACGGCGGCGATGGTTCCGCTCTGGTTGTCTTTCATCTGTCGCATGTTGATGCGCGGCATGATTTCTTCTCCTTTCGGCAAAAGGTATTTTTATTCGCTGAATGTGTTTGGTATACCAAACTTTTAATGAAGTCAACGGAAAAGTGAGGTTGGTTACATTTAGTTTAGTTTGACAGTTAATGTCAGGATAGGTACTATAGGCGGGATAGATCAAAATGAAAATGCAAAAGGAGGAGGTGCGCCATGAGCGCAAGGGAAACCGCGCTGTCCGAAAGCCAGGAAGACTACCTGGAAGCGATTCTGGCGCTGGAGAAAGAAAACAAGGTCGCCCGGGTCAAGGACATCGCCGAACGGTTGGGGGTGCTTAGGGGGTCTGTATCGGGGGCGCTGAAAGGCCTCGGGGAGAAAGGGCTTATCCACTACGAACCTTACAGCTTCATCACCCTCACGCCGCAAGGCAAAAAGATGGCCGACGAGATTACCCGGCGCCATTCGGTAATTCGGGATTTTCTGGAAGGGGTGCTGCTTCTGAGTCCCGAAAGAGCCGAGTCCAATGCCTGCCGCATGGAGCATGCGGTCGACAAGGCGGTGGTGGATCGAATGGTGAAGTTCATCGAATATATCCATGAATGCCCCAGAACGGGGCCGGACTGGATTGAAGCCTTCATCAATTTTTATTCCAAGCAAAAACCGGAACTGGCTCAGTGCCGCGCGTGTGCGGAAAGATGCATGGCCCGCCTTCAGAAGGTGGAATAAGTCCGAAAAACGAGAATGCATGTTCGGGATGTGCTGACCGAAATCGTCTGAGCCCCTTATGTTTTGTTATTTCGGATGCGGGGTTCAGCCTTGTACTAGGTTTTTCTTCGCTGTTTCCGCCAGCGGCGGGGGTTCCTCTGCGGTTACCTTCTCGCCTGCCACATCCTCCATCCCCACCGGTTCGATCCAGCCCTGCTCCGCGGCATGTCGCGCCATCTCCATGGTGTCTTCCTCCAGCACCAGCATGCTGCCGTCGGCCTCGATCTGCTCGGCAAGGCCGGCGATGGCCCGGTCCCTCAAAATGGAGCCGTCCACCCGCCGGATATAGACGCATTTAATCCGTCCGGGGTGGGCACGAACCACTTCGGAATAGATTTCCGGATCTTTCTGACCGCTGTCGCCGATCAGAATAAAGGGCAACCGGCGATACGCCTCGAGCATATTCGAAATCAGATGAAATTTATGGCCTCGGGCGGAGGCGGGCTTCAACCCCTCCCGGGAAAATCCCCAGTCGCGCAGATAAATCACCGGGCCGATGGGAATGCCGTGAAGGTTGAAAAATTCGGAGAGTACGTCATACAGGTTCCAGGGACCCCGAGATACGTAGAGGATCGGATTCAACGGCTCCCCGTCCCTGCCCTCATGGAGCGCCCGATAAAACGCGGCCACCCCGGGAAAAGGCAGGCGGGTCCGGGCGTTTTTGAGAAACAGCGATTGCATCATGCGGAAAAAATTGGTGGCCTCCGTGGGCACCACCGTATCATCGATATCGCTGACGACCACGTGGCGGGCGTTCATAGGGGGAACCAGCACCTGGGCGGGAAACCGCCGGCCCTTGTCCAGAAAACGGGAGGAGCGCAGTTCCAGGAAGCCGTTTTGCCAATACCCGCCGGTCGGAGGCTCCTTGGGGGCGAAGCGGAATTTGAAAAACCCCTCTTCGTCGGTGCGGGTCTCGACCCGCCGCCCCCCTATGCTGCAAGCCACCTTTGTGCCGGGAATCGGCATTCGGGTGAGACGCATGTACATGTTCCAGAGGTTTTTCCAGAAGGTGTCGGTTTCCGAAACAGGCCGAATCGGTTTGTGCTCCACCACCCGGCCCTTGACGGTGTAAATGGAAACGGATCCGTATCCTTTGAAGGGAAGGATATCCACCCGGTTCAACAGCCCGGAGGCGGCCTTGAGATGGTAACGCACCCGCAGCACCATTCGGCTGATCAACGTAAGTCCTCTCGCTAAAAATTTCATGGGGATTGCCTCTCCTGATGTATTCACTCTTTCAATCGATTGGGGGCGGCGCCGTCCGGTTTTGGGCGGCGTTTAATCCTTATGGACGGCGATATGGTGGATACTGTGCTCCGCTTCCACCTGCACTTTCCAGAAGTTTTCACTCTCGCCCATCCCCACCTTGTACAGATAATAAAGAATGCTGAGGCAGGTCCGCGCCCGAAACAGTTCCACCTGGTCCCCGAAATCATCATCCAGTTCATCGGCGGCATCCATATAGGCCTCCAGAAAGATGTCCTCAGGCACCTTTTGAAGAATGGCCGGTTTCTGAAAAAACTGGTTCCTGTACTGGGCAATGAAGGTTCCCACGTCAAAAGCCCGAGGCAGTTGAAAGGAACTGTCGAAATCGATTACGGCCGCGAAAACGGAGTCCGGATCCTGCGGGTCGTCCCGTCCGATGAAAATGTTCTTGGGATGGAAATCACCGTGGCCCTGCATCACCCGTTCAGGCCTGTCCTGATAAAGAAAGCGCTCGTTGTTCAGCACCGCCTCGAGGATTTCTCGAATCCGGTGCCGGTTCTTGTGTTCATTAAGAAATATATCTTTTATATACCAGTTGAGCCGTTGAGGCTCAATTTCCAGAAACTCTTCGGCCGGGGTCAAAGCGAGCTCTAAATTATGATAAGCGGCCAGCCATCGGCCGGCCAACTGAAGGTATCTCCGAGCGGTTTTCGGTTCCGCCTTGCAAATCCGATCGAAAAGAGTTTCTCCCTTTACCGACTGTTCGATCAAAACCCGGTTTTCCGGATCCTCATCCAGCGGTTTGGCCACTCGAAATTCCCCCCCATCGAACCCGTGGTCGATCAGGGTGTTCAGGATGTGAAAAGTCCGTTTGGCATCCCGCCACTCCTTATGGGTTTCATAGTTCTTAACGATCAGCTCTTCCCGGCCGCCGTCCCCGGTATTGGGGCCGATCCGGAGTTCCCGAACCCGGGTATGGCTGGTGCCGAGCCTCGGAATCTCCCGAAAATAAGGCCGACACCGGCCGGCCCGGATCTCTTCGGCCAGAGCGGTTATGTCGGTGACCGGATGATCAAATAGGGTCGGGTAGGTGCCGGCATAGCTGAGTCCATGGGTATCGGTGCCGCCGATGGCGGTGAACTTATGGCGGTGCCAGTCTTCCAGAGCCCGATTGCTTTCTGAAATGGACTGGTTGGAACTGAAGATCTCCACCGCATCGATCAGGGGGTGAAGAAGTTTTCCCGCATCGGGCGTATGACCGTGCCGGTAAGGATGGGCCCATACGATGGCTGCGTGAGGAAAAGATTCTCGAATCTCGGCCAGCGGGGTGTATTTGGGCAGGGTCCGGTCGGCGCCGAAAACCAGTACGTCTCCGAAATCTTTTGTGGTGGTTTCCTGGCCTGAGAGCACCAGAAAAAATTCCTGAACCCCCGCCTTTTCTCGAATTTCTTCAAGCGCCGCATCGGACCATAGGTGGTGGTGGTCGGTCAGGGCGATTCCCTGAAGTCCCAATTCAAACGTCCTTCGAACCAGATCAACAGCGGTCACATGGCTGCATCCGGAATATTCCGAAGAATGGCAGTGCATTTCAATAATCATACAAGCATTTCTCCACAGTGGTATCCGTTCGAATGGCGAATTGGTACAAAGGTAAGATTTACCAATCGAAATTTCAATACCAAGACTTCCGCCTATTGGCAGAACGGACTCGAGTGCTTATGATAAGATGATGAACAGAAATAGAGGCGAACCCGCTCCAAGCTGAATTTCGGGCATTGATCGTCGTTTCGGCCAAACCTGAATGGTAGAAAGGGTGGCCGAAATGGTAATCATGGCCGAATTTCGCTTTTATTCCGTGTTTCCGGTGAAATGCTGAATGATCGATGGAATGATGCAATAGAAAGGATTTTTTTTGCCTTCGTTCTCCGTTCCCGTCTGGCTGAACCGCTCCTATCAGAAGGTGACCGCTTTCTGGCCGACCTGGCCTCTGGCCGGATTTTTGCTTCTTAGCGGACTGCTCAATATCATCAGCGGTTTTCGATACGAGATTCCGACGGAGCAGGCCAAGGACATTTCGGAAATCGCACGCTCCTGGGCGATTCTCGGCAGCAATACCCAGATTATAATGGGATCACTGCTGATGCTGACCGGCATCGGTCTTCTGCGGCGGTATCGAACCGCTTGGTCGTTTGCGGTCTTGAGCCTGCTGATCACCATCGGCCTCAATATCAGTCTGAAGCGCTGGGGGGTCAGTCTGATCTTTCCAAGCCTGGTGCTGATCGCACTTTTTGTTTTTCAGAAAAACTTTACCCGTCGAACCATTCTCTCCAATTACCTGATCTCCCTCACCAGTATTGTAGCCGTGCTCTCTTACGGCTCGTTCGGGGCCTACCGACTGGGCAGGGGCTTCGATCCCGAAGTATCCGATCTGGTTTCCGGCCTCTATTTTACAGTCATTACCCTCTCTACGGTCGGCTATGGTGATATCACCCCTACCTCCATGGAAAGTCGTTTTTTCGTGATATCATTGATTATTGTGGGACTGAGTATTTTTGCCACCGTCATCATGTCAACCATCGGGCCGGCGATCTCAGGAGAACTGGCCCGCATTCTGAACCCCGCGGTGAGGCACATGAAACCGAAAAATCACGTCATTCTCGTCGGCAAGGGATTGATCGCTCAAAATACGGCCCAGGAACTGGCCGACCGCAACATCCCCTTCATGCAAGTGATTGATCATGACGGGAAACCCTTTTTAGAAGAGCACCCTGCGGTCCACGGCGACAGCAATGACCCGGAAGTGCTGAAAGAGGCCGGCATCGAAAAAGCCCGCATGGTCATCGCCGCCATGGATGATGACGGTAAAAACGCCTTCATTTCGCTGGTGGCAAAGGACCTGAATGAAGAGGTTCAGGTGTTGGCGGTAGCCAGCGCCGCCGGCAAAATGCATCTTTTGAAACTGGCCCGGGCCGACATGGTCTTCGCCCCGGCCGCCGTGGGAAGCCGCCTGCTGGCCAATCTGGTGGAGGGGAATGAAATATCCGATCAGTTCCAGGATCTTTTGGAGGGGCGTCCAAGGAATTCCTGAGAGGGGTTTTTCATTTCGATAAAAAAAATGCGATTCAGGAGGTGCTATGGACATCACCGATAAAGATCTTCCAGGAATATCGAAGGCGGGCGACATCATCAGCAAGGCCCGGAATCTGAATCTGGATACACGGATTCTGTACGAAGCGGTGATCGATCTAGCGTCGGAGGGGCTGGTGACCGCCGCCTGCATCAATATGGCCGCGGGGATTCTTCTGGATGATCTGGGCCTGCCGAGCTATTTTTTCGAAAACATCAGAAAAGATTCTCTGAAGCATATTCTCGCGTCCATCGCCTCCGGCATGCGCTTCAAAGAAGGCCAAATCATCCTGCACGGGCTTGTGGCGGATATCGATTTCAATGCGGAACATCTCAATGATGTTCAGCGGGTCCGAATCGCCACCGAGGAGACGCGGGACAAAATGGAAAATATTCTTGCCGGGCTGATGTCGGGGCATCGGCGTGAGTACTATTTTAATCCCCGCAGCCACTATTATACGTACGTGATCCGGCCGGAGACGGTGAAAGATTATACGGAAGAACAATTTAAAAAATCGAGGTTTCTCTTTAACCTGGCGGGGGATTACAAGGCTACCCCGGAACCGACCCGCCGGCGCTATGAAATTTTCCTGAAAGCCTCTGATAAGTCGGTCATCCCTCTCATTGAATCCTATATCCTTCCGGATTCCGGGGAGACTCGTCTGATGTTCAACAGCGACTTTCCCGTTCCGCAACTGCCGGTGCTCAGAAAACTGTTCGAGGATCACGGTCTGATCCTTCGGCGGGCCTACTGGGAACCCTACCGGGGAAAAACATCCGTCCCCTCCTCCATTTGCTCCCTGTACGCGAACGAAGAACTCTCCATGGAAAAGGAAGCACTCCTGGTCAGAGATTTGAGAGCCTACCTGGCATTTCATGTGAGTGAGATTACTGAACTCTATATAGAGGGAAAATTGAGCTTCAAAGAAATGCTGTTTGCCGGAAATGCGGTCGATTTTGTTCATATGTTCATATACAGCGAAAGTGAGAATAAAACGGATCGGGAAATCATGGGAAGCCTCGCCGGTGAGGATTATAAAGATTCCTTTGCCGCAAGGGTCCACACCTCCAACAAATCGATCTACATCCAAAAGATCATTATGGAAACGGCAATAAAACATCCGGATCTGATCCGGTATCTCTTTGATCTGTTCGACAATCGATTCAATCCGTCCGCAACCCAGCGGAAGTCCATTGAAAGCATCATGGAAAAGGAGAACGCATTTGAAAGACTCATCTCCGGCCGTTTCATGGACGACAAAATCGCATACGATATCTTTAAATTCATGTTTCGGCTGGTTTCCTGTACATTGAAGACCAATTTTTATGTGCCGGAAAAACGCTCCTTTGCATTCCGTTTTGATGACAGGGTCCTCGACGCTCTGGTCTTCAACCGCTTTGTATACGGCATCTTTTTTGTTAACGGCCACTATGCGTGCGGCACCCACATGAGGGCCGGAGACATTGCCAGAGGCGGGCTGAGACTCCTTCGCGTGACGCCCTCCAACCATGCGGCGGAACTCGACAATGCCGTCTTGCTCAACTATGCGCTGGGCCCCAGAGCCCAGAGGCTGAAGCATAAAGATATCTGTGAAAGCGGTTCCAAAGGGGTTGTCGTGCCCCATGCCCATTATGCCGGGAAATACGGCCCGGATGCGCTGTTTGATTATACCGAAGGAATTATGGACCTGATGCTGGGTCATGGAAATATCGTTGATTATTATAAAAAGCCCGAGATGATATTTTTCGGACCGGACGAAGGCACGGCCCCTTTTATGGACGCCGTTGCATACCGAGCCAAAGAGAGAGGATACAAATTTTGGCGTACCGTCACCACCGGAAAAAGTTTCGGTATTCCCCACGACACCTACGGCTTGTTCCGCAATGGGGATGCCTTTGGTCTGTTCGACAGGGGCAGCTCCGGAACAGAGCTTCAGATCAACGGGGAACCGGTAGTGGTTGCCTCCGATATGGATGAACTGTATAACCAAATCGGCAGCCGAATTGAAAAGAGCGGCATGACCACGACGGGCGTGATGGGATCCTTCAGAACCCTTATTTCTCATTATAATGCAGAAGAAGAAAGCCTCCATCTCATGATGACCGGCGGTCCGGACGGCGATCTCGGCGCAAACCAGATTCAGTGCTATAAAGGAAAGATATGCCTGATCATCGACGGGGGATCTGTTCTGTTTGATCCCGAGGGACTGGACAAAAAGGAGCTGATGAAAATCGCCTTTATGCGTCACACATCCCCGAGAGCCGATTCCCTGGCATTCCCGTCTGAAAAACTGAGCCCTGAAGGGTTTTTGGTCCCGTTGACGGCAAAAGAACTGAC
>JBEPWQ010000073.1:0-15226 GCA_041642315.1 Desulfobacteraceae bacterium | reverse complement strand
AGCCGGCGAACGATCTCCCCTCGCTTCGGGGCCGGGACCCCGCGCCACTCCAGAAAGGCCGCTTCGGCTTGAATCATCACCTGTTCGTAATCGTTTCGATCGGCACACCGGATATCCCCCAGTTTTCGGCCGTCCACCGGGGATATGCACGCCAGTACGGGGCCGTTTGCCGCCCGCCCGGAGCCGGTTCCGGCACCCGATTCCATATCCGCTATATCCAGCTGCTTCAAAATCGTCGATTCCATACCCCTCCTTATGAATTACTGAATAAGAATTTAACCATTGCCAAATACAAATCGAAAACTATATAGTGAGGACTTTTGTTTTGAGCTTAGAAATATAACCCATATTACCAGACGGCCCTTCATTTGAAAAGGATGAATCCTTTGACCTGTGAGCAAGGGCCGTCGGGTGTAAGGAGGCCTTCTTGTGAAACAGATACTGGTATTGGGAGCGGGGTTCGTGGCCCGGCCCCTGGTCGCTTATTTACTGGAACAGGAAGCGATTGAAGTCACCGTTGCCAGTCGCACCCTCATCAAAGCGGAAAATTTGATCGGCGGTCACCCCCGAGGGAAAGCACTTCGATTGGAGGTGGAGGATATATCCGCCCTGGAGAGTAACGTTACGCGATCGGACGTGGTCATCAGTCTTTTGCCCTGGGTCCACCATCTCGAAGTGGCCCGGCTGTGCCTCGACCACGGAAAGCACCTGGTGACGACCTCCTATGTCAAACCGGAAATGGAAGCCCTGGATTCAGCTGCCCGCGCAAAGGGGCTGCTGTTTCTGAATGAAATCGGCCTGGACCCGGGCATCGACCATATGGCCGCCATGCGGGTCATGGACGGGATCCGACACAACGGCGGCGCCGTCGAAAGCTTCTACTCCTACTGCGGCGGCCTGCCGGCTCCGGAGCACAACACCAACCCCCTGGGGTATAAATTTTCCTGGAGTCCCACCGGAGTCCTTTTGGCTGCCGGAAACGACGGCCGGTATCTCGAGGAAGGCGGCGTCATCGAAATCCCCGGCCCGGAGCTTTTTGCCCACTACTGGTTCGTGAAAATACCGGGGGCCGGGGTTTACGAAGCGTATGTCAATCGGGACGCCCTGCCCTACCTTGAGATCTACGGCATACCCGAGGCCCGAAGCATGTATCGGGGAACCCTCAGAAACATCGGCCACTGCGAAGCCTGGCACCAGTTCAAACGACTGGGGCTGCTCGACCGGGAGCGAATTTTCGATTTCAAAAGATTCACTCCTCGGGAAGTGATGGCCCGATTGATCGGCAGCACCGGAAACGACCTGCCGAAAGAGTTGGCCGATTATTTAGGAATTCCTGAATACAGCGTCCTGATAAAGAAGCTGGAATGGCTGGGTCTTCTGAACGACTATCCGCTGGATTTAAAAGAGGCCTCGGTGTTTGAGATGTTCGATCATATCCTGGAGACGAAATTGAAATACGACAAGGGCGAGCTGGACAGCGTGTTGCAGCATCATGAGTTCACGGCCCGATATGCCGACGAACGCATGGAAAAGATGACCTCCACATTGATTGAACGAGGGATTCCCGACGGAGACAGCGCCATGGCCCGCACCGTGGGGCTGCCCGCCGCGGTGGCCACCCGGCTGCTGGTGGAAGAGAAGCTGAATTTGACCGGGGTCCGCCGGCCGGTCCATCCGGAAATCTATATACCGGTGCTGGCGGAACTGGAGAAGATGTCCATTCGACTGTCGGAAAAAACCCTTCCGCTGGGCGGATGAAACAGGGAAAGAAAGCCGGTGGCCGGCAGCCCGCCTTATTCCTTCTCACCCATAAGGTCATTGATGAGCCGATTGGCCCGCCGCCGGACCAGGATGTTCTGAAACACGGTGAAGGGCCAGATCAGCTTCCAGGTCATCAGCAAAGCCCCCTTCCAGGTCGGGCGGTACACCCCTTCGCCCCGGTCAAGATAAAAATATCCGGCTCGGACCTGCTTTTCGTATTCTTTTGCGATGGAATCATGGACCGTCCGAATCTCCCGGCCGTGGGGAGGGGGCAGCGGGGCCCAGCCTGCGGCATAGGCCGCCTTGAGTCGGCGATGGAGCAGATACAGCTGGTGCGGAGAGAGGATGTGGGGAAACCGGAACACCATCCGCTCGGGCAGTTTTTTGAAGACCTCGATCTGGGTGCTGTTGTTGGTAGTGATTTCTCTGGCGACGGTATATTCGGCCATGAATTCCACATACCGGGTCTCGACCGGATGTCTGTCATGGCCGGAGGTGATGTAGACCACCATGCCCATATCCCCCGCCTCACGGTGGATTAAAAGGCCGAAGTACATGCGCTGGCTCTCCTGAATCGACCAGGAGGTATATCCCAGAAATTCAAAACCCTCTTCCTGAATCGCCGATACGGAACGGGTAAAAAAATCGGCGATATCCGGATCCAGCTCCAATGGATCGAAGGACTTGAACTCCGGTTGGACGGGCTGCTTCTGACGGGAGTGGACCAGGATCGGTCCGATGATCCCCGGCAGAAGAATTTTGATGCCGAAAAATCCGGCGATAAGAAAGACGATGACATCCATGGGGAACGGTTTCCTCCTCCAGAGATAGGGTCAACATAACCATGGATGCAACATACGAAACGGATTGAAAAAAAAGCAACCGGCGGCGGAGGGGGGGGCCGATCGGCAGCCTACGGCCGGGGAACCTCGACTCGGGTCAGGGCCATGGGACGGTCGGAAACCTGTCGGGCGCACAGCACGAAATCAAAACGGTTCAGATGAAGGCAAAGATCGAAATCCCCCTCCGGAGCCCACTCCGCGGATGGATCGAAAAATTTTTGAGCGGCGGCGCACGCTTTTAAACGCTTTCGAATCGCCATGAAATCAGGTGGGGTCTCCCCTTGCAGAGCGCTTTTCAGGTATTCTGCACAAAGATCATCCTCCTCCGACCGCGCCGTCCCGCCGCTGCCCATGGGAACCAGGGTCACTTCCTCCGGCCTCCTGCTTAGAATATATCGGGCCACCGCATCGGCATTGACGAAACTCCCGGTCATGACCGTCTCTGCGCCGGCGGCATGCACCAGCCCAGGTGTGCCGGCGCTGGTGGCATGGATAAGGGTTTTGCCGCGAAAATCGACATGCTCGATCTCGGCGGGGGAGTTGCCGTAATCGAAACCCCGCAGTTTCTTTCCCCCGCGCTCACCGATGAGCACATATTCGGGATGGGATTTTTTCAGGTCATAGGCGGTTTTCGTATCCCCCACCGGAATGATCCGGCGGGCATGGTTCCCGAAGAGGTAAGGCGCCACTGAAAAAGCCCGGAAGACATCGATGATCACGGCGATGCCTTCGGCCTGTCGGGCGCCTTTCAAAAGGGGCAGGATTTGAATTTTCACCGGTTATTTCACCCGATGGTCTCCTTGACCACTTTCAACAACTCATCCCGATCAAAGGGCTTTTTGATATTGGCCACCGCATCCTTGACCGCATGGTCGATACCGGACAGTCCGCTGACCACGATGACCGGAGTGTCCTTGTATTCGGGATTTTTACGAAGCTGCCGGTAAAACCGGGGCCCCCACTGTTCGGGCATGTCCAGATCCAGAGAGATCAGATCGGGCCGTTCCTTTTCAAACACCTCATACGCCTGGTTCCCGTTTTTGGCGGTCACCACCTGGTATCCGGCATCTGTGAACAGTGTCTCCAGGTATTTCACAATATTGGGATCATCATCCACCACCAGGATTTTTTTGCTCATGGAAGTCCTCCTTTGGATCTCGGTTTCTTGGTTGAATCCGTTTCGTGCCGCCACCACTCGATATCCGTTTTCATAAAAAAGGGTTTCCAGATATTTGACCACACACGGATCGTCCTCGACAATGATTATTTTTTTGCCCATGGTCCACCTCCTAAACAGGCTCGCGATCGGGTGATCGATTCGGCCGAGCTTCGGAATCGGGGGAACGGTCGGGAATCATCACCGAAAACCGGGTTCCCCGGCCGAGTTCGGAGGTAACCTGAATTTCACCCCCGTGCTGTCGTATGATGTTTTGTGTGACAAACAGACCGATGCCGGTGCCTTGGGTGGATTTGGAGGAAAAAAAGAGCGTAAATATTTTCTCACGGGTGCCGGCATCCATGCCGGTGCCGTCGTCTTCAATCTCAAACACCAACCCCTCCGCCGATCGCCGCACCCGAAATCGGATGGTATGGTCCGTTTTGGAAAGATCCTCCGTGCAGGCATGTACCGCGTTCTCCAGAATATTGACCAGGGCGGTCTGAAGCTGTTCGGCATCCAAGGGATAGCGTTCATTTTTGAGTTCGAACTGGATATCCGGTTCGAGTACAATGCCGTCCCGGGGGATTTTGGGCCTGATGAGCTGAATGATCTCCTCGCAAAATTGACCCACATCCACCGGTTCGATATTCAACTCCCGCTCTTTGGCGTAATAGAGAATATCCAGCACCATATTTTTAATTTTTCCGGACAGAAGCTTCACCGTTTCCAGCCCCTCCGAAACCCGCTCGGTGTCGCCTTTGGAGACCCCTGTATCCAGCAGGTATACCCCCGCATCCAGACCGGTCAGCAGTCCCTTGATGCCGTGGGAGACCGAACCGACCATGAGGCCGAGGGATGAAAGGTGGTCTTTAAGGTCGAGAATCCGCGTGACATCGGTGGACATCACCATGACCCGTTCGGTTCGGCCGGCCTCATTTTGAATGGGGCTGGTCCAGGCCATCACCTTGCGCTTGTCTCCCCGCAGATCGAGATATTCGGTTTCAAACTGTCGATATTCTCCGGTTTCCAGGGTGTTTCGGGCCGGACAGTCGGAACATTCTTCATCCTGTTTTTTCAGTATCCGATAACAGTATCCATCGCCCGCCCCGGTCCAGTCGAAATCCGCCTTGAATTGCCGGTTGGCCGCCGTGATCTTCAGATCCCGGTCAAGGACCGCCGCATACCCGGGAATTTCATCAAAGAAATGCCGGTAAAGGGTCCCGGAGCCGGCCTCTCCCCGGGATTCGAGCAGAGTGTCGAGACGTTCGGTTTTTTGCTGAACCAGGCTTTCCAGATGTTCGGTATATTCCCGCAGTTTATGACGCAGCCGGATATTGTTCACCGATTTTCTCAGGGCGTTTTCCAGTTCGGCATCATCCACCGGTTTGGTGAGGAAATCATTCGCCTCATGCTTGAGGCTGCGAATGGCTATGTCCATATCGCCGTGGCCGGTGATGACGATGACCTCGGTCTCGGGGTTTTCGTGCTTGATCCGTTTCAGCACGTCGATGCCGTCCATCCCGGGCATTTTAATATCGGTGAGCACGATCGGGGAGCCTTTTTCCCGAAAGATCCGCAAGGCCTCGATGCCGTCTTCCGCAGTATCCACCTCGTATCCCATCTCCTCCAAGGAGATCCGAAGCACCTTTCGAATTCCGGGCTCATCGTCGACCAGCAAAATTCTTTCTTTCATCATTCTTCCCCCTGAAGGAGAAAGCACGGCACCCCGCACAGGGGTCAGTCCGCCTCCTCCTCGATCCTGTATTTTTTCATCTTTCTCCACAGGGTGGTTCGGTCCATATTCAATGCCCGGGCGGTCCTGGTCTTATTGAAATTGAATTTTCGCAGGGTGTTGATGATGACCGCCTTTTCATCCCCGGCATCCTCTTCTTTTGGCTCGCTTTCATCCCGGGTATGATTCCAATCCATGCTTTTGAGTACCGAGACCGGAAAATGCCTTTTTTCAATCGCCTCTCCCTGGCAGAGAATCAGACAATGCTCCAAAATATTTTCCAGCTCCCGGACATTGCCGGGATAGGAATGGTTGAGCAGGATCTCCATGGCATCTTTGGACACCTCGGGCGTCGGGGTGTCGTTGTCCACGCAGAGCCGCTTGAGGATGTGGTAGATCAGCGGCGGGAGGTCCGTTTTTCGATCCCGAAGCGGAGGAATTTCCAGTTGCAGCACCTTGATTCGAAAGAACAGATCCTCCCGGAACCGTTTTTGACGGACCAGATGCTCCAGGTTCTGGTTGGTGGCCGATATGATTCGCACATCCACTTTGGTGGTGTGTTCGCTCCCCAGGGGATAAAACTCCTTGTCTTCCAGGACCCGCAGCAATTTGGCCTGCAAGGAAAGGGGAAGATCGCCGATTTCATCCAGAAAAATGGTGCCGCCGTCCGCCTCTTCGAAGCGGCCGGTCTTGTTTTTTTCGGCCCCGGTAAAAGCCCCTTTTTTATATCCGAACATTTCGGATTCCAGGAGATTATCGGGAAGTGAGGCGCAATTTACCTTTACGAAAGGTTTTTTCGCCCGGGGGCTGACATTGTGAATGATATGGGCCAGAAGGTCTTTGCCGGTGCCCGTAGATCCGTTGATCAGCACAGTCGCGCGGCTGGCGGCGATCACCGGTATGATTTCGAAAAGCCGCTGCATGGCCGGATCCTTGCCCACCATGTCATGAAAGGTGTACCGTTCTTTAATGGCACGATCGAATTGGTGCCGGAGCGACAGGTCATTGAAAGTGATCAATCCGCCGACGAAACGGCCGTCTTCGTTTTTCATGGACATGAAATGGCATCCCGCCGGAATGGGCTGACCGTTGGCAGTATGAACCTCGCCCTCCTGCCGGTATTTAACAATTTCATCCGGCATCGTCTTTTGCTTTTTCAGCAGCCCCGCCACCCAGTCGGGCTGGAGGACCATTTTACAGGGTTTGCCCAGCACCTCGTCCCGGGAAAAACCGGTGATGGTTTCCGCCATTTTGTTATAAAAGGAGATGTGATTGCTGCGATCCACCGTAAACACGCCCAGATCAAGATTATCCAGAATGAGCTTGAGTTTGATATCCTCGAAGCGAATGCGGTTGATCAATTTTTCGAAGGTGGTCCGATCTTGAAATATTTCAATACAGCCGATGAGGGAGTTCCGGGCATCATAGAGCGGGGATTCGATCTTGGTCAGGGAGCGATCCCCCCGGTTTTCATCGAAAATCTCCACATTGGTCACAAGGGTTTTCCGGTTTTCCAGTCCGGAATCGAGGTATTTGCAGCGGCCCCCGCACAGATAATCCTTGAAATAGACGTAACAGAACTTTCCGACCAGGTCGGCTTCCTTGTAGCCGCTGAGCAGTTCGGCGGACCCGTTCATGGCGACGATTCGCCGATCCGGGGAGAGAATCAGCACCCCCAGCGAAAGAAAATCGAAGATTTCTCCCAGCTGGGAATATTTGACCAGTACCTTATCCATAATGCGATTCCGAAGCGGCCCCGTATTCGAGCCATTCTTCCGGTGCGGCCTCGTGGACCGGAAACCGAAGCACGAAACAGGCGCCTTCGCCGGTGTTCCGGGCATGAATGGTGCCGTGACAGTCCTTGACGATATTGTAGGTGATGGAAAGTCCCAGCCCGGTCCCCTTTCCCACCTCCTTGGTGGTGAAGAAGGGTTCGAAAATCTTGTCGATCAGGTCTTCGGAAATACCCGGGCCGGTGTCTTCCACCTCGATCAGAACGGTGCCGTTTTGCCGCCTCGAGCGGATGCGGATCTGTTTGGCAGGCGGTACCAAAATTTCCGCTTTCCGGTCCGCTCCGATCTCCCATCGGTTCTCGATGGCATCTCGGGCATTGATCAGAAGATTGATGAACACCTGCTCCAAGCGGCCGGGATCACCCAGAATCGTCGGCAGATCGTGATCCAGGTCCCATACCACCTCGATTCCCCGCACCTTCAACTGCTGACTGAACATGTCGAAGGCCCGTTGAATCATGTCATTGAGCTGAGTGCTCACCAGCTTCATATCCGATTTGCGACCGAATTCCCGCATATGGTTGATGATCCGGGTGGCCCGGTTGACATAGCTGTCGATTTCAGTAGCCAGTGTTTTCTGAATTTCCGGATCGATCGGTTCGTTCTTATTGATCTTCTTGATAAAATAGTTGCTGGCGGTCTTGATCACCGACAGAGGCTGATTCAACTCGTGAGCGATCCCGGCGGCCATTTCCCCGAGGGTGGCGATCTTGCTTGCCTGAATCAGCTGCTGTTCCGCCTTCAGCCGCTTGGTGATATCACTGGTGGTTACCAGCAGTTCAGCCCGGCCGGCGTATTCGGAGCGGGAAATTCGAAGGTTGACATAAAGCGGCTGCCCCTGCTTGCGCCGATGACGGACTTGGTTGATCTCATGCGCTTCACGGATTTCCGGGCAGTATTTTCTGCGTTCATCCTCCAAAAAGAGGGTCATAAAGGTTTTCTTGTTCAGCTCTTCCCGGGTAAAGCCGTACATGGCTTCCACGCTCTGATTGCAGTCTCGAATTTCCAGGTTTTCCGAATCGATTACAAACACCGAATTGGGAATATTGTTGAAAATCGCCTGGTATTTCTGCTCGGAAATATGGAGCTGGTTCTCCAGAATACGGGTGTTGGTAATGTCGATGGACATCTCCATCGCCGCCTCGATCTCCCCTCGGGCGTTTCGAATCGGCGCAGTCACCAGAATCCAGTGGACGATTTCCCCAGCCTTATTGGTCCCGGTCTCCTCTCCGTAGTGAGGTCGGCCGTCTACAAACGTCTTTTCCAGCGGACAATCGGCACATTGATGATTCAACCCTTTGTATGCATGGTAGCAGAAGTCGCCGGGTTTCGGATTGAATTTCCGGGCGAAGTTGCTGTTGTAGCGAAGCAGCCGGAAATTCCGGTCCTGAACCGTGATTTCGCAGGGTACATGTTCAAAGAGGTTTTGATATTCATCCTTCTGTTTTTTGAACTCCGCTTCATTATGTGAAATCTCCTCGGACATTTTGTTCACCGCCCGGGCCAGCTGCCCGATTTCATCCTCGGAATCCATCTGAATGACCGTGTCGTATCGGCCCTTGGCGATCTCATCGGTTTCCTGAATGAGTCGGTGAATGGGGCCCCGCAAAAACTTCTGCATGATGAAGGCGATCATTCCGGAAGTGAGCAGAAACACGGCAACGGCAAATAAGATAATTCCCCTTTCGAACCGGTCGACATCTGTGTAGGTTTCCGCCAGTGAAAACACAACGTCGATGACCCCCAGCACCGCCTCATCCCGGTCATGGACATGGCACGGCCCGGCAGCGCAGTCGGGCTCATTTTCGATGGAGGTCAGAATGCCCAGAAAACGGTCTCCCGCCTCTCCGTCAAAGATTCGGGTCCGCCGACTCAACTTCAGCCGTGTCAGTGGAGGATCGGCCTTATGGCAGACATCGCAGGCTTCGGCTTTGATGTTGGTGAATTCGTCCACCTCCCCGATTCGATTTGAAAATTTGATCTGCCCTTTCTTGTTGTAGATTCGTATATTGCGAATCTCTTTCTGGCCGGCGATGTTGTTGATGATCTGGTTGATGTCGTCACGGGAGTTGGTCATCATTGCGTAATGGGTTCCCAGCCTGATGGTGTTGCAGAGCCGTACCGTATCCTCCAAAATATGCTGCATCAGACGCTTTTTTTGAATACGGATGTTGGAATAGGCCCATACCGAAATGCTCACCAGCAGTATCGCCCCCACAGACAAAATCAGCTTGGACATCAGGCTGTATCGAATATTTTGTACCCATCGGATCATGGCACCCCCGTGTATACGGTTACAGGCCGTATTCGGCCAGGTCGGGGCCCAGATAGGTCCGCTCTTCTTCCCCCAGCACGCCCAGTGACAGGCAGATCAAGGTCCAGAGATGAATGGTGTGGTAATCGGCGGCATAGTGTTCGGCCAGGTCGTGAATCTGGGCATGGCAGTTGTGGCAGGCGGCGATGCAATAATCGGCACCGGTGGCCAGGATCTGATCCAGCTTCAGTTTGCCGTATTGCCGGCGGGCATCCGCGTATCCGGATTGGAGAAACCCCCCGCCGCCGCCGCAGCAGTAATTGTTGGAGCGATTGGGGGCCATGTCGACAAAGTTTTCCTCTCCCACCAGCGACTTTACCACGAAACGGAGATCATCCGCAACCGGTTCGCCATAGCTCTTTCGAATGATCTGGCAGGGATCCTGAACGGTGAATTTGATTTTCAGGTCTTTGTTCCAGTCGGAATCGACCTTGAGTTTCCCCTCTCGAATCCATTTGGCGTAATACTGGTAAATGGACGCCACCTCGAATCGATGTTCGATCTTGAATTTTTCCAGTCCGGCCCGGACTGCGTAGGTGACGTGCCCTCACTCGGTATTGAGAAAGACCCTGCACCCCAGTTCATGCACTTTGTCGACACTGGTCTGAACGATATGCTTCCAGTTCTCGTCGTCCGCCAGAAACATGCAGTAGTTCTCGCCGCCCCAGCCGGCGCTTCCATAGGTCCAGTCCGCTCCCGCCAGGTGCAGGATCTTCCAGAGCGGAATCATCTCTTCCGGCTCTGTGACCGGCTCCCTGGAATTCTGGTTCAGAAAGAAATAGGCCCCCTGCTTATCGATAGGCGCCTGGAGATCCTCGAAACCGGGTTGGTTTTCCCGAACCTCCTCGCTGACATCCTCCACCACGAACCGGAAATCCTCCGGAGAGGCGCCCATGGCGCTGCAGCTTTCGTTTCTCATGGCCATATCACAGGAACCCAGAATCCCCTTAGGCCGATCCTCTCTCGGCCAGCCGGCACGGGCCTCATACACCAGCGCCGGAATGTCGATATGCATAGGACAGACATAGATACACCGCTGGCAGAGGCTGCACATCCACACCCAAGCGGTGCTGCAGACCTCTTCATCCAACCCCAGAGCCGCCATTCTCAGGAACTTACGAGGATCCATATCCTCCAACCCGGTGGCCGGACATCCCGAACAGCAGGCCCCGCAGGTCAGGCACATGTTTAGATTCCCGCCTTCCGGCAGCATCTCGGCCACCTTGTTCAAGAAACGGCTTTCCTGTTCGTTCAGTTTCAATGCGGCTTCACCCATGATGGTAGACTCCTTTGTGTTGATAATCATATTTCGGCCTCAACCGGCGGCCGTTGGATTTGAAATAAAAGTAATACTGAAACACCCGAGGACTTTCGAGTCCCGCCTCATGCAACCGCCTGGACAGGGGTCGATTTGAGACGCAGCAGAAACTCCCCGGTCGGGGACAGGTTCATGCCGATGCCCAGCATATCCTCCGGTATGCCCAGGGCCAGACCGATCAGTTGAGGCAGGTAGAGCACCGGCTTGCTCAAATCCCGGCCACCTGCTTTGGACGCCAGTTTCTGATATCCCTCCAGGTTCATCTGGCACATGGGACAGACGGTCACGATCGCATCCGCATTCCGAGCCCCCTTCAAAATGTCGGCCACTAGCTGAACCGCCACCTCGGTTTTCGTATTCATATTGGAGGCCCCGCAGCATTTTCCCCCCATATGCCAGGGATAGACCTCCGCACCGGTGGCTTTGATGAGCGGTGCCATGGACCGGGGCACCTCCGGATCATCGAATACCACATAGGGCCGAAGGCACTGGCACCCGTAGTAAGGGGCGATGGAAAAACCGTTCAAGGACCGCTTCAGCCGCCGGCGAATGGGTTCCGGACCGATATCCCGAACCAGCACCTCCAGCAGGTGGCGCACCCGCACCTTGCCCTGAACTTTGAGCGATTTTGCTTCCAAAATCCGATTCAGCAGGTTCCGCAGGTCCGGATCGGCGCCGGTTTTTTCCTCTACCCTCTTGAGATTGAGATAACAGGCGCTGCACGGCACCAGAAGATCCTTGCTCCCGTCCATGGTTTCGGCTATCGCCAGATTGACTGCCGGCAGACTCAGGGACAGGAGTGAACTTACCGCCTCGGCCGCCGAAGCCCCGCAACAGGTCCAGTCTTTTAATTCAACCAGTTCCGCACCCAGGGCATCCATCACCGCACGGACCGAGACATCGTATTCTTTGGCCGTGCCTTCCAGGGAGCAACCGGGATAATAGCTATATTTCATTTATCGGCCTCCATTTCTTCCACTCTTTTAAAGATCGACTCCAACGGACCGCCACCTTCGGCGAAACTGGGAATGCCGGGCGATATCTTGCCCTTTTTCATCAGCCGCAGCCCCAACCCACTGAATCGCAGGGGAAGCATGGGGTTTTTCATTCGCATAAAATAAATACTCATAAACTCCATCTCATCCACCCGGCCGTGCCGACGGACGCTCTCCATAAAACTTTTGTAGAAGCGGGTGCTGCCCCTGTGCTTGGGGATGTCCTGGCGGGCCGCGATCTGCTTGAGATCGCCGATGGCCTCGGTCAGGGGAAGTCCCCGGGGGCAGCGAAGGGTGCAGGTGTAACAGGCGGAGCACAGAATAAAGGTTTTGCTTCCGAACACCGCCTCCTCCTGGCCCATGAGCACCAGCCGCCACATGTATCGGGGGGTCAGGTCCATGGCAAAGGTATTGGGACAGGAGGCCGTGCAGGTGCCGCACTGAATGCAGGGCCGGACCTTCTCCCGCACCGCATCCAGCAGCAATGAATGAGGCCTGATATCCGCTTCCGTTTTTACGGCTTGAGTTGTTTCCATGATGTATTCCTCATCGAATGATCGGTTCTTATCCGGCCACGGCCGCGTCAATGATATCGAGCATCTGCTCCATGGGATAGGACTCCAGATACGATGCGCTGTTGGGGCAGACGGCGGCACAGGCCCCGCATCCCTGGCACATCAGGGGGTTTACATCCACCTGTTCAGTCTCCGGATTGATCCGGCGGGCCCCGTAAGGGCAGGTCTCGATGCAGCTTTCACACAACGCGCAGAGACTGTGATGGACGGCCGCCACCACCTTGCCTGAGGGCAGATATTCCCGGGAAAGAATACGCAATCCCCGCTGGGCCGCCGCCTCGGCTGAAGCGATGGATTCGGGAATCGATCGCGGCCCGAGACTTAACCCGCAGGCAAACACCCCTTCTTTCAGGGAATCCACCGGCCGCCATTTCATTTCGGCCTCCTGGAAAAAATCGTTTTCGTCGGTATCCGCGCCGAAGGCCTCTGCCAGGTGCCTTGGGAGGGTGGATACCACCCCGGTGGCCAATACCAGCAGATCCGCGTCCGCCTCCACCTCCCTGCCGATGATCGGCTCAAAGGCCTTGACACGGACCCTGCCCCCTTCTCCACCTTTTGGATCTACATGGGGTTTTTGCTGGATATCATAGGGTATGAACTTGATATCCGCCTTTCTGGCCCGGGTGAAATGGCTTTCGGTGAAACCATAGCTCATGAGATCCCGATACAGGACATAGATATGAACATCCGGGTTTTTTTCCTTCAGGAAGAGGGCGTTTTTCAGGGCGGTATTGCAGCAGACCCGGGAACAGTAGTTTCGCGGCTCCTCCCTGGAATCCACACACTGGATCATCACCACGGTATTCAAATCCGCCGGATCCAGCTCGTTTTCGGCCAGCTTTTCTTCCAGCTCCCTCTGGGTGACAATTTTATCGGTCTGTCCGTATCCGTAGGAATCGGTGCCGGCTTCGGTGCCGCCGGTGGCAAGCACCGTGATCCCGTTTTGCAGTGTATGGGTGTCGCCCTGTTTGTCCTCCAGGGTGGTAATGAAGTGGCCCACCTCGCCGAAAGCCGATATCACTTCCGAGCCGAGCCGAAGGTCGATCTTGGGGTGCTTTTCCACCCGGGTTTTCAGGTCTTCGAGCAAGGGTTCGGTTTCCAGACCTTCCAGGGTCCGCTTCAGCCAGGAGAGATTGCCCCCGGGCGCTTCCGATTTTTCGACCAGACAGACCTCGAACCCATGATCGGCGATGGCCAGGGCCGCACTCATGCCGGCCACTCCAGCCCCGACCACCAGGGCATTTTGCATGATCCGCACCGGCTCAGAACCAAGAGGGTTGACCCGTTTCAGTCTGGCAACCCCCATCTCCAGCTCGCTTCGAATGGCCGCCGAAACCTCGTGGACCCGGGATGGGTCTTTCTCATCATCGGTTCCGCCGAAGCTGACCGTTCGGATATCCGCCACATCCATCAACCGCGGGTCCAGCCCGGCCTTCTCCCCCAATTCCCGCAGTTTTTTGACATAGGCATAGGGGAGACAGGCCCCGATCAGCACCCGATTGGCCCGTTTTTGCACGACCGCCGCCTCCAGCCGCTCCCAACCCTGTTCGGTGCAGATTCCGTCGATCAGGATCATCTCGGTCACTTCCGGGTCGGCCGCGATCCCGCTGTTTTCTTGAAGCGGCTCCAGAAAGGGATTCAGCCTGCCGCCGCAGGTACAGGCGATCACCTGGACATGAGGAATCTCCCTGGAGACATCCCGGTATTCGGGGGACCGGGTTTCCTCCACCGCCAGACTTCCCCCGGCTCCGTGAATGATTCTCGAGGCCCCGAGGGCCGCCGCACCGGCCTGGGTGACCGATTCATTGATATCCTTTAGCCCGGTGAAAGAGCCGCCGGCCATCACCCCTTTGTTTTGAGTCATGGTCAGAGAAAACGGTTCGGTTGCGCAAAACCCCCAGGGGTTGCACGCCAGGCCCAGCATCTCCGCCAATTGGACGGTGGAGGCCGCCGGCCTCTGACCCACCGCCAGCACCACCATATCAACAGACTCCTCGGCAAGCTCGCCGGTGAGGTTCACATTTCTCAGTCTCAGCTTGCCGGTGGTTTCATCCGGCACCACCGAATGGATGCGGGCCTTTTCAAACCGAACCCCGCGCTCCTGTTCCGCCTGATCCCGGTAGCGCTGGTAAGGCTTGCCGAATGTGCGCATGTCCATATAGTAGATGATGGTATCCAGCTCCTGTCCGGCGGCTTCGGCCCGCCCTTTGGCCAACAGGGCCTCCTTGATGGAATACATGCAGCAGACATTGGAGCAGAAATCGGCGTTTGTCTGGAGATCCCGTGATCCCACGCACTGAATCCAGGCGATCCTGCTAGCCGGTTCACCGTTGGAGGGCCGAAGCAGTTTACCGCCGGTCGGGCCGGTTCCGCTCACGATACGCTCGAACTCGATGCTGGTCACCACGTCCGGGTTGGCCTTGTACCCGAAGGTGTCCTTGCCCTCCCCCGGATCGTAGTATTCATTTCCTCCGCAGAGCACGATCGCCCCCACATTTTTCCGTACCGTCAGGGGTGCGATGATGTCCTCATAAACACCGACCACCCGGGAGATCAGGTCATCCGGATCAAAGGGCTTGATCAGGTAATCGAGGGCCCCCTCCTTCATCGCCTCCACCGCGGTTTCCACGGTGGCATAGGCGGTGATCATCATCACCTGCATATCCGGCTGAATCTCTTTGACCTTTTTCAACACCTCCACCCCGTCCATGCCCGGCATCTTGATGTCCAACAGGAC
>JBEPWQ010000072.1:0-15318 GCA_041642315.1 Desulfobacteraceae bacterium | reverse complement strand
AGCTGGCGGAGATCAAAAGCGCCCGGGCCTTTCGGGCGGTGGCCAGGGAGGGGGAGTTTGCCGCGGTGGTATCCCTTCATCTCTCCAGCCACGGCGACGGGGTGGGGGCTTTCAACGACGGTTGGCTGTATGAATTGAGGCCCCGGGTCAACCGGGTAACCGACTTCAGCGCCATCGACGAGGTGCTGCGCCGGGCCGGCGGGGAATCGACCGGGGAGGGCCTGGTTCCGTTTATGGATACCCTGCGGCCCAGCACATTGCGATCCTGGCAGAGCTATTTCACCGACCGGCCGAACCTGGGCGGAGAAGTGGCGGCGCTGGCCGGCTATCTCGGGTTTACCCTGGCCACGGTTCAGGATGCCCGGCCCTTCTGGGGAACCCCGTATGATGTCCCGGAGCGGGTCGATTTCGAATATCTTCGGCGCCAGGCCCGCCGCATCAACGGGCTGATCACCGCGCTCTCCAGCGCGCCGGAACTTTTTACCGGCGACTATCCCCGCCCCGGCTTCGCCAACCTGACCGGCCGTGCCAAGCTGCTTCGCCAGGGCGAGCTGTTTCCGGACCAGGCGGCGCCCGGGACGATGATCCTGGCCTTTCAGGGCCCCACCTACTATCACGCCATGGCCGACGCCCGGGGGATTTTCACCCTCAAGGGGATGGCCACCAATAAGCTGACCCTGCACAAAGTGATCATCGAAGGCTACCGATATGATCCGGATACCGGCGAGGTGATCTGGGCCATCGACAAGAACCAGACCGGGAAATCGGCCTACCGGGTCAAGATGCGGCGAGAGGAGATGGAAACCGACCTGGTCCTGTTCAATGCGGTTCAGACCACCATCTTCAATCTGCTGGAGCCCCGAACCTTTCGGTATATGACCAAGATCAATCTCTTCGACGGTCGGCGCGAAGCCGAACCTATGCGGTACTGGTATAGCCGCATCGATACCCGGGAGTCGATCATCTGTTCCATCTATCTGGATTCGGGCACCTACCTCAAGGTGACTCAGTCGGATACGGTGCTGCGCCGAAAGATGATCCTGACCAACGCCACCCCCCGCAATCCCCAGGGCACCGGCTACCGCATCGATGACTGGCCGATGATCACCAAGACCGGTTTCAGGGTGGCCCGGGACATGTGGGCCCTGCTGGATCCCCGCATTGAGAACCTGGAGACCCACGGGATTCACAACGAGCGCATTCAGAACCTGCGCAAGGCCGGGGTCGCGTCTTTGGCCGAGGCCGAACAGGCTCTGGCGGAGCGCCGGTACGACACCTTCGCGGAGGCGGCGGACCGGTCTTGGGCCCTGGCCAGTCGGGTCTACAGCCATGTGGAAGAGATCCAGAAGGATGTCCTCTTCGGGGTGCTTTTTTATATCGCCCTGTTTGTCCCCTTCGCCTTCTGCATGGAGCGGCTGGTCTACGGCACCCGGAATATCCACAAGCGGATTCTGGCTTTTCTGGGGATTCTGCTGCTGCTGATCGCGGTGGTCTACCAGGTCCATCCGGCCTTTGAACTGGCCTACAGTCCGATGGTGGTGATCCTGGCCTTTTTCATCATGGGGCTTTCCCTGATGGTGACCCTGATCATCTTCTTTCGATTCGAATCGGAGATGGTGCTGCTTCAGCGCCGGGTTCAGGAGCGGCGGGCCGAGGAGGTCAGCCGGTGGAAGGCCTTTGTCGCGGCCTTTTTCCTGGGGGTGAGCAACCTGAAACGACGCCGGCTGCGGACGATCCTGACCTGCACCACCCTGGTGATTCTCACCTTCACCATCATGAGCTTCACCTCGGTGAAGAGCATTCGTCATCATGCCCGGGTATTGTTTCAGGATTCGGCCCCTTATCAGGGATTTCTGCTGAAGAATGTCAACTGGACCGATCTTCCCCCCGAGGCCCTTTCCATTCTGATCAATTCCTTTCGCGGAGAGGGGGTGGTGGCGCCGCGGGCCTGGCTTGAGGATGAAGACAAGACCCGGACCGTTCCCATTCCCCTGAAAACCGAAAGCGGCGAATTCCAGGCCCGCGGGTTGATGGGTCTTTCGGCCGATGAACCCTACGTGACCGGTATCGACCGGATCCTGGTCGGCGGCAGATGGTTTGAAGAAAATGAACGTCGGGCCGTCCTTTTGCCCGGCCGAATCGCGGAGGCGGTGGGGATCGACCCTCAACACCCCGCGGGCGAAGAGGTTCGCCTCTGGGGGGTACCCTATCGGGTGGTGGGCGTGTTTGCCGGAGACCGTCTGCAGGATCGGATCGGTCTGGACGGGGAGGCACTCACGCCGGTGACCTTTCCCGACGAGGTCAGCGTGGAGATGACGGAAGTGGAGCTGGAGGCGCTGGAATCGGGGGAGGAGGTTCAGGCCTTTCAGAGCCGGTACCAGCATGTAGACGGAGATCTGACGGTGATTTTGCCGTACCGGGATATCCTCTCCAGGCCCGGGGGGCATCTCAAAGGCGTGGCCGTTCGACTCCATGAACCGGGCAAAATACCGGAAACGGCCCGGCGTCTGGTGGACCGATTCGGCCTCACCCTGTTCAGCGGAGAATCGGACGGGACATTCATGTACAACGCCAGCGACACCCTCAACTACAGCGGCGTTCCCAATATTCTGATCCCGCTGGTGATTTCGGTATTTATCGTCCTCAATACTATGATCGGCAGCGTATATGAACGCAAGCAGGAGATCGGCATCTATACATCGGTGGGGCTGGCACCTTCCCACGTCTCCTTTCTGTTTATCGCCGAGGCCCTGGCCTTTGCGGTGCTCAGCGTGGTGCTCGGTTATCTCCTGGCCCAGGTATCGGCCAAATTTTTCGCGGGAACCGCCCTCTGGTCCGGCATTACCGTCAACTATTCGTCTCTGGCCGGAGTGGCATCCATGATCTTGGTGATTCTGGTGGTTCTGGTTTCGGTTATTTATCCGTCCCGGGTGGCGGCCGATATCGCCATTCCGGATGTGAACCGGGCCTGGACCTTTCCCAACGTGCGGGAAAATTCTCTGGAGCTGACCCTTCCGTTTCTGGTGAAATTTCATGAACACGACAGCATCGGCGGGTTTCTGCTCTCTTATTTTCGCGGCCATCAGGATGTTTCCCACGGCCTGTTTTCAGCCGGGGACATCGAGACCGCCTTCCTCTGCCCGGTGGTTCCCGGTATGAAATCGGCTCAGGAAAACTGCGACGAAGAAACCAAGGCCCCGCCCGCCTGCATTCAGCTTCAGGCCCGGGTCTGGCTGGCCCCCTTCGATTTCGGAATCATGCAGCAGGTGGTGATCTATTTCTGCGCCTCCGATGAGAACGAGTGCTTTCTGGAGGTCAATGTCCGGCTGGTGCGGGAAACCGGAGAGGCCAACGCCTGGAAGCGGATCAATAAGGCATTTGTAAACGACCTTCGAAAACAGCTTCTGATCTGGCGGTCCCTGGACCGGGTGGCCCACCAAGAATATGCGGCATTGCTGGCTGCGGAGCGGTCCAGTCGACTGGCCGCCTGAAACAGTACGTCAGATGACGGAAAAACGGAACGATGATTCGAGTCACCCCGGATATTCATATCCACGAAAGCGATCTTCAGGAAGAATTCGTCCGGTCATCGGGCCCGGGCGGGCAGAATGTCAACAAGGTGGCAACGGCGGTGAAGCTTCGGTTCGATCTCGAGGGATCCGCCTCCCTGCCTTCGGCGGTGAAAAACCGTCTCTATCGAATCGCCGGAAACCGGATCAACAGCAAGGGGTTTCTGGTCGTCGACGCCCGGCGGCACCGCAGCCAGGAACAGAACCGTCAGGAGGCCCTGGAGCGGCTGATCGAGCTGATTCGCAAGGCGAGCCGAAAGCCCAAGCGCCGGAAGCCCACGAAACCGAGCGCAGCGGCCAGACAGAGACGATTGGAGAACAAGCGCCGCCGATCCCTGATCAAAAAACAGCGGGGTCGCATCTCCCGAACCGAATAACAGACCGGCGAACACCAAAGCGGAATCTCAAGGCTGAACTTCATGAATGACCCCAAAGGCACACTGGAACTGATCCGGCTTCGGGCGATCCTTCTGGGAACGGGTTTCGGGGTGGCCATATGCGCAGTCACCCCCTACAACAACATTTATCAGCAGGCCACCCTGCTGGGGGGCGGTCATTTTCCGCTGGCCCCCTTTTTTATTTTTCTCTGGCTCACCGTTCTGGTGGCCGGCGTCGGCAACGCCTTTCACCGAACCTGGCTCACCGGGCGGGAACTGCTGGTCATCTGGATTCTCATGGTGCTGGTGTCGGGCATCGCCTACACCGGTCTGGTACGCACCTTCTTTATCAATCTCACTGCGCCTTATCATTTCGCCACCGTGGGCAACGACTGGGGGCAGGTGCTTCAGCCGCTGCTGCCCGAGGCCTGGTATCCCCGAAATCCCGAAGATATCGAAACCCTCTACAACGGCTTTTCCGGGGGCCGCCGCATGGGCTGGGCCGAGGTGTTTCAAAATATCCCCTGGTCCTCATGGACGGTGCCGCTGCTGGTCTGGGGCGGTTTCGTCCTGCTCTGTTATGGGGTGATGATCTGCATGGTCAATCTTCTGAGCCGGCAGTGGGTCCAGAACGAGCGATTGAACATGCCGCTGCTGCGGGTGCCGCAGTTGATGGAGGAGGCGGTGGACCAGGGGAGGCTGTTTCAATTTTTCACCGACCGGTTTTTGCTGGCCGGGCTGCTGATTCCGGTCTTCCTGCACACCGTCAACGGACTCAATTTCTATTTTCCGACCATACCCCAGATTCCGACCCTGATTCTCGCCGGCCCCTATTTTCCCAAATACGGGCTGTTTTCCGGGTTTCACAAACTGAAAATCTACATCTATCCGGCCTTTATCGGGTTCGCTTTTCTTGCGTCACGGCAGATCTCCTTTTCTTTCTGGGTGTTTTACATTCTCGGCGCGCTGTTTTTCGGTCTGCTGAGCATTCTCGGGTACAATATTCCCTCGGCCGCTCTGGGGACCACCTTCGGGCCGACCCTGTCCCGGCCGGAAGAGACCCAGATGATCGGCGCCTATCTGGTCTTTTTTCTGTTTATCGTCTGGCTGGCCCGCCACCACTTGGCCGAGGTGGTAAGGGAAGCGGTGGGGGCCGCCCCGAAAAAGCCGACGGAGACCGAATGGTTTTCCACCCGCATCGCCTTCTGGGGCCTGGTCCTGGGATTTCTGGCGGTGGTCCTCTGGTGTCGGTATTTCGGCCTGCCGCTGATAGCCGCCTTTCTGGTGGTCGGCATCTTTTTCGTCTTCATGCTGGTGGCCAGCCGGGTCATCGCTCAGGGGGGGATCGCCTATTTCACCCTGACGGTGGCGCCCATCGACGGCCTCATCGCCTTTCTGGGGCCTCAATTTTTCACCAAAACCGGGCTCGTGTTGGCCGCCGTGGCCCAGAAGATGTTGTTTTTGGACCTTCGGGAGTCGCTCATGCCCTCGCTGGTCCATGCCAGCAGCATCACCCACAAAGCCCGGAACAAGCGGATGCTCTTCACCGGCATGGTCGTTACGCTCGTTGCGGGGGTGGCGGTCTCTTTTGCGGCCATGCTCTCCCTCTGTTATAAATTCGGGGTGCGGGAACTTCAGCTCGACTGGGCGACCCGAACCACCACTACCGTCTATTCCAATATCGTTACATTGATCGAAGCCCCCGGCTATACCGGCGAATGGGTGATGATCTTTACCCTGATCGGCGCCGCCGTGATGCTGGTGCTGGTGATCTGCTACCACCGGTTCTACTGGTGGCCCATTCATCCCATCGGATACCTGACCACCTACAGCTCGGCCATGTGGATTCTCTGGTTCAGTTTTTTTACCGGCTGGATCTTCAATACCCTTTGCATGCGCTACGGCGGGGTGGTATTGTTCAAGCGGCTTCGGCTGTTTTTTGTGGGACTGATCATCGGTGATTTTCTCATGGGCGGCATCTGGGCGGTGTTCGGGCTCTTTAGTGATGCCAGTTATCAGGTGCTGCCGGACTGATTCTAAAAAGGTGTGATGGATACAACAAGAAAGGATTTTTGCATGCGGAATCGAAGGATTTCGACGGAGGCGGCAGATGGGTCTTCGTAATTGGAAAATAGCGGCCCTGGCGGCGATGCTGGTTTTTTCGGGTGCGGCCATTGTGTGGGCGGATATCTACTGGGAATGCGAACAGGTGGTCAGGGGAGAAGGCCGGCGCGACAAGAAAAAGACCATCCGCAATTATTACACCCCGGATCGTATCCGGGTGGATATCGGCGAACATGTCATGATCGCCGATTTCAAGACCATGACCGGACATGTCCTGAACACCCGGGATAAGATGTTCCTGGAGATGAAAATGGACTCGGTCGGCAAGATTCCCGAAGGGCTTACAGAGGAGATAGAGGTCCGGCCTACCGAGGAAACCAAAGAGATCGCCGGGTACACCTGTCGGAAATACCGGGTCACCTTCATGGGCCGGGAATACGAACAGTGGCTCTCCAAAGAGATGGAGGAGTACCGGGAACTGAAGGCCATCAACGACCGCTTGACGCAGGTGATTCGGGACAATCCCCTGTTTCAGATGGGGATCGTCGGGAGGATGCACAAGCTCGACGGCTTTCCGGTCCGGACGGTGATGGAACTGGAAAGAGGGCTCACAAAAACCATCACACTGACCAAGGTGGTGCAAGAACCGATTCAACCAAAGGTGTTCCAGGTGCCCAGAGGGTACAAACCGCCATTTTGATGCCTCCCGCCGGATCATCCATTCGGCAGGGAGACCGCCTTTGTTTCGTTTTCATTCTGTTTTGAACCCGCACGATCCATTTCGGCCGCATCATGTACGAGGATAAAGAACTTCAGGAATATCGGGATCTTCTTCCCCAGCCGGACCATTTTGAAGAGGGATTCGACTGGAAGACCATTATCGGGGGCGTCTTCATCGGCTTTCTGATGATGCCGGGAAGCATGTACCTGCAATTGGTTATCGGCTCCGGCATCGGCCCGGCGGCTCGGTGGGTGACCATTATCCTCTTTGCCGAAATCGCCAAACGCTCCTATACCGAACTCAAGCAGCAAGAGATCTTCCTCCTATACTATATGGCCGGGGCGGCCCTGGCCTCTCCCTTTCAGGGCCTGCTGTGGAACCAATACCTGGTGCAGTCGGATGCGGCCAAAATGCTGGGGGTGACCGAATTCATCCCCCGCTGGGTGGCGCCGCCGCCCGAATCGGTCTCTCTGGTGGAGCGGACTTTTTTTCACCGGGACTGGCTTGTTCCGGTACTGCTTCTGGTCGGCTCCCAGATTATTCAGCGCATCGATCATTTTGGCTTGGGCTATGCCCTCTATCGAATCACCTCCGACGTCGAAAAGCTTCCCTTTCCCATGGCGCCGGTGGGCGCTCTCGGCACCATGGCCCTGGCCGAATCCACCGAAGACAAGCAAAAGAGCTGGAAATGGCGGGTTTTTTCCATCGGCGGGGTCATCGGGCTGGCCTTCGGATCGGTCTATGTGTTGCTGCCGCAGCTCTCGGGGCTGCTTTTCACCGAGTCGATTCGGCTCATTCCGATTCCCTGGATCGAACTGACCCAGTACACCGAAGACGTGCTGCCGGCGGTGGCCACCGGTATTCAGCTTGATCTGGGTTTGATTTTTCTCGGAATGGTGCTTCCATTCTGGGCGGTCATGGGCGGATTCGTGGGTTTGGTCATCACCATCTTCGCCAACCCGGTGCTGTATCGCCATGGCATTCTCAACCGCTGGCACCCGGGGATGGAAACGGTGGATACCGTCTTTGCCAACAATTTCGATTTTTACATGAGCTTCGGCCTTGGGCTGGGGCTGGCCATCGCCGTCGTGGGGATCTGGCATGTGGTGCGCTCGTTTCAGAAGAAGGCCGAAAATACCGGCCGGGGGAGTTTAAAAGACCTGTTCAATCCGCCCCCGGGCCGGGGCGATTTCAATTTTTGGATCTCCGTCGGGATTTATGTCTTTTCCACCTTTGCCTATATCGGTATCTGTGTGTTTCTGGTTCCCAATTTTCCCTGGATTTTCTTTGTCGGCTACGGGTTTGTCTATACCCCCCTGGTCTCTTACATTACCGCACGAATGGAGGGGATCGCGGGCCAGTTTATCACCCTTCCCATGGTCCGGGAGGCCAGCTTTATCGCCGGGGCCCGCTTTTTCGGGTACCAGGGCATCGAGATCTGGTATGCGCCCATTCCTATTCACAACTACGGCGAAGCCACCGTGCAGTTCCGGCAAATCGAGCTTACCGGCACCAGCATTCGGGGAGTGATCAAGGCGGAAATCGTGGTCTTTCCGGTGGTGATGATCTCAAGTCTTCTGTTTTCTCAGTTTATCTGGCGCCTCGCCCCCATCCCCTCGGCCAATTATCCCTATGCCCAGGAACTCTGGCATCTTCAGGCCCTCAACTCCTTTCTGATGCAGACCTCCACCCTGGAGGGCAATTCCATGTTCTTTCAGGCGCTGAAGACAAGCTACGTAACGGCGGGGGCCGGGTTCGGATTGATCATTTACGGTATCCTGGTGTTGCTGGGCCTGCCGGTGATGCTGGTCTACGGCGTGGTCCGCGGACTGGGCCAGACCACGCCACACGGAATGATCCTGGAGGTGGCGGGGGCGCTGTTGGGCCGGTTTTTCTTCATGAAACGCTACGGAACCATTTGGCGGCAATATGCGCCGGTGCTCCTGGCCGGCTTTTCCTGCGGCATGGGCCTGATGGGGATGTTCGCCATGGGCTTCACCCTGATCATGAAATCCTTGGGCCGGCTGGCGTATTGATTTCAGCGGGGAAAGCGCCGAAGTCCGGCAAAAGGGGCCTTCCTTTCGCCGCTTTGATATTTCACCATTTTATGGTTATACTATTGCTACCCTTTTAAAATCGGGCTTTCGGGTTGGTCGCCGAACGTCCGAAAACCACATTCGGCCAGAAAAGCAGAGGCAGCCATGAGAAAAACCACTATCGGGTGCATCATCGCCGCATTTCTTCTTTTGTTCGGCACCGCATTGGCGGCCACCGTTCCGCATTCACTGGGGGGATTCGTTCTGGGAGAAAAAATAGAAAAATACCAGGACCAGCTTCGAGAGGGCACGGTGATGCCGATTCGCCATATGGAGTGTCTCAAGGAGGTGGAAGCCAAAGAAATCGAAGGATTTAAAAGCGGCCTGATCTATTACGGTACGTGTACCGCTGAAAAGCGGATTATTCGAATCAAACTCAAATATCAGGATCCGTCCAAGAAATTTTTTCAAAAACTTCTGGATAAATACAAGGAACGCTTCGGAGAACCCGATGAATGGCGGGGAGACCCATTTCATGTGCGGTTGGCATGGAAGTGGTATTTCACCGATAAGGACAACAACCACATCGGGCTGATTCTTCAGCATAATATGCATAAGGAAGGGGAAAAGATCGGCAACTCCGTTAAATTGACCCATTCCGATCTTATGGAGGCGGAATATGATTGCTGTGAACGGCGTCGGGAAGAGACCCATGAGGATATCGGCGATCGCCGAGGCATTCAAAAACGGCCCCTCGACTGGGACCGGCTGTTGCCGGAGTAAGGCGGTTCGCCTTGCCTTCATTTCTCGCCCTCCGGTCGCCGGCAGGTGTCTGACCTGCAATCGAAAAACCGGGCCAAGCCCCTGAAGCGGGTGGCCTGGAACGGTATTTCCCTTTCTATTCCCGAGATCTGGGAACCGGCGAAAATCGGAAAAAATTACCTGATGTTCGAATCCGATGCGGTGCCCATTCTGGAAATCAAATGGAACCGTATACAGGGCCGGTTTTCAGCGGAGCGGCAGCTTCGCCGACTGGCTGACCGCCACCAGAAGAAACTATCCGACTCCGTAAAGGAGTTTCCCGTACCGGAATCCTGGGCATGGGCTCTGAAACAGCGGGAAGACCGATCGCCTGAAGATGAAGTCGTCGCCTTCTCCTGGCAGGGGGAAAATATCGGCGGAAAAGGGGTGTTGCTTTATGCCTCATCCTCCCGGACCGCCGCGCTCATTCAACTCTATCAAAAAAAGAACTCCGACCACCACTCGGTATTCGCCGACCTGCTTTCTTCTTTCCGGGCTCATTTCGCCGATCCTCTGATTCCCTGGGCCCTGTTCGATATTTATGCGCAGATTCCGGTTACCTGCCAACTGGCCGATTATCGGTTCGCACCCGGCGAATTTCGAATGAATTTCGCCGGCAATGCCAAAACAACCACCCTCACCCTATATCGCTGGGGGCCGGCGTCGGTGCTTCTGCGCAAAGGCGGTCTAATCCGATTCGCCGCCGACCGATTTCAGGTGCCGGAGGAAGAGATTCAGCCGACCCGGAGCGGGCCTGATGAAGCGATGGAATGGATACGCAAATCCCGAGGGTGGTTCAGCCGAATCCCATTTTTAAGAAAAGAATCGCATGTCGCGATGGGGCGGATCTGGCATATTCAGGGGAAAAATCGTTTGCTGGCGGTTCGGCTGGAGGGGAAAAACCTGGATCAAGGGTCTCTGGAACAAGCCTGTAAAAGTTTCAGGATTATCGATTTTTGATGGCAAAATCTATTTTCTTCAAATACTTTCGGGGAAGTCCGGTATCAGTACCGATTTTCTGGTCTCTGTCTTCGAATCAAAAAACCGAATCCGCCCCTTTTCATCACAAAACCATACCTCTTTCGCACCGCTTTTCAGGTAAAGCTCTCTTTTTTCATCTATTTCTTCATCCGAATTGCTCAAAGAAAGTACCTCGACACAGATTTCAGGCGCTACGGAACAGGCGGTTTCTTCTTTGATGCTTGCAAATCGATCCGGGGAGGCCCATGCGACGTCCGCCACCTTGATTCCTTTGGCCGTCTGGATTGCGCACTCAGACAGGACCGAACCGTCTTTCATATGCAGGTACAAGAGTGCGGCGATCTTTCCCTGAAATGCGGAATGGTAGACTTTTACCGGAGACATCACGATCTGACCCCTCTCATTCATCTCGATTTTGAATGGTAGGTTTTGCAAGTCGGGATGTTCGCATACTTTCTGCCAGTCCATCATCGGCCTCCTTTGCGTGATATTCTATAGCGATTGCCTTGGACCAGTCCTCCCTTGTCAAAGTTCTCGAATCATCATAGTATTCGGGAATGGAAAAATCAAAGCAAAAAAAGCAGGCCGCGCCTCTGTCCCGTGCCGAAGCCCTTTCGTATCGACCGGTGCGGAATCCGGAGGTAAGAGTTGAAAGCCTGGATACCGGAGAGGTGATGATCATCTACCCGGTGCGGGTGCGGCCCTGGTTTGTTCGGTTGGCCCAGCGGTTCGGATGGGATTCGGACCAACCCATGATCAAGAAGTTGCAATTGGACGAATTGGGAACCGCAACCTGGAAGCTGATGGACGGAAAGCGAACCGTGAAGCAGATCGTCCGGGAATTCGGCGCTCAGTATCAGCTTCCATTCAGGGAGGCCGAGGTATCGGTCACGGCTTTTATCCGGGAACTGGGAAGACGCGGAATTATCGGTCTGCAATAGCGGCCGGGGATTGTAACGGTGCCTGTCCGATGGTATGAACGGAATCGTCCCGACAGGTCCGGCGTTGTGCCGGTGATTCAAAGTGAGCGAGGAAAGAAAGGGGCGCCATGCGCATTCGATGGAAAATGTTGATATTGATGCTGTCCATTTCCGTTTTACCCATGCTGATCATGCGGGTGTACGGGCAGCGCGTGATTCAGGAGCTTGGGGATGAACTGGCTGAAAGAACAAGGAATACTTTGATCCAGGGGGCAAATCTGGACCTGGAACGACTGGTGGAAAACCATGTCACCCTGGTGAAGCGCGAAAAGGAATTGATCGAATTGGCGCTTCAGGTGCAGGCTTCCGAGTTGGAGAAACGATTGTCCGGACCGGTGAAAACCAACTTGGGGGGCATCTTTTTTCGCAGTCATATCTCCAACAGCTCACCCGAAGGCGAGGAGATCCTTCTCGAGTCTTATTGCAGAAGGGTCGAGGACCGGAAATGCGTTCCCCTGACCGTCTCCCATTCGGATCAGACCACCAAAGTCCCCGCTGCAGCGGATACCGCCGCCGTACCGGCGGACGATATCGTCGAGCGGCTTTCTTCCATGACCCCGGTGTATCTGTTTCTGAAACAGGCCCATCCGGATCTCATCATGTGGCAGCTCACGGCGCTTCAAAACGGGGTTCAGACCATCTATCCCGCGGTGGAATACATGCCGCTGTATAATCTGCTCGAGACCGAGTGGTATCGGGAGGCGCAAGCCCTGGATCGGCTGGTTTGGGGGGAGACGGTGATCGATCCCCTGACCCGGAAAATCTGTCTGGTGGCCGCCATGCCCATCCATGATCCCGATGGAAAAATCATCGGGACGACCGCCATAATGCTTCCGGCCGATGTGGTCCTTCGGGGGAATGAGCAGATGCGAAGACTCTCCGACGACAGCGCCTGTCTGTTGATAAGGCCGGAAACCGTCTCCGGTTCGAATCGCACCGCCATTCGGATTGTCGCCGACGAGGAGCACGGTGAGGACGGCCGCCCGGGGTGGCGGCATATGGAAACACCCAGTTGGTTGGCATCGATACCGGAAGAAAATCTTCAACCCATTCTATCGGACCTTGAAATGAACAAGGCCGGCGTCCGTGAAATCATATATCAGGGATTCGAAACCCTGGCTGCATATGGAAAAATCGCCGCCAACGGCACCGCCCTGCTGCTGCTCGTCCCCGAGGAGGATATGATTGCCCAAGCCGATGCCATGGGTCGATATGTTCGAGAAGGGTTTCGGGAGCGGATCCGGGTGACCGGTCTGATGCTGGTGGGGCTCATCCTGGCGGTCATCGTTCTGGCCCTGTTTCTGTCCCGCTACCTGACCCAGAATATTCGAAAACTGGATGAAGCCTCCCATCGCCTGGCGGAGGGTGATTTCTCGACGCGGGTCCACATCCGTTCCCGGGATGAAATCGGCGAACTGGGCAATGTGTTCAACCGCATGGTATCGGCACTGGAAGAGCGGATTCAAATGAAGCACGCTCTGGATGTGGCCATGCACCTTCAGCAGAATCTTCTTCCGAAATCACCGCCGTCCATTCCAGGGTTGAATATCGCGGCCCGAAGCATCTATTGCGACGAAACCGGCGGGGATTTTTACGATTTTATTCCCCTGGACCGGGGACTGAATCGAGCCTTCGGCATTGTGGTGGGGGATGTCTCCGGCCACGGAATTTCCGCCGCGCTGCTGATGGGTACCGCCCGGTCCTTTTTGCGCTGCCGGGTGGAGCAGGCGGGGTCGATCGGCCGTATCATTTCCGATGTCAACGGGCTGGTATGCCGTGACACGGGAGACACCGGCCATTTTCTGACCCTGTTTTATCTGGAAATGTCACCCGTTACGGGCGAGATTCGGTGGGTGCGGGCCGGACACGACCCGGCCCTGCTGTATGATCCGGCTTCGGATGATTTCAGGGAACTGGTCGGAGACGGAATGGCCCTGGGGGTGGACCCATCCAGTGAATATCCGGAAAATATTCTGGAGAATGTCTCCAGCGGGCAGATTCTGCTGATCGGAACCGACGGCATTTGGGAGGCCAAAAATCTCCATGATGAGATGTTCACAAAATACCGCCTGCAGGAGGTGGTGCGGGAAAATGCCGACCGGAAGGCCGACGACATTGCGGATGCGATTACCGAGCGGGTGGCGGCATTTCGAGGCGATATCCCTCAGGAGGATGATATTACGCTGGTGGTCATCAAGGTAGAGGAAGGTCCGAAATCAAGGGATATGAAACCAGAGGACGGGATGAAATGAAGCAGGCAAAGGATGCGATCGTTTTTCCGCTGGATGTTCC
This sequence comes from Desulfobacteraceae bacterium, assembly GCA_041642315.1. Taxonomy (GTDB): domain Bacteria; phylum Desulfobacterota; class Desulfobacteria; order Desulfobacterales; family Desulfococcaceae; genus JAABSQ01. Next base: position 1,497 of record JBEPWQ010000072.1, on the reverse strand, counting down.
ATCGGTGGAAGCGGCAAAAAAGTATATCGAGCTGCTGTCGGGTGAAGTCGGCATATTCAAGGTCGGCCTCGAACTGTTTGTCCATGCCGGCCCGGATATTGTCCGATTCATCCGGGGTGCGGGAGATACCCGAATCTTTCTGGATTTGAAGCTTTACGATATCCCGGCCACCGTTTCCCGGGCCATGAAGCGGGTGGCGGACCTGGGGGTCGCCTGGGCCACCGTCCATTGCGGGGAAAGTCCGAAAATGCTCGCGGCGGCGGTGGAAGGGGGCGCCGGAAAGGTGGGGATTCTGGGGGTGACGGTCCTGACCAGCGTCTCCTCCGAAGAGATTCATGCGGCCGGTTTTCACAAGGAGCTGGCCGAAGACCCGCGCAAGCTGGTGCTAAAGCGCGCCGCCATGGCCCATGAGGCGGGATGCGCCGGAGTGGTCTGCTCGGGAAGGGAGGCCGCAGTCATCAAGTCGGCCTTCGGCAAAGATTTTCTGGCGGTCACCCCGGGAATCCGCCCCGCCTGGGAAGAAAGTTCTTCAGACGATCAGACCCGGGTTACCACCCCGGCGCAAGCGATTCGAAACGGCGCCGATTATCTGGTGATCGGGCGGCCGATTCGGGATGCGGCGGATCCCCGGGAGGCGGCCCGGCGGATCGCGGAGGAAATTGCAGCGGTTTGAATCAAAACCCCATCTCGGTTTGCGAGAGGCGAATTGTGGATACGGACCCCACCGATTATTCCGGTTTCTCAGAAAATTTGGTGTTCAAACGGTTTGTCGAGCGGAATATGGAACTTGCGGTGGAACAGATGATCGATATCTGCAGACATCTGGTCAGCGGACTCGATCTTGAGGAGCCGGAGAGTTATGCAGATTGTTTCGCGGTTATCGGACGGGCGGGGGTTTTACCCGAAACAAAAACCGTCTGCAAGATTTTCAGCTGTTTGCCGAGGAAGTTCGAAAGTATATGTGAGGAATCGAATCGGAGCAGCGGGCTGGTGCCTGCCGGACGATGAACCCGGAAGATGGTTTATGCGGATTCCGCCGCTCTCGATTTTCGGGGAAGCACCAGGTTCAGAAACACCCCGAGGATGCCCGCCAGGCCGATCCCTTCCAGGGTGAAATCGCCGGCGGAAAAGGCCATGCCGCCGATGCCGAAGACCAGGATCAGGGAGACGATGCACATGTTGCGGGGCGCCATCAGATCCTCACCGGCTTTCACCAGGCTGTTGAGCCCCACCACCATGATGGCGCCGAAAAGAAGCAGCATGATGCCCCCCATCACCGGGGTGGGGATGGTCTGAAGCAGCGCCCCCATCTTTCCGATAAAGGCCAGTGCCACCGCAAAAATGGCCGCCCAGGTCATGATCGCCGGGTTGAAGCTTTTGATCAGGGCCACGGCCCCGGTCACCTCGGAGTAGGTGGTGTTCGGCGGCCCGCCCAGAAAGGAGGCCAGCGAGGTGGCGATGCCGTCGCCCATCATGGTGCGGTGAATGCCCGGGTCG
>JBEPWQ010000071.1:0-15474 GCA_041642315.1 Desulfobacteraceae bacterium | reverse complement strand
GATCTCGAAATTTTTCGAAAACAGCCTCGAAAGAGAACAGTGGCATCGGTCGCTGCTGGAAAAAATGACCTTGGAAATCGAGGATGTCCGGCCGAAAGTGATCGGGGACGCCGCATATCAAGGCCTTTTGGAACTACTCAAATTTCGACATTTCGCGCGGTATTATTTCGAACTGGATTATGATTGGGATAAATTGCATTTTCTGCTGAAAAAGTTCAATACAATTCACCACCGGGTCCGAGCCGACCTTTCTGATTTCGATCGATTTTTACAGCGATTGCTGTCATCCTGAATCGCAACCGGCCGAGGACGGATGGGCGTGCTCCTGACCAGGCCAAAAAGCATTTTACAAAATTATCGGTAATCCTGATTGTCGGCCTTTGACCGAGCGGGGCTCACGCTTGCTTCGGTACGATGTCTACTGATGCCATCCGATTCTGTTTTTACCTCAGCATACGCTGCTGCAGAACCGTTTGGACATCCCTTCGGCCGTCAAGGATGCAAAGGATGATGACCCGCGCCGCTTCGATTTCATAGATGATGCGATATGGTTTGAAGGTGATCTCTCGGTAATCAGAAAGCCCGATTCGATAGAGTTCCGGGACCATTCGCCCACGCTGGGGCGTTTCTGAAAGGCGGTTGCAAGTCTGCCGGATGATCTTCATGAGGGATCTTGCGGCCATCGGTCGCCCAGAAACCTTGATGTATTCATAAATTTCCGAAAGGTCTTTTTCCGCTTCGCCAGTAAAGAAAACCGGATACGTCATTCGGGAAAATCTTCTTCGATTTTATTTTCCAAATCCGCCAGTACTTCTTCTGAAGGGCGAAGTTCACCGCGATCCATGCTGCGTCGGCTCTGGGCCATCAGCTTCAGCAGGGCGAGGCTCTCTTGGGTTTCTTCATAGGTTCGGATATCCTGCACCACCGCTTTGGCTTCCCCGTTTTGCGTGATGACCAGGGTTTCTCCGTTTTCGGATAAGCTTTTGATGATTTCAGCGGCATGCGCCTTGAAAAAACTGATCGGTTTGACGGCGTGGCTCATTCTCATAATGGTTTTCTCCAAATCAAAAAGTCTGTAGATGGTCCAAATTTAGTCTGAATGTGTTGAAGCGTCAAGGTGGTTTTTTTTTCTTAACTCCTTTATGGTATGATGATTTAATCCTGCCAACGAACCATGCCTCCGTCAAAGCGATTCGGTTACGGCTTTTTGTATTTATTCCATAAAAATTTACTTGCATTGCCATCCTTGTTTCGCCCATGATGCTCTCAACATCTGTTTTATCCGCAGACCCCTGAATGGAATTGGTTGATGTTGAATTCAGAGGCAAAGGAAGGATGCTGGAACCCTGAAAAGTCTTTCTCATCCTGACCATCCTGATTCAAAAGAATTATCCTGAAGTCTGATTCATCTGATTTCCGGATGGACTGTGATAAATCCCTGCGCGGAGGCATGATTTATGCGAATGAGCAGCCGAATTATCGCCGGAAAAACCATCGATGAATGGAAAAAAGACCACCCGCTGATCGACCGCCTCATGTCGCTTGAACCGGTCTGGTGGTGCAATCCTATGTACGACCGCTACGAAGCGGCTGCACCCGGCCTGCCGCTGTCTGAGGCCGATATCGCGGAAGCGGAAGCACGGATGAACCGGTTTGCCCCGCTGATCGCCAGGATGTTTCCGGAAACGGCGGAAAACCGGGGCATGATCGAATCGCCCTTGGTCGAAATTCCGAGAATGCGGCAGGAGCTGGAAACGGTCTATGGGCAGTCGCTGGAAGGGAACCTGCTGGCCAAATGCGACAGCCAATTGCCGATTTCGGGGTCTATCAAGGCCCGCGGCGGAATTTACGAGGTTCTGAAACATGCCGAGGATTTGGCCCTCCGGCACCGGCGGCTCACCCTCGAAGACGACTATGGGATTCTGGCGGAAGACCAATTTCGGTCTTTTTTCTCCGAATACGGTATCGCGGTCGGCTCCACCGGCAACCTGGGATTGAGCATCGGGATCATAGGGGCGCGGCTCGGGTTCAAGGTGGTCGTCCATATGTCCGCCGATGCCAAACAGTGGAAAAAGGATCTACTTGCCGCCAAAGGGGTGACCGTCATCGAGTATGAATCGGACTACAGTCGTGCGGTGGCGGCGGGCCGTAAACAAGCCGAGGCCGATCCCCGAATGCACTTTATCGACGATGAAAACTCGACCGATTTGTTTCTGGGGTATGCGGTGGCCGCCTATCGGCTGAGGCGGCAACTGGCGGAGATGAGGGTCACGGTGGATGCCGATCATCCGCTGTTTGTCTATCTTCCCAGCGGGATCGGCGGCGGACCCGGCGGGATCACCTTCGGATTGAAGACCGTTTTCAAAGACCACGTTCACTGCTGGTTCGCCGAGCCCGTCCATTCCCCCTGCATGCTCCTTGGCCTCATGACACAGCGCCATGACCAAATCCGGGTGCAGGATTTCGGAATCGACAACCGGACCGCCGCGGACGGGCTGGCGGTGGGCACGCCCTCCGGATTAGTGGGAAGAACCTTGAATAGGTTGATCAGCGGCGTTTATACGATCCATGATGAGGATCTGTTTCTGCTGGTACATCTGCTGGCTGATTCCGAAAACATCGCTGCCGAACCCTCCGCCGTGGCGGAACTGACCGGCCCGATTCGGCTGTTTGCCGAAGCCCAAGGGCGGCGATATCTGGATATGCATGGACTGCACAGCAGAATGGCGCGGGCCACCCATATCGTCTGGGTGACGGGGGGCAGTATGGTGCCTCCAGCGGTCATGCAGCAGGATAAGGAAAAAGGATTGAAAATTCTTCAGAAAATGGTTACGTCCGGCTGAACAAGAAGACCACTGTTTCACCCATCATCTCTGTCTGCGGAGGAGCGGATGTTCGCGATTCGAAGTGACGACGGTTATCGAGAGATTCTGGACAAGATCCAGCTGAAAACCCTTCTGCATGGCGAAAAAACGCTCATGGCCGAGTTCAGAATCGGGAAAGGGGCCTTGCTCCCCCGCCACAACCATCCCCATGAGCAGATCGGGTATCTGGTGTCCGGTCGGCTCGAATTGACCATCGGTGAAGAGACCCGCACCGTAGGCCCCGGCGACAGCTGGTGCGTGGCCGGTCATGTGGACCATCAGGCCGCGGCTTTGGAGGAGAGTGTCGCCGTGGAGGTTTTTTCACCGGTCCGTGAAGATTTCCTGCCCTGACGGATGCACTGTTCCTTCTCAGCCTGAAGCTGACCGACACCCGCCGGAACCCGTAGATGAAACGCTATCTGATCTGGGGCCTATGGGAACTTGTCTAAAAAAACAGTTTGACATGAATGGGCTTCATATTTTATGGTCAAATAAAAGAACTATCCGATGCCCTGTGCGGCCATTTCATCGAAAAGGGCGAACATTTGATGGGTCTCCGCCGGGACACTCCCCTCCAGACCTTTTGGGCTTGACCGTTTCCGGTTGAGGGCTCGAGGGTGAGGACGCTCCAGTAACGCTTTTCCACTGTTTTTGTTTTCACCGCTTCAATCAACTGCAATACGCGCGTTTGTACCACCCGTTGAAGGCGCGGATGTTGTTTCAATCAGAACGCCGCCCTTCAACTGATCAAATGGATATCCATTGTTCGCAGGAATTTACCTGTAAGTGCCAGTTTTGTTGTTCATGCCCTTAAAAAATGACAAAATTGTTTACACTATAAGAAAACCGAAGCGGTATGATTTTGATTAAAGATTCAATATCACTCGTTTTTTTTAATATAGAAGCAAATGGCATGCGGGTTGCTTTTATTGCGTTCCATCCCCCACACGGGTGGTTGCTGAATCTGGCCGGAGCCCAAACCCCACCAGGAAAATCGTGGTTGATTAAAGAAGGAATGTTCGGAGCATACGCCTCAACCCAAAACGAAAGGAGTCAGGTCCGATGAAAAGACGGGATTTCATCAAAAAAGCGGGACTCGGCAGTGCGGCGGTAGCGGCCACGGCGGTCAACGCCCCCTTTGTGCATGCACAAAAGAAAACCTCGATCAAGTGGCGGATGCAGACCTATGCCGGCCCGGCCTTGGCCGAGCATGTCATCAAACCCTCCATCGATGCCTTCAACAAGGCGGCCAACGGGGAGATGGTCATCGAGCTGTACAATGCCGATCAGCTGGTGCCCCATGGAGAATTGTTCAGAGCCGTATCCAAGGGAACCATCGATGCCGCACAGAGTGACGACGACTCGATGGCGGCGCCGGTGGATGTATCCGTTTTTGCCGCCTATTTCCCTTTTGCCTCCCGCTATTCCCTGGATGTTCCCGTGCTGTGGAACTGGTACGGGCTGGATAAAATCTGGCAGGAGGCCTACGCCGAGGTGCCGGAAGTCACCTGGTTGAGCGCCGGGGCCTGGGATCCGTGTAATTTCGCCACCCGAAAGCCGATTCGAAAAATGGAGGACTTCAAAGGCCTGCGAATGTATATGTTTCCCACAGGCGGCAAGTTCATGCAGCAGTTCGGTGTGGTGCCCATGTCCCTTCCCTACGAGGACGTTCAGATGGCCCTTCAGACGGGCGAGCTGGACGGGGTGGCATGGTCCGGCATCACCGAAGACTATACGGTCGGCTGGGCCGACGTCACCGATTATTACCTGACCAACCCCATCTCCGGTGCCTGGGCGGGCTCTTATTTTGCCAACACCAAAAAATGGGAGGCCCTGCCCGACCACCTCAAGACTCTGTTCAAACTCTCGATGGATAGTTCCCATTATTACCGGCAGCACTGGTATTGGTGGGGCGAAGCCCACTACCGCACCAAAGGCGGAAAACTGGAACTGACCTCCATTCCCAAGGATGAATGGAAGGTGGTGGAAGACGCCGCCTTGAAATACTGGGATGAAGTCGCCGCCAAGAGTCCCCGGAATGCCAAGGTGGTTCAGATCCTGAAGGATTACGCCAAAACCATGGAAGCCGCAGGCCCGCCGTACCGATATTAGCGCATCAAAAGATTCAAACCACTTATCCGGCGATCCGGACGCCTTCCCTGTTTTTCCGGTTAACGGCAGGGGAGGCGAATCCGGTCTTCCGGCATACAAATGGGCGTTCGTTCCAGCGGAATCGGTGCTGTAAAAACATCATTCCAAGTCAAAGAGGTTTTACATGCCCAAAGCAATTAAGCGGTTCGTCCGTTTTGTCGATGCCGTCAGCATTGTGGTCGGCAAATTCTCGCAGTATCTGGTCTTCGCCATGATAGGACTGTTGCTGTACGAATCGATTTCCAGAACGATTTTTAACCGTCCCCACATCTGGGTGGTGGAAATGGCCCAATTCACCATGGCGGCCTATTACCTGCTCGGCGGCGCCTATTCCATGATCCTCGAAGGCCATGTCCGCATGGATCTTCTGTATGGCCGCTGGTCTCCGAAGATGCAGGCGGTGATGGACCTGCTGACCTCCATCGTTATGATGTTTTATCTGGTGATTCTTCTGTACGGGGCCATTTCCAGTCTTGAATACGCCCTGAAATACGGGCAGGTCAATTATACCTCCTGGGCGCCGCCCCTGGCGCCTATCAAATTCATCATGACCGCCGGTATCGTCCTGATGCTGCTGCAGGCAGTTGCTTACTTCTTTAAAGACCTTGCCACCGCCCGAGGAGAATCCCTGAAATGAGTCATGAACTGATTGCGCTGCTGATTTTCACTTCGATGATGCTGATGCTGCTCACCGGTCAGCGGGTTTTTGCCGCCATCGGCGGGGTGGCCGCCTTTTTCTCGCTGCTGCTGTGGGGGGAAGGGGGCATCGAGATGCCGTTCAACGCCAGCTTTGTTTTGTTGAACTGGTATCCGCTCCTGACCTTGCCTTTGTTCATCTTCATGGGCTATATGTTTTCCGAGTCCGGGATCGCCAGCGATCTCTACCGGATGTTCCATGTCTGGATGGGGCCCTTGGGCGGCGGGTTGGCCGTCGGCACAATCGGTCTGATGACCGCGGTGGCGGCCATGAACGGTTTGAGCGTCGCCGGCATGGCCATCGGGGCCAGCATCGCCATGCCGGAAATGCTCCGCAGGAATTACGACAAGGTCATGGTCACCGGGGTCATTCAGGCGGGCAGCTCTTTGGGGATTATGGTGCCGCCCAGCGTCGTCCTGGTGCTTTACGGGATGATCGCCCGGCAGAATGTAGGCCGATTGTGGCTGGCCGGGGTATTGCCGGGGCTTCTTCTGGCGGGCCTGTTTGTCGGCTATATTGTGATTCGGTGCAAACTGAATCCGGCACTGGGGCCGGCGCTCACATGGGAAGAGCGGCGGCAGATCAGCTGGGGAGAGCGGTTCCGGCTGCTTCAGGCCGGGATTTTGCCCCTGGTGATTATCTTTTCCATGACCGGACTGTTTCTGATGGGGATCACCAGCCTGGTCGAATGTTCGGCGGCGGGGGCGGCCGCCACCATGCTGGCCGCCGTCGTTCGGCGCCGGTTCACTATGGAGGTGCTGGAGAATACGCTGCGCAACACCCTGAGCGTGAGCTGCATGTTCATGTGGGTGATCCTGGCGGCGCTCTGCTTCGGAGCGGTCTTCGACGGCCTGGGCGCGGTGCATGCGATCAAGTCGCTGTTTCTCGATCGCTGGGGGCTCGGCCCCTGGGGCGTGCTGGTCATGATGCAACTGTCCTATATTCTGATGGGCATGTTTCTGGATGATACCGCCATGCTCATCATCGTCGCGCCTTTGTATGTGCCGCTGGTGATCAGTCTGGGGTTTGACCCGATCTGGTATGGCGTTTTGTACACAATCACCTGTCAGATCGCCTACATGACGCCGCCCTTCGGCTATAATCTCTTTTTAATGAAAGCGATGGCGCCCCCGGAGGTGACATTAATGGATATCTACAATTCGATCATCCCCTTTGTGCTGGTGATGATCTTCGGGCTGGCCATCGTTATCGTGTTTCCCCAGATTGCGCTGTGGCTCCCGGATCTCTATTTCGGAAAATGAAGTCGACCCATTTTAAAGGAAGAATGTCATGCTCATCGCACGGGTAACAGGGCTGGTGGTGGCGACCATGAAACACGAGTCGCTGGTGGGCAGCAAACTGCTCATTGTTCAGGAAACCGACGTCGACGGCAACTCGGTGGGCAGGCCAATAGTGGCGGTGGACGCAGTGGATGCCGGTGAAGGGGACCTGGTGCTGGTGACCCAGGGGTCCGGGGCCCGCCAGACCGAAAACACACGGGACCGGCCGGTCGACAACATCATCATGGCGATTGTGGATACCCTTCAGTCAAGCGGGGAAGTCACCTTCCGCAAGGGCCGGTAAGCAGGCGCCGTCGATATGTCCAGAGACAGCCGGGATATGCTAAGCGTCGGCATCGACGTGGGCACCACGACGACTCAGGTGGTCTTTTCCAGGCTGACCCTGGCCGGGGGGACCATGGGCGGTAGGACGCCGCTGTCCAGATCTCCCGTTCATCTGCCCCGCATGACCGGCATTATCGACAAAGAGGTGATTTACCGCAGCGACATGCATCTGACGCCGCTGGAAGGACCCGAGATCATCGATGTCTTCCGCCTGGAAAATATTCTTCGGGAGGAATACCGCCGGGCGGGGATTTCTCCCGGGCAGGTGGAGACCGGGGCGGTGATCATTACCGGAGAGACCGCCAAAAAGCAAAATGCGGATGTGATCCTGGAGGCGCTCTCGGCCCTGGCCGGCGATTTTGTGGTCACGGTGGCCGGGCCCCATCTGGAATCGATGATTTCCGGAAAGGGATCCGGGGCTGAAACCTTTTCCCGGGAACACTTCACCACCGTGACCAATGTGGACATCGGCGGCGGTTCCGCCAACAGCGCGGTGTTCCGTCTGGGCAAAATGATCGCGGCCGCGGCTATGAACTACGGCGGGCGGATTCTGGAGCTGGATCCGGCCGGCGGTCAGATCTGCCACCTGGCCGAACCGGCCCGGATTCTGATCGAGCATCTGAAGCTTCCATTAGAGGTCGGAACCGTTCCGGACCTGTCGGCATTGCAGAAAATAGCCGATTGCATGGCCGATCTGACGATCGAATTGATCGAGGGCCGATGCAGCCCGCTGGCGGAAAAATTGATGCTGACCGACCCGTCTCCGGAATCGGGAAAAGGCACTACCCTATTCTTCTCGGGAGGGGTCGGCCACTACATCTATGCACCGGCTTCTGTGGACCGCCTGGCGGATGTGGCCGTACACGGGGATATCGGCCCGCTGCTGGCCGAAGCGATCCGGCTTCATCCGGATTTGAAAGCCTATGATGTTCGGCAGCCTCCGGAAACCCTGCGGGCCACGGTGATGGGCGCCAGTACCCAGACGGTGACTCTGAGCGGCAGCACCATCTGGGCGGAGGAAGACATTCTGCCCATCCGGAATGTGCCGGTGATACACCCGCTCTGGCCCCGAATCCCGCCGTCGCGCCAAGAGGTCGTGGATTCGGTCCGGAATGCGGCCGCCCGGTGGGATGCGGAGCCGACCGGCACCCAGTTCGCCGTGGCGCTCGAACTGTCCTGGAATCTCGATTTTGCGGGGCTCAATGAGCTGGCCGAGGGTCTGGCGGAATTTGCCGAAGACCATCTGCCGAGCGACCGGCCGTTGATCATCATTATCGAACACGACTATGCCCGGGTGCTGGGACAGACCTTGAAAAACCTGATTTCCGGCCGTCCCCTGCTGGTAATCGATCAGGTGGGGCTCCGGGAAGGGGATTACATCGATATCGGCCGTCCGGTCCTGGACGGCCGGGCGGTGCCGTTGAGCGTCAAGACGCTGATTTTTTATCATTAATCTATTTGGGCTCATGAGCGCCGCCTGAGGAAAGGGATGCTTCATGCTGCTGCGGACGAAACTGTTCGGCCAGACCTTTGAATTCCGGGACATACGGGAGCTGATGGGAAAGGCCAATGAATCCAAATCCGGCGACGAACTGGCCGGACTGGCCGCCGCGTCCATTTCCGAACGGGTGGCCGCCAAATATGTCCTGGCCGAGGTCACACTGGAGACGCTTCGCGCCAACCCGGCGGTGGACTATGATCAGGACGAGGTCACCCGGGTGATCGACGATGCGGTCAATGAAACGATTTTTGCGGAAATCAAGGGCTGGACGGTGGGGGAGTTCAGAGAATGGCTGCTGGCGGACACCACCACCGCGGAAATGATTCGTCGGGTGTCCAATGCGCTGACCGGTGAAATGGCGGCGGCGGTGACCAAACTGATGTCGAACCTCGATCTGATCTACGCCGCCAAAAAGATTCGGGTCACCTCCCACTGTGCGAATACCGCCGGACTGCCCGGGACCCTGGCCAGCCGGTGCCAGCCGAATCATCCGGTCGACAGCCCGGAAGGCATTCGGGCTGCCGTCTACGAGGGGCTTTCGTACGGGTCCGGAGACAGCGTCATCGGCATCAACCCGGTGGACGACAGCCTGTCCAGCGTCTCCCGGCTGCTCGACATGAGCTATGACATTATCCGGACCTGGGACATTCCGACCCAGAACTGCCTCCTCTCCCATGTGACCACCCAGATGCAGGCCATGAAAAAAGGGGCTCCGGTGGGGTTGGTCTTTCAGAGCCTCTCCGGTTCCCAGCGGGGCAACGAGAGCTTCGGGGTGGATGTGGGCATGCTGGACGAAGCCTATGGACTGGCGCAGAAATACTGCTGGCCGACCGGGCCGAACTACATGTACTTCGAGACCGGGCAGGGATCGGCATTGTCGGCGGACGCCCACAACGGCTGGGATCAGCTCACTCTGGAAGCCCGAATCTATGGCCTGGCCAAGCGGTGGAAGCCATATCAGGTCAATACGGTGGTGGGGTTTATCGGGCCGGAATATCTCTACGATGCGGTCCAGATCACCCGGGCCGGTCTGGAAGACCATTTCATGGGCAAGCTGATCGGGATTCCCATGGGCTGTGATGCATGTTATACCAATCACGCCCGGGCCACCCAGAACGACATCGAAAATCTGGCGGTGCTGCTCACGGCGGCCGGCTGCAACTACTTCATGGGCGTACCCATGGGCGATGACGCCATGCTGGCCTATCAATGCACCAGTTTTCACGACGCCCCCTCGCTGCGGCAGACCCTGGGCCTGCGTCCCCTTCCGGAGTTTGAATCCTGGCTGGAGGATCTGGGTCTTATGAAAAACGGCGTGCTTACCGCCCAAGCGGGTGATGCGTCCTTTTTCCTGAGCCGATGATCGATCTTATGGATTTGATCACGTTTCGGCCATCCCGGGATATTTCCCCGGCCCGGCAAGAACTCGCATTTGCTCAAACAGCTTCCCGGTCCGGGGAAATATCCCGGGATGACCTCTCTATTATTTCAGGCTGGTCGAAACGGTGATCAAGGACCGATCTTGCAGGATCGGGGCGGCCGAATCGGGAATCGCACCGATGGACGGAATAGAATAAAAGGAAAGGGGTCATGCAGGAAACCGACATCCAGGCCATTGTTCAAGCGGTATTGGCGGAGATGCAAAAGTCCAACGGGGAAGCCGAAGCGGACACCCCTCACGTTCCATCGGAAACCGGTGGAAACGACCTTCGAATCGACCTGGAAGACCCCGCCACGGCCGAAGCCCGGCAGCTCCCGGGCATTGACCAGCCGATCAATCCGGACGGGCTTCGGGCGCTGATGTCGGCCACTCCGGCCCGCATCGGCGTGGGGCGCAGCGGACCCCGGCCGCGTACCGCCGCCAGTCTCCTGTTTCAGGCCGACCACGGGGTGACCCAGGATGCTCTGATGCACGAGGTGGCTTCCGGCCTTTTGGAGGAGCTGGGGCTTTTTACCGTGGAGAGCCGGGCGGCCGACCGGCAGGAGTATCTGAAGCGGCCGGATCTGGGGCGCCGGCTGACTGAAGAGGCCAAAGCGATGATTCGGGAGCGATGTGCCAAAAATCCCGATGTCCAGATTTTTGTCGGTGACGGTCTGAGCGGCGCGGCCATTGAGCACAACCTGCCGCAGATCATCCCGGTGATTCGGCAGGGCCTGCAAAACGCCGGACTGTCGATGGGTACCCTTTTTTTTGTGAAAAACGCCCGGGTCGGTCTGCTCAACGAAGTCAACGCCATTGTCGACGCCAAGGTATGCGCCGTTCTGATCGGGGAGCGGCCCGGCCTGGCCCGGGCCCAGAGCATGAGCATCTACCTGGGGTACCGTCCGAAACCGGACTCTACCGACGCCAACCGGGACGCCATCTGCAACATCTATGAAGGCGGGCTCAATCCGCTGGAGGCCGGTGCCCATGCCGTCCAGCTCATCCAGAAAATGATTCAGGAGAAGGCGAGCGGTGTTGAACTCAAAATGGTATAGACCGGCCGCGGATGCGATGAATCGAAGGTACCCTTCTGAACTTTTGATGGGCGGGAAAAGCCGATGGCTGTTTTAGATCCGATCAAACCCGAGATCCTGGCGGTGAGAATCATTCCCAATCTGGATTCGGGGCTGGGGAAAAAACTGAACCTGGCTCCGAATCAGAGAAGCCTGGGACTGATCACCTGTACGATCGACGACGCGCTCTATGTATCCATCGATGAAGGCACAAAGATGGCGGATGTGGAAGTGGTGTACGCCAAATCCTTTTATGCCGGTGCGGCGCATGCTTCCGGACCCCTTTCCGGTGAAATCATCGCCATGTTCGCCGGACCGGATCCGGCCGAGGTGCGCGCGGCGGTTGCCGCCACCCAGGCTTATGCCCAGAATGAGGCCTGGTTTTACGCCGCCGACCAATCGGGCGCCAACGCCTTTTTTGCACACACCGTTTCCAGGACCGGCTCTTATCTGTCCAAAATGGCCGACGTTCCCCTGGGTGAGCCGCTGGCATACCTGATCGCCTGCCCCCTGGAAGCCACCTTCGGCCTCGATGCGGCCCTGAAGGCCGCCGATGTGGAAATCAGGGTCTGGTTTGAACCGCCGTCGGAGACCAACTTCTCCGGCGGACTGCTGACCGGCACCCAGAGCGCATGCAAAGCCGCCTGCGACGCTTTTCGGGAGGCGGTGCTGGAGGTCGCCAATGATCCGATCCGATTCTGAGGGAGGCGGCATGAGCCGGGATTTCGACAAAGACCTGGTCTCGATCCAGGAAGCGCGCCGATTGATCGACCGTTGCCATGGGGCCCAGGAGAAATTTTTGGAGTTCAGCCAGGAACAGGTGGACCGTGTCTGCAAGGCCATGGCCGATGCGGCCTATCAGGCTTCCGAACGTCTGGGGCGGATGGCGAACGAGGAGACCGGTTATGGCGTTCCCCGACACAAAACCTTGAAAAACCAGCTCGCCAGCCGGGGCGTCTGGGAATCCATTCAGGACATCAGGACGGTGGGGGTGCTTCGGGAGGACCCGGCCAAGGGAGTAGTGGAAATCGGCTGGCCCATGGGGGTGGTGGCGGCGTTAAGCCCCAGCACCAACCCGACATCCACACTCATCCACAACACCCTGATCGCGGTGAAAGCCCGAAACGGTATCGTCAACGCGCCCCATCCCTCGGCCTGGAAGTGCTGCGGAGAGGCGGCAAAACTGATGGCGGCGGCAGGCGAATCGGCGGGCATGCCTTCGGGATTGGTGGGCTGCATGTCCGCCGTTTCGCTGCCCGGCACCCAGGAATTAATGCGGCATGAGAACACCGCCGTGATCCTGGCCACCGGCGGGTCGGATATGGTCCGGGCCGCTCACAGCATGGGCAAGCCGGCCTACGGGGTCGGCCCCGGCAATGTCCCCTGTTATGTCGACCGCAGCGCCGATGTTCAGTCGGCGGCATCCTTGATCGTTTCCAGCAAATCCTTCGACAATTCGGTGATCTGCGCCACCGAGCAGGCGGTGGTGGCGGACCGGCCGATTGCGGCCGGGCTGCGAGCCGAAATGGAACGTCTGGGCGCTTTTTTTGTGGATCCGGATCAGGCGGATGCCCTGGCTCGGGCGCTGTTTTTTCCCAACGGCGCCATCAATCCTCGAAGTGTCGGCCAGACGCCTCAATCCCTGGGCCGGATGGCGGGCATTTCCATCCCCGACCGGGCCCGCATCCTGGTGGCACCCCTGGACACAGTGGGGCCGGACGAGCCGCTCTCTCGGGAAAAGCTGACCACCGTTCTCGGCTGGTACGAGGCGGACGGCTGGCAGGCCGGGTGCGACCGGTGCATCGACATGATCTTCTTCGGGGGGCGGGGCCATAGTCTGGTCATCCATGCCGCCGATGAAGAGGTGATTATGGCCTTCGGTCTGAAGAAGCCGGTGTTCCGTCTGCTGGTGAACACCATGGGCACCTTGGGGTCGGTGGGGGTGACCACCGGCCTGATGCCGGCCCTGACGCTGGGGTCGGGCGGAATCGGCGGGGCCATCAGCGGCGATAATATCACCACCACCCATTTGCTCAACATCAAACGGGTGGCCCGCCAGATCAAGGCCCCGCCGGCCGGAGCTCTGGTTGAGGGAGCGGCGACGCTTACTTCCGCTCCACTCAATGCCGGCGACCTGGATCCCGCTGAATTGGCAAAAGTGATCCGGGCGGTGATCGAAGAACTGGCCCGACATGGGATATCCTAATGAAAGCCACAATATAAAAGGAGAAGTGTGCAATGGTTGACATTCAAATGATTGCTCTGGGTATGGTGGAAACCAGGGGGCTGGTCGGCGCCATCGAGGCGGCGGACGCCATGGTCAAGGCCGCCAACGTTCATCTCATCGGCAGTGAGTACATCGGCGGCGGTTTCGTCACCGTGATGGTTCGGGGTGATGTGGGGGCGGTGAAGGCGGCCACGGATGCCGGTGCGGCCGCCGCCAAGCGGGTGGGCGAGCTGGTGTCGGTCCATGTGATTCCGCGTCCCCACAACGATGTGGAAATCATCCTGCCCCAGGAGACCAAGGGCGGCTTCGGCCGAAAGGCATAGCGGTCGGCGGAACCGGATCGGCGGGGTATGCTCGGGGTGGACGGCGGGTTTGAATGCCGATTCCCGGGCTATCGAAGCGGTGTTATCCATCGGGTGCGGACAGGCATTGTATCTGTCCGGCCGTTTAAAGGGGAGTGATCTGCGTGAATCCAGACCTGGACAGATTTCTGGAAAAGGCTTCTGCGGTGATGAAGGGCGACCGGATTCAATCGACCGGCCCCCCGCATCATCCCCAAGCCGCTTCCGAACGGGATACGAAGGCTGCGAATCCGAGCTCACTCCATGATTCTGATGCGGAGCAGACAGATCTTTTCCGAAGGGGATCCCCGCCGCGAGTTCACGTCGGGGTGGACCTGGGCACGGCCTATACGGTCCTGGCCGTGCTGGATGAACGGATGCAGCCGCTGGCGGGGGAATACCGGTTTGCACAGATCGTCCGCGACGGTCTGGTCGTAGACTATCACGGCGCCATTCGCCTGGTCCGTGAGTTGAAACAGAATGTGGAAAAACGGATCGGTCTTGAGCTCAAATCGGCCGCCACCACATTTCCGCCGGGGGTTTCTCCGAACGAGGTCCGGGCGACCCAGAATGTGGTCCGGGAGGCCGGATTTGAATGCGACCGGACCGTGGATGAACCCACCGCGGCCAATGCGGTGCTGCAGGTGCAAAACGGTGCAGTCGTCGATGTGGGCGGCGGCACCACCGGCATCGCGGTGTTTCGAGACGGAAAGGCCATCTACACCGCCGATGAGCCGACCGGCGGTACCCATTTTTCTCTGGTCATTGCGGGTTCTCTGGGGGTCGAATTCGAGGAGGCGGAAAAGATCAAAAAAGACAGCGCCAACTATGAGCGGTTGTTCCCGGTCGTGCGTCCGGTGATGGAGAAGGTCGGAACCATTGTGGCCAGGCATGTAGCGGCCCACTCGGTGGAGGCGGTATATCTCGTCGGCGGCACCGCCTGTTTTCCCGGCATCGACAGGGTCGTGGAGCAGGTCACCGGTATCCGTACTCTGGTTCCGGGTTATCCGCTGTTTGTGACCCCGCTCGGTACGGCAATGAATGATATTCCAGAAGAAGGCGAGGTTACTTATGGGCGATGAGTTTCAATTGCGCGTTTACTGTTATCTGGATCGAACCCAGCCCCAATACGCCGCATTCGTAGGCACCGTGACCCAGGGCGATTTGATGGTGGAGGGGATGGCGTCTTTGTATATCGAGGTGGCCCCCGGAAACGAGGTGTTCCGTCTGGTGGATATTGCCGTGAAGGCCACCGAAGCCCGGCCCGGGGCCCAAGTGGTGGAGCGGGAATTCGGGATGTTCGAAATCCACTCCCATTCCCAGCAGGCGGTGCTCGAGGCCGGATCAATGGTATTAAGTCGACTGGATCTGGAAGAGACCGGCCGGGTCAAACCCTTTGTGGCGTCGGTGCAGTTGATTACCAATGTGGACCCCTACCAGGCCCAGCTGCTCAACCGGTTCCGGCGGGGCAGTATGCTGGTGGCGGGGGAAACCCTGCTGGTGCTGGAGGTGGCACCGGCCGCCTACATCAACATCGCCGCCAATGAAGCGGAAAAGCGGGCCAATATCAAA
>JBEPWQ010000070.1:0-15825 GCA_041642315.1 Desulfobacteraceae bacterium | reverse complement strand
GTCGGCCGCACCTTGGCCATGTCCTCGGCCACGGTGTCGACGCTCTCCACGAATCCGATGGCGCCGCCCAGGCTGCAAAAATTGTAGAGTTCAGCGGTTTGCCCGTAGGAATGGGCCCAGGGCAGGATGGAGAGGCTTACGCTTTCGGAGGTCAGTTCGTTTGGAAAGAGCTGCTGGCCCGCCAGGTAATTGCTGGTGAGATTGCGGTGGGAGAGGATCACCCCCTTGGGATTGCCGGTGGTGCCGGAGGTGTAGATCAGAACGGCGATGTCTTCCGGCAAAGGATGGGTCGAGGGAACCGGATGATCCCGGCCGATCCGCTCCAGTTCGGCCATGGTGGATTGCCCCTCTCCTTCGATTCGGTAGATCCCCTCCAGGCCGGGAAGCGCATCCCGGAACCCCTCTACCTGGTCTTGAATGTCGGATTTGGCGACCAGAAGCAGCTTGATGCCGCTGTCTTGAATGATGTACCGCCAGATTCTGGGAAGTTCCTTTTCGTACATGGGCACGAACCGGGCCCCCAAGCCATAGGCGGCGAATGCGGCGACGGCCCATTCGGCCCGGTTGTCGGCGATGATTCCCACCCAGTCGCCCCGGCCGACCCCCGCCTGGGCCAGGCCCCCGCGCAGGTGATCGATCCGATCGCCGACCTGCCGATAGGTCAGCCATTCATACGCGCCGTCCTCGTTTTTGGTTCCGAAAAGCGGGTTGTCCGGATATGCGGCCACACTCGCCTCGATCATTCCCACCAGGTTGTCCGGTTTGCCGTGTTGATCCATAGTTTGTCTCCCCCCTGTTGACCGCCGTGCAATGCAAATATTTGCTGATACCCCATGAACCGATTTTTGAACAGACCTTTTTTACGACCACGGATGTCGCGTATGAAGTATGCGTTCCATGATCGAATCATTTCCGGGTTGATACACTTACGGGTTCATTTCATAGCGTTCTTTGAGCGCATACACCCGGTCCTGCCAAATTTTCCGGAACCGTTCCGTATTCCGGACCGGTTTTTGAACCATCTTCAGGCAGTGCTTCATCTGGGCCTCGGAGGAGCCGGATTTGGAATAGAGGTCGATGGCAAACCGGGTGAAGTCCCGGACCATACAGTCGAAGATCTGGTCCAACAGGTCATCTTCCAACCCTTCGAGGCCGGCAATCTCAATGATCAGCTGACCGTAGGCCACCAGTGTGAAGAGTTCGCCCAGAGTGAGCAGAAAATCCATATTTTTGGATTGTTCCTCGGTGGGGGCGGCCTTCAGCAGAAGCCCCTTGAGGGCTTCGATCTGCTTCCTGAAAATGCGAATATTGGGCAGATCCCGGCTCGCGTAAGCGGTATCGAAGTCATGGAACTGAATTTTTCCCAGCCCCCGGGTCGGACCCTGCCTGAACAGAAAGGTGTCGTCGGCTGCATCATTCCGCCGGGGAATGTCGGGAAACTCTCCCGGATTAAAGAAGTAATTGGCCATGAACTTGATGATCAGCGCCATATTGACATGAACCGTGCCTTCCAGCTTGGGCAGGGCGCGAATGTCCCGGGCGGCCATTTCAAAATAGGTGTTCTTTTCGAATCCCTTGGCCGCGATCACGTCCCAGAGCTGGTTGATCACCGTTTCGCCCTCGGTGGTCACCTTCATCTTGACGATGGGATTGTAAAGCAGATAGCGCCGGTCATCCGGAGAGGCGGACCGCATGTAATCGCTGGCCCGGGAGGAAAACAGCTTCATGGCCAGCAACCGGGCATAGGCCTCGGTGAAGAGCTCCTGAATGTGGGGGAAATCGGTGACGTATTTGCCGTAGAGGTTCCGGTTGGCCGCATGGGTAATGGCCTCGTAAAAGGCATGGGTGCAGATTCCGATGGTGGCCCAGCCCAGGTTGAATTTGCCGATGTTGACGGTGTTGAGGGCCGCATCCCAGGCATCCCGCCCCCGAGAGAGGATCTCCCGATCGGTGACGGGATAGGAATGGAGGGCGTATTCGGCCACATAATTTTGCGAATTGACCACGTTTTTGACGCATTCGTAGTCGGGATGGTCGGTCTCCACCGCGAAGAAGACGTATTCGTCGGTATCCGAATCCCGGCCGAAAGTAGAGACCAGGGCCGCCTGATTGGCGTTGCCGATGTAATACTTGCCGCCGTCGGCCACGTATTTGCCGTCTCCCAGCGGCGTCAGCATCATTTCCGAGGAGTAGAGGTCGGCGCCGTGGGCCTTTTCCGAGAGGCCGAAAGCGAAGATGCCGCCCTCGCCCAGCAGTCGGGCGGTTTTTTCCCGCATGGCGGTGTTGGCGCTCATCCAGAGGGGACCGAGCCCCAGGATGGTGACCTGCCAGGTGTACCAGTAGGGCAGCCCGTAAAACCCCAGGATTTCATTCAGTGCGCAGTTCCGGGCCGTATCCCACCGTTTGTCGGAATCGCCGGCCGCCTCTTCTGCCGGGGTCAGCAGCGTGGCAAATAGCTTGTGTTTGGCCTGAAATTCGAGGAAATCGGCATACCACCGGCGCTCGTGGTCATCCTCCTTGAGCCTGGCTTTTCCTTTCTTTTCAAAAAACCGAATGGTTTCACGCATCAATTTCCGGGATGTCGGGTCGAGATGGTCGAAGCGGTCTTCGGAAGGGTTCAACAGTTCCATGGGATCTCCTTGGAATCATGGGTGGATGTGGTTTGCACACGAACCGTTAGGGTCGAAAAAGATCAGATCAGGTCCTTTAAAAACCGTTTGAGCAACAACTGCTCCTCGGAGGTGAAACGATCCAGCAGTTCTTGATTTGCTTTTCTGCGTTCTTCTATCAGCCGGTCTTTCATTCGATTGGCCTTGTCCGAGGGATATATTCGAAAAGCGCGCCGGTCTTCATCGTCCTGTTCCTTGATGATCCATTCCCCCCCGACCATTCGCTCCAGCACCCCGGACAGGGTGGCCTTGTCGAGGATCAGAAGCTTACCGAGTTCGGCGGCGGTAACCCCTTCCCGATACCACAGGCCTTCCAGCACCAGGTGCTGCAGGTTGGTCAAGCCGAAGGGTTGAAGCCGTTTTTTAAAGTCGGCGTGGGCCTTCTGGTAGGCCTTGCCGAGAAGAAAGAGGGTGCAATCCGGCAGGTCCGGGGGCAATTCGGGCATGGTCAACTCCTTTGCATACGAACCAATAGGCGGGAACCGGGGATTCTGTCAAGGAGATTTTCAGCATCTCGGGCGATGCCCGGAATTCCGCTTTCTTTTTCGGTCAAAGCGGTGTATCCCATGGGTCATGGGAAATGAAGTCATCATCCTGATCCTTGAAGCGATTGGTGTCTATCTCCTGGTGCTCCTGGCTCATTCTCTGCGCCACCGGTTCGGCCCGGTCCATTTTTATGCCTTGATGGGCGGCATTACGGCCATCATGTCCTGGGTGACCGACGCCGGGGTGGCCGTCCAGTTCGCCGGCATCACCTTCGTGGTCGGTTCCACGGTGTTTTATACCGCCCTGCTGCTGTCGATCTTCGTGGTCTACGTGTTCGACGGCCCGAGGGCCACTCGGGTGGCCATCTCCACCGTGGTCGGGGTCTCCGCCATGGCGCCGATCATCGCCGCCGCCCTTCACATGCAGATGGATATTGTCGGAGTGGACCGGCTCGCGTACGTTCCGCTGCCGAGCCTGCGGACCAATACCGCTTCAGTGGCGACCACGCTGGTCGATCTGGTGTTTCTGGCCATGGCCTGGGAATATCTCGGCAAACCCACCCTTCATCTCACTCTCCGGCTTCGGGTTTTTTTGACCCTGCTCGGGGTGATGTGGCTGGATGTACTTCTGTTCGCCACCGGCGCCTTTGTCGGCACACCCGGGTATTGGAGCATCATGCAGGGAACCCTGGTGAGCCGATTTGTGATATCGGTTTTTGCGATGCCTTTTTTCTACGGGTACCTGGTCTGGGAGAGCCGGCGGAAAGGGGTGGAAATCGAAAAACGGCCGGTGCTTGCGATTCTGAAACAGATGGCGGAGATCGAACATGAACTCACCTGCGCCCAGCAGGAGATTGTGAGACGAAAAGATGCCGAAGCCGAACGCGATCGCGTGATCGAAAAGCTGAAGCAGGCGCTGTCGGAGGTCAAAACCCTTCGCGGTTTTCTGCCCATCTGCTCTTTTTGCAAAAATATTCGGGATGACCAGGGCTACTGGAATCGGATCGAATCCTACATTCGCGCCCATTCAGATGCGGAGTTCAGCCACAGCGTCTGTCCGGAATGCGCCAGAAAGCACTATCCTCAGCTCGATTTCAGCAAGATGAAGGAGGAGTGAAAACAAGGTGACCCCTCCGGAGGGACCTGTTTTGACCACGCAGCTCTTCTTTCCCGGCGCACAGCGCAATCGGACCGACCGGATTTTCGATCCCCGGCTGTTGGTGGATGCGGTCGAAACGGAAGATGGCTACAAGGGCTACAAGGGCGATTTTAATTTTGTGGTGCGGGCGGCGGAATAATTGGTACTCGCCACCGCTGGGTACGAAAACCGGTCCCAATTTTTAATGGAAGAAATCGAACGGAATTCAGGCCCTGAGAATCTGGTTTTCAATCATGTACCGCCGTTCGAGGGTATCCTGCCGATTTGCATTTGACAATCCGATCGAAAGTATCGCAATCTTGAACAAAGCCTTTTCCCTATCTTAAACAGAGAAGATAAAAATGAATAAAATTATCGAAGTAGTTTATGAAGATACTGTTTTAAAACCCATAAAGCCCTTGGAAGGGCTTACAAAGAACCAGAAGGCTGTAATTATTCTCTACACGCGTCCTGAAAAACCCCGAACTGGATCAACTGATTGGTTCATTGACTCCCCAAGAGGCAGATGAAATGCAAACACTCATCAGCAAGGAATTTTCAAAAATTGAAGGAGATTGGTAGCTTTGCGGTAGATACAAATGCCGTTATCGACTTCAGAGCAGGAGTAAACAGTATCGTTAGCCTGATTCGCTCAGCCGAAACCGTCTTTGTGCCTGCTGTGGTAGTTGGACTGATTACATGGGATTAGCATCTGATACGATTCGATGGATTTCTCCCCACTAATAAAAGGATCTCCCCTATGAACACCACCGTCAAAGACGTCATGATCACCCGATATCACGCCCTCCGCCCCGACATGCCGATTTCCGAAGCGGTGGGGATGTTCAAGCGCGCCGCCGAAGAGGAAGGCCGGAAGATCTTCGGGATGATGGTGACCGATGCCGAAGGGCGGCTGATCGGAATGCTTTCGATGTACGATATTCTGCTGTTCATCCGGCCCAAGCACATTCAGATCTGGGGGATGATGGACGATGTGGATATCGCCGGGCTGGTGGAGGCGGCCTGCAAAAAGGCGCGAGACATTCGGGTGGATGATCTCA
This sequence comes from Desulfobacteraceae bacterium, assembly GCA_041642315.1. Lineage (GTDB taxonomy): Bacteria > Desulfobacterota > Desulfobacteria > Desulfobacterales > Desulfococcaceae > JAABSQ01. Next base: position 10,472 of record JBEPWQ010000070.1, on the reverse strand, counting down.
TGACCACCGAGGTCGTCACCGTCACCCCCGACACCCACCTGCTGGTGGTGCTGGATATCATGATCAGCAAGCACATCCGCCGGATTCCGGTGCTGGAAGACGACCGGATTCAGGGGATCGTCTATATCTCCGACTTTTTCTACCACCTGGTGGATCAGCTGATCTGATCCGGCCTCTTTTTTCGATCGAAACCGCCACCGAGGGTTCTGTCATGGGATTCAATACAGAAAAGACCATCCTGACCGATCTCACCGTCAAGGAAGCCATGCGCCGGCAGGTGATCCAACTCCATCAGGACGCTGGTCTGGACCGGTGCATCGCCCGGTTCATCAAATACAAGGTCAACGCCCTGCTGATCACCGGCGCCGGAGAAAAACCGGCCGGGGTGGTCTCCAAAACCGACATCATGGGGGCCTACTATGCCGGGCTGCCTCTCGAACTGCCGGCCGGCGACATCATGATCTCCCCGCCCCTCTACTGCGGCCCCGAAGAAACCCTGGAAACCGCCCTGGAGCGGATGCGCGAGCACGGGGTCTACCGGCTCTTCGTCCGCGCATCCGATGCCGAGCCGGTGAAAGGCACCCTGGCCTATCCGGATATCGTGGGGCTGCTGTATAAATTCTGCAATGAATGCCGATACAGCAAAGTCAATCGAAAGCAGGGATCGGCGGAGGAGCGCCCCCGGTTCACCGTCAAGGAGGTGATGACCCCCTCGGTCCAAAGCTGCCGGGTATCCGACACCCTGACCGACATCATGGAGGGGCTTTCCGCCTACCGGTTCGGCGCGGTGCTGATTCGGGACGACCGGGACCGGCCGGCCGGAGTGGTCTCCAAAAGCGATCTGGTTCTGGCCTACAAGCACGGGGTGGACCCCTCCGCCGAGGCCCGCACCATCATGTCATCGCCGGTCCGGGTCTGCGATGAAGCCGATTATCTTGAAACCGCCATCCGCACCCTGATCTTTTCCCAAATCCAGCGGATCTTCGTCTGTCGCGATGATCCGGAGCAGGTCGTGGGGGTGCTGTCGCTGTCGGATGCGGCCCGAATCCGCTCCGGCTCCTGCCAGGCCTGCGTCTCCAGCCGCATCAAAGTGGACAACACCCCCTGAACGACCAACCCCGATGCCGCGGATGCGGTTCGGGGTTCCTTGAAATCATGAGGCCGGTTATTTCCGGCCCGGAGCCACCTTACTCCATGTGATGGGCGTGGCCGTGGGCGGCCGTAAAGGCATGCCACTCTTTCTGGTCGACGGTGCCGTCCTTGTCCAGATCGATGGCGTCGTATACCTTTCGGTCGGTGTCGCCGAATTTGTCCTTGAACTCATTCCAGGTGAGCTTTTCATCGCCGTCCTCGTCGATTTCCGGCATGTCAACCATGTACTTGTCCGGATCGGGCAGGTCGGCATCATGGTATTTGCCGCCGTGGTATTTCTCACCTTTCATGGCGCCCTTGCCCATTCCCATGCCGTGGGCCGATTTAAACTTGTCCCATTCGGACTCGCTCAGTTTTCCGTCGTCATCGGTATCGATCACCTCGAAAACCTGCTTGTCGGTTCCCTCATACTTTTTGCTGAAATCATCCCAGGTGACATCGCCGTCGCCGTCCGCGTCTATCTCCTGGACCGGTACGTTGAATTTGGCCATGCCGGCCATGTCCATGCCGCCGCCGTGGCCCATCCCCTTCATTTTGCCGTGACTGCCGGCGAATCCGTTGGCGGATACCGCCAATACGGCGGCCAGACTCAGGTAAAAAACGACTTTCTTCATGTTGGCATCTCCTTTGTTGGTATTCGGATCATGATGGTAAACGATCATTGTCCAAATATAGTGCCGAAGCGCCGTTCGTCAATCTTCGGTCCAGCCGGTCCGTTCTCCTCAGGAGGCTTTGATCATCGTTTCGGCCAAGCCTGAATGGTAGAAAGGGTGGCCGAAATGGTGATCATGGCCCCTCAGGAATATCCGCTCTCGGATGGACGGACGGAAGCCGATCCGGGCACCGGAACCGGTTTTCGGGATCGAAAGAGATAGGGATGGAGCTGGGACACCAGCATCCCCGCCAGCATCAGGGCGCATCCGAGGAGCCCTCGGGGGGTGAGGGTTTCGCCGAGCATCATCCATCCGCCCAGGGCCGCGAAGGCCGCCTCCAGGCTCAGGATGATGGCCGCGTGGGCCGGTTTGGCCTCTTTCTGGGCCACCACCTGAAGGGTGTAGGCGATGCCCACCGAGCAGAGCCCCCCGTACAGGATGGGGACCGCGGCTTGAAGGATGGCCGAGAGCTTCACCGTTTCGACGGCAAAGGCGGTGATGAGGCTCAGAATAGAGCAGGCGGCGAACTGAAAAAAGGAGAGCCGGATGGCGTCGATGCGGGGGGAGAGCCACCCCACGATGAGCACATGGCCGGCCCAGAAGAAAGCGCCGATCAGCTCCAGAAAATCGCCGAAAGCGATGGTGAAGGATTCGGTGACGCTCAGAAAATAGAGCCCGACGGCGGCCAGAAGGGCCCCCATCCAGGTGCCGGAATCGGACCGCTGCCGCCAGAACAGCCCGAGCAGGGGCACGATCACCACATACAGGCCGGTAATGAATCCGGCCTTTCCCGCGGTGGTGTAGAGAAGCCCCACCTGCTGCAGAGAGGCTCCGATAAACAGGGCGGATCCGGCCAGGGCACCGCCCCAGAGCACCGTTTTGAGGTCGGCCCGGGGCGGCAGGTCGCTGTTTCGGGCCGGGGGCCGCTGCAGAAAGAGCCACAAAGGCACCAGAGAAAGGCTCCCCAGGGCGAACCGGACCCCGTTGAAGGTGAAAGGACCGACATATTCCATGCCCACCCGCTGGGCCACAAAGGCGAACCCCCATATGGTCGCGGTGAGCAGAAGAAGGGTGTTGGATTTGAGGGTGCGGATATCCATGTCTGCGTGCTATTCCATGTCGAATTCTTTGATGTTGAACCAGTAGCCGGTGTGAGACAGGTAGTCGAGTTCGGCCTGAACGATCTGGATGTGTTCGTTTTCGATCTGCAGAAACCGGGCGAAGAGTTCCCGCCCTTCGTCCGAGAGTTCATCGACCATCCGTTTGTAAAAATCGCTGGTTTCCACCTCCACGTTGAGGGCCTTGCTGAGCATCTGCTTTTCGTCCTTTCGGTCTTCCCGGTCCATGCGGGTCTGGAGTTTGCCCATGTTCTCCCGAATGGCGTCCGCCGAGGGCAGGGCCCGTTCCAGGGAATCGAGCTGCAGATGGCCGGTCTCTTCCCAGCGGGCCAGCCGGGTTTCGAGGTAGTCCACATGGTTCTGCTCCTCTCCGGCCAGCAGACCGAATACCTGCTTTCCCACCAGATCCTCGGCCGTATCGGCCGCTTCCTGGTAGAGGTTCCGAATGCGTTTTTCATATTTCAGAGCGGTTTTGATGGCTTCTTCCAAGGTCATCGGCGTTTCCTTTTTGCGAGGGATGATTGTTTGATCTGGACGATTTCTACCAGAGATCGACCGGTTTGACAATGTCCGGTTTCCTTTTCCGTTGCCTTGGAAACCGGCCCTTCTTTTCAAGAGGTATGGATTGGGGAAATATGAACTGGACTCCTTGAAAGGAAAACGTATATTGAATCATTCCATTGGCACAGACCCTTTTTGGCCCGGAGCATGACCGATGATACGAAAACTGAGCTGGATCGCCGCCATCGCCGCGATCCTCATTGTGGGGGTGAGAATCGTCCGGCCCACCGCACCGGACATCCGCAATGCCGAACCTCTTGGGACCACCCTGATCGCGTTCGGCGACAGCCTTACTTACGGCACCGGGTCCGGCAAGGGGCGGGACTACCCGACGCGCCTTTCGGAGATGCTCGGTCTGCCGGTGGCCAACGCCGGAATTCCGGGGGATACCACCGCCTCGGCCCTGCGGCGGCTGGAGGCGGATGTGCTGACCCGGTCCCCCCGCATCGTGTTCATCACTTTAGGGGGCAATGACCTGAAGAACGGCGTTTCACGGGAGAAAGCCTTTCGCAACCTGCGCAGCATTGTGGAGGCGATTCAGTCTGAAGGAGCTCTGGTGGTTCTGGGCGGCATCGACATCCCTTTCTGGGGCCGCGGGTTCGCCCAGGCCTACCGGGATCTGGCCCGGGAGACCGGCGCGGTCCTGATCCCCAACATCTTCGACGGCATCATGGGGAACCGCCGCCTGATGAGCGACTCCATCCATCCCAATGCCGCCGGGTACGCCCTGATGGCGGAAAAATTTTACGAGGCTGTGCGGCCCTATGTGCGATAAACCGTAAAAATCAAATTTTCCCCCTTGACACCTTTTCCAGCCGCATTATATTTTACCCAAAAATGGAAGATAAGCAACCAATATAACAAACAATAGGAGGTGTTATCATGGCACGTTTTCTACCTGCAAGACGAAACAGTGATTTGTGGAATCGTCCCGCTTCCTTGGATTTGTTCAATCGGTTCGACCGCTGGTTCGACGATTTCGATATGCCCACCCTGTTCGGCGAAGAGAGAACCTGGGCGCCGTCCATCGATGTGTCCGAAACCGAAGATTCGCTGGTGGTAAAGGCGGAGATGCCGGGGATGAACAAGGAAGACATCGACATCACCCTCTCCAACGGCATTCTGACCCTGAGCGGCGAAAAGAAAGAAGAGCGGGAAGACAAGCAGGAAAATTACCATGTGAAGGAGAGCCGGCACGGCTCCTTCCGGAGAAGCTTCCGGGTGCCCACCGATGTGGAGGCCGACAAGATCGAAGCCACCTACAAAGACGGGGTGCTGCGGCTGACGGTGCCCAAATCCGAAGGCGCCAAAGCCAAGAAGATCGCCATCAACAGCTGATCCGAGTCCAATTCGCGCGAACAAAAATGCCGGGGTTTTCCCCGGCATTTTTGTTCGCTACAGAACCAATCAAAGGGCGTTTACGATACAGAAATGCGCTTCTGGATGGCATTGACATTCTTTCTACTGTCGAGTACTGTCTAGACAGACTGGTTGAAACGCCACCATAAAGGAGATGCAAAATGAGAGAATCTTGGCAGTTGCAGGATGCAAAAAATCGTTTCAGTGAAGTTGTTGAAAAGGCGGTAAACACCGGACCACAGATTGTGACGAAACGTGGAATTGAAACGGTTGTGATCATGTCGGTGGAAGAATACCGTCGTTTGACAAGCTTTAAAACCGATCTGGTGGAGTTCTTCCAAAATTCGCCTTTAAAGGGCATCGAACTAGATTTGGATAGGAATAAGGACCTCCCCCGAGAGGTGGACCTTTGAATTTTCTTTTGGACACCTGCGTGATCTCCGAGTTGGCCAAACCGACTCCCAATTCTAAGATAATAGCTTGGATTCGAAGCAAGTCTGAAGAGAATCTATTTCTTAGCACAATCACCATCGGCGAAATCCAAAAAGGGATTAGCAAACTAGGAGCTGACGGTGTTAAGCGGCAGAAACTCCAATCCTGGCTGGATGCCGACTTAATTCGGCGATTTAATCAAAGAATTCTCGCTGTTGATGAAAATGTTGCTAGAAAATGGGGGGAAATACAGGGGGCCGCAGAGCTGGCAGGTAAAAAAATGCCGGTGATGGACAGTCTGATCGCATCCACCGGACTTGCCTATGATTTGACGGTTGTGACCAGAAATATCGGGGATATGGAAGCCAGTCGTGTCAGGCTTTTTAACCCTTGGGAATGAACAAAGTTCCCGCCCCCGGCTACTCAGAACCTTTTAATGGACCACCATTCCCGAGGTTATGGATATACCAGAAACGGTGAACCGTGCCAAGGGGCGGTGGGCGACGAATCCTGCCCGGCAGCGGAGGCCGGCCGAAACCACGCCACAAAAAAATGCCGGGGGAAACCCCACCCCGGCATTCGTGTGTGCGTATGAGAATGCGACCCCGAATCAGCTCACGGTGATATCCACATTCAATTCATTGGCGATCGGGTCGAGCCCCTCTTCCACGTCGTCGACGGACAGGCCCTCGGGCACCCGCACCACGACCTCCATGGAGTAAAGGATCGCGCCGCTTTCCGGCGAAAAGGTGTTTCTGGAGGTCAGTTTTTCGATGTTGATCTGTTTGGATGCCAGGTACCGGCTGATTTTATAGACGATCCCGGCCTGGTCGAGGCCCTCGACCTGGATGGTGTGGATTTCGCCCGCAGCCGGTTCGGGGTGTCCGATCTCCACCGGCCGGATAAAGGCCGACAGCCCCTTTTCGATCTCCAGCCGCCGGCATTCCTTGTGAAGCCGGTCATTCAGGTCTTCGCCCTGTCCGGTGAAGAGCAGAATCAGGGTGAATTCGTCGGCCAGCCGGGTCATGGTGGTGTCTTCCAGGTTGCAGCCGGTGTCGAAGAGCACCCCGGTCACATCCGCCACGATGCCGGGGCGGTCCTTGCCGAAGGCGGTCATGATAAAGCTTTTGTCCATGTGTGTTTTTCCTCCGTCATTACAGTGGGTGAGCGGGCAGAGGGACCTACCCCTGTTTGCCCGCATACAATTCTTTTGCGTGATAGGAGCTTCGAACAAAGGGGCCGCTGGCCGCGTCGGTAAAGCCGACGGCCAGAGCCTCCTCGCGCCACCGGTCGAATTCTTCGGGGGTGACGAACCGGTCCACCGGCAGGTGGTCCTTGCTCGGCTGCAGGTACTGGCCCAGGGTCAGGTACCGGCAACCGGCATCATAAAGATTCCTGATGGTCTGCCGGATTTCGGCCTCTATCTCCCCCAGCCCCAGCATGATGCCCGATTTGGCCGGAATCTCCGGGGCGAATACCGTGACCCGGTGGAGGAGTTCCAGAGAGCGCCGATAGTCGGCCTGGGGGCGCACCCGGTCATAGAGCCGGGGAACCGTTTCGATGTTGTGGTTGAGGACATCGGGCCCGGCCGCCAGCACCGTTTGAAGAGCCGCCGCGACTCCCTGAAAATCGGGGATCAGGACCTCCACCAGGGCGTCGGGGATGCGCTTCCGAATCCGGGTGATGGTTTTGGCGAAAAGGCCGGCGCCGCCGTCGGGAAGATCGTCCCGGGTAACCGAGGTGACCACTACGTATTTGAGATTCATCCGTTCGGCCGCTTCGGCCACCCGCCGCGGCTCCTCTGAATCGGGGGGGCCGTCGGGCCCTGAGGCCACGTTGCAGAATCGGCAGTTTCGGGTGCACCGCGACCCCATAATCATGAAGGTGGCGGTCCGGTTGGAGAAGCACTCGAACTGGTTGGGGCATTTGGCCTCCTGGCAGACGGTGTGCAGCTGTCCGTCCCGAATCAGAGACCGGACCATTTCATACTCGGCCGCCGTGGGCAGTTTTCGCGAAAGCCACCGGGGTTTTCGCACCCGAGGCGTGGCTTGATCTGTGTTCATGATGTGTTGCCTCATTTTCCGGATACCGATTGCATCTCTTCCCGAAGCGCGTCAAGCGTCGCGGGGATCCCTTCCCGGCCCAGCATTCCGGTCAGGTGGCGGATCATCGATTTTCGGACCGCCGCCATATCCACCTTCCGGCCCAGTTCGGCCTGCATGGAGGTCATTCGGACATTGTGAAGCCCGCAGGGATGAATCCAGGTGAAGGGGGCCAGGTCGGTGTTGACATTGAGGGCCAGCCCGTGAAAGCTGATCCCCCGGCGGACGGTGATCCCGATGCTGCCCAGTTTGCGTCCTTCCACCCAGATGCCTCGGTTTTTTTCGTCTCCGACGGCTGCCATCCCCTGTTCTGCGGCGGCGGCGGCCATCACCCGCTCCAGCCCGGTGACGTACTCTTTTACCGGCAGCCGCAGCCGGTTCAGGTTCAGAATGGGATAGACCACCAGCTGGCCCGGGCCGTGGTAGGTGATGTTGCCGCCCCGTTCGATCTGGACCACCCGAATCCCCCGCTCGGAGAGAAAGCCCTCATTTGCCGTCAGATTTTCCCGCCCCCCGTGCCGCCCCAGCGTGAACACCGGGGGGTGCTCGAGAAGCAGCACCACGTCCCGATCCAGTCGCCGGTCTTTTCGGGCGGCGACGATCTCCCGCTGAAGGGCCAGGGCGTCTTCATAGTCGGTGAGCGGCAGGTCGACGCAGAGCCACGGGGCAGGGGTCATGAATCCATCCTCAATTCAAGCCGCACAGCACCGGTTTTCGAGCCGCGGTGGCCTCATCCAGCCGCCGCACCTTGGGAACGGTGGGGGCTTCCCGCAGCTGATCCGGATTCTCCACCGCTTCTTGAGCGATGCTGCGGAAGGCTTCGATGAACTGGTCGAGGTTCTCCTTGGGCTCGGTGTCGGTGGGCTCGATCATGATCGCCCCGTGGACCACCAGCGGAAAATAGATGGTGGGCGGATGAAACCCGTAATCGATCAACCGCTTGGCCATATCCAGGGTGGTGATTTTATAAGGCTCCTGGTTCTTGTCGGTGAAGACGCATTCATGCATGCAGGGCCGGTCATAGGGCAGGTGAAGCACGTCCTTGAGCTTTTCCTTGATGTAGTTGGCGCTCAGCACCGCGTACTGGCTGGCCCGTTTCAGGTCCTGCCCCATGGTAAGAATATAGCTGTAGGCCCGGATCAAAATGCCGTAGTTGCCGTAGAAGGCATGGATTTTGCCGATCGACTCGGGCCGGTCGTACTGGAAGACATAGGCATCCCCGTCCTTGGTCACCCGGGGGATCGGAAGGAAGGGCTCCAGGTGCTTTCGCACGCAGACCGGTCCAGAGCCGGGGCCGCCGCCGCCGTGGGGGGTGGAAAAGGTCTTGTGGAGATTGAGGTGGATGGCGTCGATGCCGATCGCTCCCATCTTGACCACACCCATCACAGCGTTCAGGTTGGCCCCGTCGCAGTAGACCAGGCCGCCTTTCTCATGAACGATCTCGGCGATTTTCTGGATGTTCTCCTCGAACAGCCCCAGGGTGTTGGGGTTGGTCACCATAATCCCGGCGGTGTCTTCATCCATCAGTTCGGCCACTTTCTCCACGGTGAGAATGCCGTCTTCTCCCGATTCCAGGGGAATGGATTCGTATCCGCAGAGGGTGGCGCTGGCCGGGTTGGTGCCGTGGGCCGTATCCGGAATCAGGATCTTGGATCGCTTTTCGCCCTTGCTCTTGTGATAGGCATAGAACAGCAGCATGGCGGTCAACTCCCCGTGGGCCCCGGCGGCCGGCTGCAGGGTGGTGGCGTCCATGCCGGTGATCTCGTTGAGAAACCCTTCCAGCTCATACATCAGCTGCAGGGTGCCCTGGGAGAGCTCCGGGGGCAGCATGGGATGGGCCCCGGCAAATCCCGGCATGGCGGCGATCTTTTCATTGATCTTGGGGTTGTACTTCATGGTGCAGGAGCCGAGGGGATACATGCCGGTGTCCACCCCGAAGTTCCACTGGGAGAGCCGGGTGAAGTGGCGGACCACATCCACCTCGCTCAGATCCGGAAAATCGGGCCCCTCGCCCTCGAACTCGGCATCCAGCGGCGCCGACGGCACATCCGATTCGGGAATGGAGATGCCGCACCGCCCTTTTTTGCTCTTTTCCCAGAGCAGGGGTTCATTCATGATCAGGCCGGTCGTGCCCGCAACTTTCATCATGCCGTCACCTCCTTTACCAGTGCGTCGATATCGGCCTTGCTGTGGGTTTCCGTGACGCAGAGAAGATAGTGATCCACCAGTTCAGGGTAGTGGCACTCGATGGGAATGCCGGCCACGATCTGCCGGTCGATCAGTTTCTGATAGGTGGATTCATACCCTTCCGGGAATTTCACCACGAACTCGTTGAAGGTAGGCCGCTCGAAGGGAATCTCGAGCCCCGCCTTCTTCAGCTCCGATTTCATGTATTCGGCCTTGTCCCGGTTGAGCCGAGCCACCTTCCGAATGCCGGTGCCGCCCAGGGAGGCCATGTACATGGTGGTCATGGTGGCGCAGAGCCCCTGGTTGGAGCAGATGTTGGAGGTGGCTTTTTCCCGCCGAATGTGCTGCTCCCGGGTGGCCAGGGTGAGGACGAAGCCGCGCTCGCCGTTTCTGTCGGTGGTCTGGCCGATGAGCCGGCCCGGCATGGACCGAACATACTTCTGAAGGGCGGTGAACATGCCCAGCCCCGGTCCGCCGTAAGACTGGGGAATGCCCAGGCTCTGGCCCTCGCCGCAGGCGATGTCGGCCCCCTGGCTGCCGGGGCTTTTGAACAGGCCGTAGGCCAGCGGTTCGGTGAACCCGATGACCGACAGGGCCTTGTGCCGGTGGGCCGCATCGCTCACCGCCTGAGTGTTTTCGACGCACCCGAAGAAGTTGGGGGACTGGACCGCAACCGCGGCCAGGTTGTCCATCCCCTCTACGGCCGACAGATCGGTGGTGCCGTCGGGCAGGTAGTCGAGCTCCACGATCTTGTAGTCGGTGGGGTCGAAATAGGTCTGCACCACCTGGCGGTACATCGGGTGAATCAGCTTGGAGACCGCCACCGTGGTCTTTTTGCCGCGGGCGATGCGGATGGCCATCAGCAGGGCTTCGGCCAGGGCCGAGGCCCCGTCGTACATGGAGGCGTT
>JBEPWQ010000069.1:0-15867 GCA_041642315.1 Desulfobacteraceae bacterium | reverse complement strand
TGGAACTGCGGGATACCCAGGGCGTGGTGGATGATATCGACCACCTCGGCAACCGGCGGGTGCGGGCGGTGGGCGAACTCCTCGAAAATCAGTACCGGATCGGTCTGGTCCGCATGGAGCGGGCCATCAAAGAGCGGATGAGCCTTCAGGAAGTGGATGCGCTGATGCCTCACGATCTGGTGAATCCGAAACCGGTTTCGGCGGTCGTCAAGGAATTCTTCGGAACCAGTCAGCTCTCCCAGTTCATGGATCAGACCAACCCCTTGTCCGAAACCACCCACAAGCGGCGGTTGAGCGCCCTGGGTCCCGGCGGCCTCACCCGGGAGCGGGCCGGCTTCGAGGTGCGGGATGTTCACCCTTCCCATTACGGACGCATCTGCCCCATCGAGACCCCGGAAGGACCCAATATCGGGCTGATCGTCTCTCTGTCCACCTATGCACGGGTGAATGACTACGGATTCATCGAGACCCCTTACCGGGTGGTCAAAGAGGCAAGGGTGACCGACGATGTGCGATATCTGAGCGCCTTTGAGGAGGCCAAGCACCCCATTGCCCAGGCAAACGCTCCGATGGATGAGAACAAGCGCTATGTCAATCCTCGGGTGACCTCCCGGGTGACCGGCGAATTTGAAATGGTGGAACAAGAGCGCATCGAACTCATGGATATTTCTCCGGACCAGCTGGTGAGCGTGTCCGCTTCCCTGATCCCTTTTCTGGAAAACGACGATGCCAACCGTGCCCTGATGGGCTCCAACATGCAGCGTCAGGCGGTGCCGCTGATGATCAGCCGCGCCCCTCTGGTGGGCACCGGTATCGAGGCGGTGGTGGCCCGGGATTCGGGTGTAGCCGTCGTGGCCAAGCGGAATGCCGAGGTGGTGGATGTGGAAGCCTCCCGTATTCTGCTCAAATATGATTTTAACGGTGATCCTTCCCAGAAACTGGTGGAGCCGATCAACCTCTCCAAATTCGTTCGTTCCAACCAGAACACATGCTTTAATCAGCGGCCTATCGTCCTCAAAGGGCAGCGGGTCACGGCCGGGCAGATCATCGCCGACGGGCCTGCCACCGAGCGCGGGGAGCTGGCCCTGGGCAAGAACGTCACGGTCGCGTTCATGCCCTGGGGCGGATACAATTTCGAAGACTCCATTCTGGTGAGCGAACGATTGGTGCGAGACGGTGTGTATACCTCTGTCCACATCGAGGAATTCGAGGTGGTGGCCCGGGATACCAAACTCGGAAAGGAAGAGATCACACGGGACATTCCCAATGTGGGGGAAGAGGCCTTGAAGGACCTGGATGAAAGCGGGATCGTCCGGCTGGGCGCGGAGGTGAAATCCGGAGATATTATGGTGGGAAAAGTGACCCCCAAGGGCGAAACCCAGCTCTCACCGGAAGAAAAGCTGCTTCGGGCGATTTTCGGAGAAAAGGCCGGCGACGTGAAGGATACCTCTCTGCGGGTGCCGCCCGGGGTGGAAGGTACCGTCATCGATGCCAAAGTGTTCTCCCGCCGGGGCATCGTAAAGGATGATCGAACCCGTTCGATTGAGGATGATGAAATCGCCGCCTTTGAGCGCGACAAGGATGATGAACTCACGATTATGGAAGAGGTGGTTCGCGAGCAGCTCATCGAATATCTGGAGGGGCAGACGCTGCCGGCCCCGCTCAAAAAGAGCAAAACGGTGCTGCTGCCCAGAAACGAACCGATCACTCGGGAAATGATCGAAGAGATTGAACCGGTCGGCCTTTTCGAGGGAATTGTTCTGGAGGACCCGGAAAAGACCGAACGGGTTCACGAGTTGCTGGAAATGTTCCGCGAGCAGCGTGAGCGGTGTATTTCCAATTTTGAACAGCGGGTCAGCCGGTTTGAAAAAGGAGACGATCTTCCCCCCGGTGTAATCAAAATGGTCAAGGTCTACGTGGCCATGAAGCGAAAACTCTCGGTTGGAGACAAGATGGCGGGCCGCCACGGCAACAAAGGGGTGGTCTCGATGGTGCTTCCCCAGGAGGATATGCCCTATTTCGAAGACGGAACCCCGGTGGACATGGTCCTCAACCCCCTGGGCGTACCCTCCCGAATGAACGTCGGCCAGATCCTGGAAATCCATCTGGGCCGGGCGGCCAAGGGTCTCGGAGAGCAGATCGGGAATTTGATCGAAGCCCGAGACCATACGACCCTGCGGGAAAAATTAAAACGGATCTTCTCCGGCGGCGACGGGAAAGGGCCTGAAGCCACCCAAGGCGCCGAAGCCGGTCAATTGATCGACTCTCTGGATGACGCGGGGCTTCTCGATTTCGCCGCCGCGTATGCGGAGGGCGTTCATATGGCCACGCCGGTGTTCGACGGGGCCAAGGAGGATGAGATCAAGGCGCTGCTCTCCGAGGCCGGTCTGTCCACCACCGCCCAGACGACGCTATATGACGGACGCACCGGCGAGCCGTTTAAAGAACGGATCACCGTCGGAACCATGTACATGCTGAAACTGCACCACCTGGTGGATGACAAAATCCATGCCCGGTCCATCGGCCCCTACTCCCTGGTGACCCAGCAGCCGCTGGGCGGCAAGGCGCAGTTCGGCGGGCAGCGGCTGGGTGAGATGGAGGTCTGGGCCATGGAAGCCTATGGGGCCGCCCATGCCCTTCAGGAATTCCTGACAGTCAAATCGGATGATATGGCCGGGCGGACCCGGATGTATGAAAAGATCGTCAAGGGTCAGAATGTGCTGGAACCCGGGATTCCGGAATCCTTTAAAGTCTTGACCAAAGAATTGCAGAGCCTCGGGCTGGACATTACCCTGATGGAGGGGCAGGAATAACCGGGTTGCTCCGGTCCTGTCGCTTTGTCGGTTCACCTCGCGCTTAATGCAGTCAAGGGGGATATAATTTGGATACGCTATACGATTTTTTTGCAAAACCCATGGACCCGAAAAACTATACCGGGGTTCAGATTTCCCTGGCGTCTTCTGAACAAATACGGGAATGGTCTCATGGAGAAATCAAAAAACCGGAAACCATAAACTACCGAACCTTTAAACCGGAACGGGATGGGCTGTTCTGCGCCAAAATATTTGGTCCCACCAAGGACTATGAGTGCAATTGCGGCAAGTATAAACGGATGAAGCACCGCGGGGTCATCTGCGAAAAATGCGGCGTCGAGGTGATTCAGTCCAAGGTGCGGCGGGAGCGCATGGGCCATATCGATCTGGCCACGGCGGTGGCCCATATCTGGTTTCTGAAAAGCCTGCCGAGCAAAATCGGGAATTTACTGGATCTGACCCTCAAAAATATGGAGAAGATCCTTTACTTCGACAGCTATATCGTGGTCGACCCGAAAGATACCGGCCTTTCTTATTGTCAGCTTCTTACCGAAGACAAATACCGCGAGGCGCAGGAGACCTACGGGCACGACAAGTTCAAGGCCGGAATCGGGGCGGAGGCGGTTCGGGAGCTGCTGGAAAACATTAACCTGGAGACCCTATATAAGGAGCTGCGGGAAGATATTTTCAGTACCAATTCGATCGCCAAGCGCCAGAAACTTTCCAAACGGCTCAAGATCGTGGATGCTTTTAGAAAATCCGGTATCGATCCGTCCTGGATGATTATGGATATCATTCCGGTGCTTCCGCCCGATCTGAGGCCCCTGGTTCCCCTGGAAGGGGGCCGGTTCGCCACCTCCGATCTGAACGATCTGTACCGCCGTGTGATCAATCGTAACAATCGACTGCGGCGGCTGATGGATCTCAATGCGCCGGACATCATCGTCCGGAATGAAAAGCGGATGCTTCAGGAGTCGGTGGATGTTCTTTTCGACAACGGCCGGCACGGCCGGGTCATCACCGGCACCAACAAACGGCCTCTGAAATCGCTCAGCGATACCTTGAAGGGGAAACAGGGCCGTTTTCGCCAGAACCTTCTCGGTAAGCGGGTCGACTATTCCGGGCGTACCGTGATCACCACCGGCCCCAATTTGCGGCTCCATCAATGCGGTCTTCCCAAAAAGATGGCCCTGGAACTTTTCAAACCCTTCATCTACTATCGTCTGGAGCAGAAGGGGCTGGTTTCCACCGTGAAGAGCGCCAAAAAAATGGTGGAGCGGGAAACCCCCGAGGTGTGGGACACCCTGGATGAAGTGGTCAAGGAGTACCCGGTGATGCTCAACCGGGCCCCGACCCTTCACCGCTTGGGGATTCAGGCCTTTGAACCGATTCTGATCGAGGGCAAGGCGATACAGCTCCATCCGCTGGTCTGCACCGCCTTCAACGCCGATTTCGACGGGGACCAGATGGCGGTCCACATTCCTCTGTCGGTGGAGTCCCAGATCGAGTCGCGGATTTTGATGCTCTCCAGCAACAACATCCTTTCCCCGGCCAACGGCAGCCCGATCATCGTTCCCAGCCAGGACATCGTCCTGGGGATCTATTATATGACCCGGCCGATCCCCGGATCTCGAGGCACCGGAAAAACCTTCTCCAATGTGGGGGAGGTAAGATCGGCCTATGATGCCGGAGCGGTCAGCCTTCATGCCGATATCAATGTGCGAATGGGGAGCGAACGGGTCGAGACCACCGTAGGCCGGATTCTCCTGTGGGAGATCATCCCCAAGGAAAGGATCATGAAAATGCGCCACCTCCAGGTTTCCGAGCGGGAACGCGCCCTGGAGATTCAGAAAAAATTGGCCGAGGGCCAAGCCGACTTCGTGGAAATGGTTCGAGAGCATTCGGAGGGAATCGACCGGGAAGTGGAGGGTTTGCTCGGCCTGCTTCGACAGGACGAATTCAAGCGTATTTTCAATGCCTCGGATTCGGATGTGGAAGCGGTCTTTTCCCTGGAAAAAGGAGCGGTGAGCGAGCTCATTTTCGCGGATGGGGATTATCATCTTTTCGAGATCATCAGCAAAAGACCCGACGTTCCCTTCAGTGCCGTCAACAAAGTGATGGACAAGAAGACGCTTCGCGAGCTGGTGGACCTGGTCTACCGAAGCCTGGGCGCCAAAGCCACCGTCATCCTGTCGGACAAGCTCAAGGACATCGGATATCGGTACTCCACCGAAGGCGGCCTTTCCATTTCCATCGACGCCATGATCATCCCGCCGAAAAAATGGGAGATTCTGAAGCTGGCCGAAGAGCAGGTCACGGAGATCGGACGTCAATACACCGAAGGATTGATTACTCAGGGCGAGAAGTACAACAAGGTCGTCGATATCTGGGCCAAGGCCACCGACGATATCGCCAACGAGATGATGGACGCCATGAAAAAGACGCCGTTGCTGGATGAGGAAGGCAATCCCAGGCTGGATGAAGCGGGCAATCCGGTCCTGGTGGAAGGGTTCAATCCGGTCTACATGATGGCCGATTCCGGGGCTCGAGGCAGCAAGGATCAGATGCGGCAGTTGGCCGGAATGCGAGGGTTGATGGCCAAACCTTCGGGGGAGATCATCGAAACCCCGATCACCGCCAATTTCCGGGAAGGGTTGTCGGTGCTCCAATATTTTATCTCCACCCACGGAGCTCGAAAAGGACTGGCCGACACCGCTCTGAAGACCGCCAACTCCGGGTATCTGACCCGGCGGCTGGCGGACGTGGCCCAAGACTGTACGGTCATGGAGCGGGATTGCGGAACGGTTCAGGGGGTGGAAGTGGAGGCCCTGATGGAGGGCGGGGAAATCATTCAGCGGCTGGGAGATCGAATCCTGGGCCGCACCGCCGCCGAAGAGGACATACGGGATCCCTTCACAGACGATATCCTGGTCAAGATGGGTGATGAAATCGATGAAGACGTCGTCCGGTCGATCGAGAATGCCGGGCTGACCCGGATCAAAATCCGGTCGGTCCTGACCTGCAGGACCCGGTACGGTGTATGCGCCAAGTGTTACGGCCGAGATTTGGCCCACGGCCGCCTGGTTGAAGTGGGGCAGGCGGTCGGGATTCTGTCCGCCCAGTCGATCGGAGAGCCCGGCACTCAGTTAACGATGCGTACCTTCCATATCGGCGGCACCGCCAGTCGGCGGGTCGAACAGGCGGATATACGGGCCCGAACAGAGGGAACCATCAAGTTCCTGGACATCAACGTGGTTAAAAATGCGGACGGGGATCTGATCGTCATGAACCGTCAGGGCGGAGAGCTGTCCATCGTGGGTGATACCGGCCGTGAGGTGGAGCGTTTTCCGGTGATATACGGGGCCCATGTGCTGGTGGAGGACGGGCGAAAGGTCAATGCCGGCGATCTGTTGGCCACCTGGGATCCTTTCACCACCCCGATTCTCACCGAAGTGGACGGGATCGTGAAATACGGCGACATCGGATTGGGTAAGACCCTTCAGGAGAAGGTGGACCCGGTGACCGGAAAATCGAGCCGGACCGTGATCGAGTCCAAGAGCGCCGATGTGCGGCCGAGAATCTCTATCAAGAACATCGAAGGTAGAACCGCTAAACTTCCCGGTGGAAGCGGGGTGGCGCGGTATCCGCTGCCGGTGGATGCCATTTTGCTGGTGGAAGAAGGGGATGAGGTGAAAGCCGGGGATGTTCTGGCGAAGCTGCCTCGGGCTACTACCAAGACCAAGGATATCACCGGCGGTCTTCCCCGTGTGGCCGAATTGTTTGAAGTGCGGCGGCCGAAAGAGATCGCGGTCCTGAGCCGAATCGACGGGTATGTCTCCCTTTCCAAAGGACCCAAGGGCAAACAGAAGGTGTCCGTCACGCCGGTGGATGCCGGAGAGCCCGAAGAGTACCTGATTCCCCGGGGCAAGCACATCAATTTCTATGACGGGGATTATATCCGTGCCGGTGAGCCTTTGATCGCGGGCGCCGCCATTCCCCAGGATATTTTGAGCATCAAGGGCGAGGTGGCTCTGGCCCGGTACCTGGTCGACGAGGTGCAGGAGGTGTATCGACTGCAGGGGGTTCGAATCAATGACAAGCATATCGAGGTCATCGTGCGCCAGATGATGCGACGGGTCAAAATCACCGAAGTCGGAGACACCGATCTGATCGCCGAAGAGCAGGTGGACAAAGCCCGGTTCGAGGAGGTCAATGCCGAGGTAAAGGCCAACGGCGGCAAACCCGCATCGGCAGAACCCTTGATTCTGGGAATCACCAAGGCCTCTCTTTCCACCGACAGTTTTATCTCTGCGGCTTCCTTTCAGGAGACCACGAAGGTTCTGACCGAGGCGGCCATTTCAGGCGCCAAGGATTATCTCAAGGGCCTGAAGGAGAATGTCATCATGGGTCGGCGGATTCCGGCTGGAACCGGTTTTCCGTCTTATGATCGGGTGGAAATCGAATCGATATAGGCGCAGAAAGTGGAAAAATGACTTGACACGCAAATGTTTTAAAGGTATGTAAAGGCTTTTGTCAGGTCATCGGATAAATACAAGGACTGCACAACTGAAGGAATTCGCATGCCGACCATAAACCAGTTAGTCAGAAAAGGCAGAAAACGGATTGTCAAGAAGACCAACACTCCGGCATTAAAGGGGGCGCCCCAGAAGCGCGGGGTCTGCACGCGCGTTTACACGTCGACTCCCAAAAAACCGAACTCGGCCCTTCGAAAAGTGGCCCGGGTAAGGCTGACCACCGGAATCGAGGTCACCGCCTATATTCCGGGAATCGGGCACAACCTCCAGGAGCATTCGGTGGTACTGGTTCGCGGGGGGCGTGTCAAAGATTTGCCCGGTGTCCGATACCATATCGTTCGCGGAACCCTCGATACTCTCGGGGTGGAAGATCGAAGACAGGGTCGGTCGAAATACGGAGCCAAAAAACCGAAATAGTTTCTAAACAGCTAATGACGATGAGAATGATGGTGTAGCAGATGCCAAGAAGAAGAGAAGTACCCGAGCGGGTGATTATTCCGGACCCCAAATATAACAGCAAGCTGGTCGCGAAGTTCGTGAAGTCGATTATGCGAGACGGCAAGAAAAGCACCGCCGAAAAAATTCTCTACCGGGCCCTGGGTGTGATCGAGGAGAAAACGAAGGAAGCGCCCCTCAAAATGTTCGAGGACGCCGTGGAAAATGTGCGGCCCATGATCGAGGTCAAGTCTCGACGGGTCGGCGGTTCCACCTATCAGGTGCCCACCGAGGTCCGGCCTTCCCGGCGGACCGCGCTGGCGATTCGGTGGATCATCGATTTCGCTCGAAAACGCCCTGAAAAAGGACTGGGGGATAAACTGGCCGGAGAATTGCTGGATGCGGCAAATCGGCGGGGATCTTCCGTTAAGAAAAAAGAGGATACTCATAAAATGGCGGATGCCAACAAGGCCTTTGCCCATTTTAGATGGTAAACGATTACATCCGCAGTTGAAGAAGGGCTGGTATTCGAAGGGGTTTTTCTTGAGAACCCCTTCGAATGTCTGGTTCCAACGGATTGGATGACGGGACTCTAATCCCGGGGGGAAGGGAGGACGATACGATGGCGAAGGAAAAGTACGAGCGAACCAAGCCGCATGTGAATGTGGGAACGATCGGTCACATCGATCACGGCAAGACCACCTTGACGGCGGCCATCACCAAGCTGAACGGGTTGAAGGGCAAGGCCAAGTTCATTCCCTTTGATCAGATCGACAAGGCGCCGGAAGAGAAGGAGCGGGGCATCACGATCGCCACCGCCCACGTGGAGTATGAGACGGACAACCGCCATTACGCCCATGTGGACTGCCCCGGCCACGCCGACTACATCAAGAACATGATCACCGGCGCGGCCCAGATGGACGGGGCGATTTTGGTGGTGGGCGCCGACGACGGCCCCATGCCCCAGACCCGGGAGCACATTCTGCTGGCCCGTCAGGTGGGGGTGCCGCGGATCGTGGTATTTTTGAACAAATGCGACATGGTGGACGACGAGGAGCTGATCGAGCTGGTGGAGCTGGAGCTTCGGGAGCTTCTGGACAAGTATCAGTTTCCGGGAGACGACACCCCGATCATTCGCGGCAGCGCGCTCAAGGCGCTGGAGACCGATGATCCGGACGGCGAGGACGCCAGGTGCATCTGGGAGCTGATGGATGCCATCGACAGTTTCATTCCCGAGCCGGAACGGGATGTGGACAAGCCCTTTCTGATGCCGATCGAAGACGTTTTCAGCATTTCGGGCCGGGGCACCGTGGTGACCGGGCGCGTGGATCGGGGCCGCATCAGGGTGAACGAGCAGGTGGAAATCGTGGGCATTCGGCCGACCATCAAAACGGTGTGCACCGGTGTGGAGATGTTCCGCCGGCTTCTGGACGAAGGCATGGCCGGAGACAATGTGGGGCTGTTGCTTCGGGGCACCAAGCGCGACGATGTGGAGCGCGGTCAGGTGGTCTCGGCGCCGGGATCGATTACCCCCCATACCAAGTTCGAGGCCGAGGTCTATATTCTGAGCAAGGAGGAGGGCGGGCGTCACACCCCGTTTTTCACCGGATACCGGCCTCAGTTTTATTTCCGGACCACCGATGTGACCGGGATTCTGAATCTGCCGGAAGGGGTGGAGATGGTGATGCCGGGCGACAACGTGAAGATTTCTGCCGATTTGATCACCCCGATCGCCATGGAAAAAGAGCTCCGCTTCGCCATTCGGGAAGGCGGTCGCACCGTGGGCGCCGGCGTAGTCAGTGAAATTATTGAGTAGACTCAAGGAGTTATCTAGTGAGAGTCAAGGTTACCCTTGCATGTACCGAATGCAAAAGAAGAAATTATACGACGACAAAGAATAAACGGACGACGCCGGATAAGCTCGAATTCCAGAAGTACTGCAGATTCTGTCAGAAGCATACGCCTCATAAGGAGACCAAATAGCGGGCGGTATTCTGCAAGAGAATCCGACTGATTGCCTAAAGGGGATGAGTTCAGGCCAGTAGCTCTAATGGCAGAGCGTCGGGCTCCAAATCCGAGTGCTGGGGGTTCGAGTCCCTCCTGGCCTGCCACATCGCGTATTCCATCGACATGGCACAAGCTCAAGGGCGTTAACAGGCGGCTGTCTGTTGCAACTTGAGCTTTCCATATTTTTAGGAGTAGAATGGGACGGTTACAGAGAAAAAAAACGGCAAGAAAAAAGAAGAAGCAGCTCGACGACACCGCTTCGGGTACGGCTCCGACCGGGGATGTCGAGGTGAAAACAAAGCCCATGACTTCAGCTTCGAGTACTTCGGGTGATGCCCAGAAAGGGGTTCACCTTGCCCAGAAAAAGACGGCTGCCGCAAACCGATCGCCCAATTTCATAGAAAAAAGCATTCAGTTTTTGAGGGAAGTCCGGGCGGAACTCAAAAAAGTGACCTGGCCTTCCCGTAAACAGGCATTGGGATCGACCGCCGTCGTTATCGTCCTGGTGATGATTATTGCATTTTATCTCGGAATGGTGGACATGGGGCTGTCCAGCTTGATTCGCCTGGTCCTTCAATAGGCGGGGAGAGAAAGATGGCGCTGAATTGGTATATCGTCCATGTGTATTCGGGATTTGAAACGAAAGTCAAAAAATCCCTGGAAGAGCGAATCGCAACCTTTTCCGACCCTGAAAAATTCGGGGAAATCGTAGTTCCTACGGAGCAGATCGTCGAACTGGTAAAGGGGAAAAGAAAGACATCTTCCAGGAAATTCTATCCCGGCTATATTTTGGTCCAGATGGAATTAAATGATGAAACCTGGCATATTGTCAACAACACCGAAAAAGTAACCGGTTTCTTGGGCGGGCGTGAAAAACCCACTCCCATTTCTGAAGAGGAGGCGCAACAGATTCTGAATCGGATGGAGGCCGGGAAACTCAAACCCAAACCCAAATATTTTTTCGAAGCCGGGGATGAAGTAAGGGTCATCGACGGCCCCTTCACCAATTTCAACGGCACCGTGGATGAGGTCAATCCGGAAAAGGGAAAGATCAAAGTGCTGGTGAGTATATTCGGTCGATCAACGCCGGTGGAGTTGGATTTCGTTCAGGTCACAAAATTATAACAGTCCGGATGTCGAGAGAGTGCCGGAAAGCTGAGGGGCGGACCCGGTATCCGAAGCGAAATAAGTCCAGAATTCAGGAGCAGGTAGATTAAAATGGCTAAAAAGGTTATTGCGCAGATCAAGCTACAGGTTATGGCCGGAAAGGCCAATCCATCGCCGCCCATCGGCCCCGCTTTGGGGCAGCATGGGGTAAATATCATGGATTTTTGCAAGGCGTTCAACGCACGGACCGCAAACGAAGAGGGGATGATCATTCCGGTGGTGATCACCGTTTATCAGGATCGAACCTTTACCTTTATCACCAAAACCCCGCCGGCCTCCGTTCTTTTGAAAAAGGCGGCCAAAGTCGCCAAGGGTGCGGGAGATCCCAAAAGGGATCGGGTCGGAAAGGTCACCCGCAAACAGGTGGAAGAGATCGCCCAGTTGAAGATGCCAGACCTGAACGCCAACGATCTGGATGCGGCCTGTAAGATCGTGGCAGGAACGGCCCGGAGCATGGGAATCGATGTGGTCTGAGAATTTCAACCGCCAGCAGGAACCGGCGGCTGATAAACAGGAAAAAGGAGTGAAGTAGCAAAGATGCCGAAGCGGGGTAAAAAATATAAAGAAGCCAGAAAACAGGTGGAGCCGGGCCCAACCCTCGGTTTTACGGAAGCGGTCCAGCGGGCGATCGAATCCTCTTATGCCAAATTCGATGAAACCTTTGATATCGCCGTGAAGCTGGGGGTCGATCCCCGGCATGCCGACCAGATGGTCCGCGGTACGGTGGTGCTTCCCAACGGAATCGGAAAAGAGGTTCGGGTGCTGGTATTCGCCAAAGGTGAAAAGGAAAAAGAAGCCCAGGAGGCCGGCGCCGACTATGTAGGCAGCGATGACCTTGTGGAGAAGATCAAGGGAGGGTGGTTCGACTTCGATAAGGCGGTCGCCACCCCCGACATGATGGGCTCGGTGGGTAAAATCGGCCGTCTGTTGGGTCCGAGGGGTCTGATGCCCAATGCCAAAACCGGTACGGTCACTTTTGACATCGGACGGGCGGTGCAGGAGTTGAAAGCCGGGAAGATCGACTTTCGAGTGGAAAAAGCCGGGATCGTGCATGCCCCCATGGGCAAAGTATCCTTCGGCTCCGATCGGTTGATTGAAAACGCCGCCGCCTTTCTGGAGACCATCCTGCGGCTGAAGCCGGCCTCGAGCAAGGGGACCTACCTGAAGGGCATTGCGGTGTCCACGACGATGGGCCCGGGATTCAAGGTGGATACCTCTTCCGTGAAAGAGCTGGTGAAGGTGTAACCGCCCTATCCCTTTAGGAGTCTTTTCTGAATCGGGCTTTTAAACGAATCCGATTTTAATTTTAATATCCTGTCAAAGACCGTAGGTATATTCGAACACCGGTATTTTCGGGAATCGAATGTAATCGACCGTGTCGGCCTACCGAGACAGTAGTCTGCCCATTTGATTACCTCCGGTTTTTTACAGACACGAAAGGAGGTGTAAAAGAATCTATGAAGCTGGATAAAAAAAAGGAGATCGTCGAAGAACTCCATGAGAAATTTTCCCGCTCCAGAATCGTCATTCTGACCGATTACAAGGGGCTGGACGTGATTTCCATCAATTCCCTGCGCAGCCAACTGCGGAAAGCCGAGATCGAGTTCAAGGTGGTCAAAAACACCCTGCTGATCCGTGCCTGCGAAGGTACGGAGGCGGAATTGATTAAGGAAAAATTTATCGGGCCCACCGCCGTCGCCATTTCCTACGAGGATCCGGTGGCCCCGGCCAAGGTGCTCACCGATTTCGCCAAGGAAAACGACAAGCTCGAAATCAAGAGCGGAGTTTTAAGGGGTAAGGTCCTCAAATTCGACGATATTAAAGCGCTCTCATCTCTGCCGTCCCGAGAGGTTTTGCTGGGTCAGGTGCTGTCGGCGATGAACGGGGTGCCGACAGCTTTCGTGAGAGTGCTGAGCGCGGTGCCGCAGCAATTCCTGAATGTTCTGATGGCGATCAAAGACCAGAAGGAAAAAGAGGCTGCCTGACTTTTTTTTACACATTATTTTTCCTACTCCGTGTAGGTGGATTGAATTATCTGGAGGAAATACAAAATGGCGGAAGTTACCAAAGAACAAGTTATTGATTTCATAGCGAATATGTCTGTACTCGACCTTTCCGAGCTGGTTAAGGAGATGGAAGAGAAGTTCGGCGTTTCGGCGGCCGCGCCGGTGGCGATGATGGCGCCGGGCGCGGGCGGTGCCGAGGCGGCGGCTCCGGCCGAGGAAAAAACCGAATTCGATGTGGTTCTGACTTCGGCGGGAGACAAGAAAATTCAAGTGATCAAAGAGGTTCGGGCCATTACCGGTCTGGGTCTCAAGGACGCCAAGGCCCTCGTGGATGAGGCTCCCAAGCCGGTCAAGGAAGGCATCGCCAAAGAAGACGCAGAAAAAATCAAAGAACAGCTGGAAGGAGCGGGCGCCCAGGTTGAATTAAAATAAAAAAGACTTAATCTTTGAAATTAAGTTTTTTTAGTGTCGTAAGGAAATCGAAAATGGGATGGAAAGGGGCGCCCCTTTCATCCCATTTTCGTGGTTTTAGAATCCACATGTCAATCTGGAGAAAAAATGTCGGGAAAGCCTTTCACAGGTAAGCGTATTCGGAAAAATTTCGGTAAAATTCCAAAAATCATCGAAATCCCCGACCTGATCGGGATGCAGCGGGAATCATACCAACGCTTCCTGCAGATGAACATTCCCCCGGATGACCGAAAAGATATCGGTCTCCAGGCCGTTTTCAATTCGGTGTTTCCGATCAAGGATTTTACCGGAAGCGCATCCCTTGAATTCGTTTCCTACCGGTTCGGCGAGGTGAAGCACAGCGTCGAAGAGTGCATCGACCGGGGGATGACCTATGAGCTGCCGGTTCGCATCACGGTCCGGCTGGTGGTATATGATATCGACAAGGATTCGGGTGTATCCAACATTCGCGATATCAAAGAGCAGGAAATCTATTTCGGCACCATTCCCCTGATGACGGAGAAGGGAACCTTTATCATCAACGGCACCGAACGGGTGGTGGTCAGTCAGCTTCACCGATCTTCCGGAGTGTTTTTTGATCACGACAAGGGTAAGACCCACTCCAGCGGCAAAATTATATATTCTTCCAGGATCATTCCGGTCCGGGGCTCCTGGATCGATATGGAAATCGACCCGAAGGACATTGTCTACATTCGAATCGACAGACGGAGAAAGTTTCCGGTCACCCTGCTTTTCAAGGCCTTCGGGTATACCACCGACGATCTTTTGACCTATTTTTACGATACCGACAAGATCGTTATCCGCGGTACCGATTATTTTAAAACCTTTCAGGTCAAGTCCCTGAAAGGCCAGCGGGCTTCCCAGGACATTATCGATCCGGGGACCGGCGATATGATCGTAAAAAAAGGGCGGATGTTCACCCAGCGCGCCATTCGTCAGATCAAAAACGCCGGAATGGAGATGATCCCCATCGAGCGGGACGACATCCTCAACACCATCATCGCCTCCACCGTGACCGATCCCAATACCGGCGACACCATCGCCCGGGCCAACGACCCGGTGGACGAGGAGATTCTGAACCGGATTCTGGACGCCGGAATCACCGAATTTGAGATTCTTTTCATCGACTGGGTCAGCAGCAGTGATTCGATTCGCAAAACTCTCATTCTGGATAAAGTCGATTCCAAAGAGGAGGCTCTGATCGAAATCTACCGGCGGCTTCGCCCCGGCAATCCGGCCACTCCGGAGGTGGCTCAGGAGTTCATCGACCACCTCTTTTTCAAATCTTCCTACTATGATCTGTCCGGAGTGGGGCGAATGAAAATCAACCTGCGCCTCGGAATCGATACCCCGGTCAATGTTCGAACCCTTCGCAAAGAAGATGTGCTGTTGACCACCAGGACCCTGGTGGAACTGCGGGATACCCAGGGCGTGGTGGATGATATCGACCACCTCGGCAACCGGCGGGTGCGGGCGGTGGGCGAACTCCTCGAAAATCAGTACCGGATCGGTCTGGTCCGCATGGAGCGGGCCATCAAAGAGCGGATGAGCCTTCAGGAAGTGGATGCGCTGATGCCTCACGATCTGGTGAATCCGAAACCGGTTTCGGCGGTCGTCAAGGAATTCTTCGGAACCAGTCAGCTCTCCCAGTTCATGGATCAGACCAACCCCTTGTCCGAAACCACCCACAAGCGGCGGTTGAGCGCCCTGGGTCCCGGCGGCCTCACCCGGGAGCGGGCCGGCTTCGAGGTGCGGGATGTTCACCCTTCCCATTACGGACGCATCTGCCCCATCGAGACCCCGGAAGGACCCAATATCGGGCTGATCGTCTCTCTGTCCACCTATGCACGGGTGAATGACTACGGATTCATCGAGACCCCTTACCGGGTGGTCAAAGAGGCAAGGGTGACCGACGATGTGCGATATCTGAGCGCCTTTGAGGAGGCCAAGCACCCCATTGCCCAGGCAAACGCTCCGATGGATGAGAACAAGCGCTATGTCAATCCTCGGGTGACCTCCCGGGTGACCGGCGAATTTGAAATGGTGGAACAAGAGCGCATCGAACTCATGGATATTTCTCCGGACCAGCTGGTGAGCGTGTCCGCTTCCCTGATCCCTTTTCTGGAAAACGACGATGCCAACCGTGCCCTGATGGGCTCCAACATGCAGCGTCAGGCGGTGCCGCTGATGATCAGCCGCGCCCCTCTGGTGGGCACCGGTATCGAGGCGGTGGTGGCCCGGGATTCGGGTGTAGCCGTCGTGGCCAAGCGGAATGCCGAGGTGGTGGATGTGGAAGCCTCCCGTATTCTGCTCAAATATGATTTTAACGGTGATCCTTCCCAGAAACTGGTGGAGCCGATCAACCTCTCCAAATTCGTTCGTTCCAACCAGAACACATGCTTTAATCAGCGGCCTATCGTCCTCAAAGGGCAG
>JBEPWQ010000068.1:0-15893 GCA_041642315.1 Desulfobacteraceae bacterium | reverse complement strand
GCCGCCACCGGTTCAATCATCGGGGACCCCGGGAGATTGTCCAACTCGGGGCGGCCTTCAACCACATGCTCAACAGCATTGAAGAGGCCGAACAGACCCTGATGGAACAGCGCCGAAACCAGGACAAGCTGGAAAAAGCGCTCCGTCAGGCGGAAAAACTGGCCTCCCTCGGCCGGCTTGCCGCGGGGACCGCCCACGAATTGGGCACGCCGTTGAGCGTCATCAACGGCAGGGCCCAGCGCGCCCTTCGCAGAGAAGACCTTCCGGAGGGTCAGCGGCAGGCGCTTGCGGCCATTCGGGAAGAAGTGAGCCGGATGGAGCGCATTATTAACCAACTTCTCGATTTTAGCCGCAGCAGCCCCCTTCGCTGTTCCCTGTGCGACCCGGCCCTTCTAGCGGAATCGGCCGTTTCCACCGTTGAAGAGGACGCCAGGGAGAGGGGGGCCCGCATTCGGCTCGAGGGACCTGGAAACCTTGCGCCCATCGCGCTGGACCCTTTGAGAATCCAGCAGGCCCTGATCAATCTGCTGCGAAACGCCGTGCAGTGCCGACCTTCCGGCACCGTTCGCTGTTCCTGGAAATCTGCCGGGCGGGGGATCGTTTTCTGCGTAGACGACGACGGCCCCGGCGTGCCGGAAGATATCCGGTCGAAAATCATCGAACCGTTTTTCACCACCAAATCGGTCGGGGAAGGCACCGGCCTGGGGTTGGCTGTGGCGCATACGGTTGCGGAAGAACACGACGGCTCCATCGAGGTGGGGGACAGCGATATGGGGGGCGCCTCTTTTCGGCTCCATGTCCGCCACCAGATGATGGACGACCCGTCATATGATGAAAGGATGAAACATGGCCGGAAATGACAGGCGCAACACCGGTTTGATCTGCATCGTCGAAGACGACAAAGCCCTCGGAACCCTGCTGATCGAAGAAGTGCAGGACGCCGGCCTGGAGGCTTACTGGGCCCCCACGGCGGAGAAAGCCGCCCGGGCAATGGAACAAAAATGGCCCGACCTGATCGTGAGCGATCTGAAGCTGCCGGGGATGGACGGCCTGACCTTTCTCAAAAGCGTCCTTCACAAGGTTCCCGATTCTCCTCCGGGGTTTATTATCTTTACGGCCTTCGGAACCATTCCAAAGGCTGTGGAAGCCCTGAAGGCGGGCGCCGACGACTTCCTGACCAAACCTCTGGATCTGGAGCATTTCATGCTGTCGGTAAAGCGCGTCCTGGAACGGAAGCGGCTCAAGGAGATGGTCGACCGGATGCGGGGACTGCTGTCTTCGGAAAGTTTCCACGGGATGTTCGGGAAAAGCATGTCGATGCGTCTGCTTTTCGATCAGATTCGACAGGTGGCCAGGGCTCAGGGACCGGTTCTGATTCTCGGGGAAAGCGGATCGGGCAAAGAGCTGGTGGCCCGGGCGGTCCACCAGGAAAGCGCCCGGGCCAATGGGCCGTTTCTTCCCGTCAATTGCGCGGGAATACCGGAAAACCTGATGGAAAGCGAGTTCTTCGGTCATACGGCGGGGGCCTTCACCGGCGCCGGCCAGAGCCGCCGGGGGCTGTTTGCCGAGGCCGCAGGCGGTTCCCTGCTGCTGGACGAGGTTTCGGAAATGCCGCTTTTCCTCCAGGCCAAACTCCTGCGCGTCCTTCAGGACGGAAAACTCAGGCGGGTGGGGGAAAATACGGAACAGGAGGTGGACGTGCGGGTGCTGGCCGCAACCCACCGGGATATCGAGGCGGAAATCCGCCAGGACCATTTCCGGGAAGACCTGTTCTTCCGCCTGGAGACGTTCACTCTTCGAGTGCCGCCGCTCCGGGACCGGGGCGAGGACGTCGAGTTTCTCGCCGCCCGGTTCCTGCAGCAGTTTGCCCTGGCGCTCGACAAAAACGTCAAAGGGTTTTCCGGCAATGCGCTGGAGATGATCGTCCGATACCCCTTTCCAGGCAATGTCCGCGAACTCAGCAACGCGGTGGAGCGGGCCGTGACGTTTGCCGAAAGCGGCTGTATCCGCGAGGAACATCTGCCGGCCAGAATCCGACAATATGAGGGGGAGGCGCTAACGTCTACGACCGATATTCTTAGCCTGACAAGGCCCGAGGATAATTTCCAGACACTGCCAGAAATGGAACGTCGCTACATCCGCCATGTTCTGGCGGCATCGGGAGGAAACAAACGCCGGGCCGCAGCCATTCTGGGCATCGGCCGAAGGACCCTCTACCGGAAACTCGGCGGGCCAGCGGAAAGCCAGGAAACGGACGAGCCTTGATCGACAAGAAAAAGAACGGCGACCAAACAGATCGTCCTGCCGGATGGTGAAACGACGGCCCTGAAGGTCCCGAGCGTTCTCAAGACCAGTATCAAGACCCAGCGCAGGTTCACCATCGTGAAGGGCCGGACCACCGAGCTGAAGCTGACCTTCAACCCACGGAAGCCATCAATTCCGTATCCCCGTGGGAATAAGCCGGCGCGCAGCAGCACAGAATTTTGAGCGGTACCGCCCCGGTGTTTTGAATCTGATGCGGCGTGCCGGGCGGGATGAGAATGCTGTCGCCGGGGCCTACCTCAAATTGTTCCATCTCCAGAACCATGCGGCCGGTGCCGCCGAGGATATGGTAAATCTCTTCGGATTTGACGTGCCGATGAAGTCCGGTAATGAAGTCCGGCGGAATGATCGCTTCTGCAAGGCTCTGTTTTTTGTTTCCTTGAAGATCCGGATGGATGAGTTCACGGATGACGGACCCGTCTTTGGTGGTGTAAGGGTCCACGGAGTCGTATTCGATCTTTATTCCCTTCATGATCACCTTTTTTGGTTGAGGGGTTCAATCAGAAATGGATGCAAGGTCTTACTCCAGAAAAAGAAGTGATGATCCTATGCGGCTTTTCCTTTTT
This sequence comes from Desulfobacteraceae bacterium, assembly GCA_041642315.1. Taxonomy (GTDB): domain Bacteria; phylum Desulfobacterota; class Desulfobacteria; order Desulfobacterales; family Desulfococcaceae; genus JAABSQ01. Next base: position 13,005 of record JBEPWQ010000068.1, on the reverse strand, counting down.
TCGAATCGGATTGTATGATATCGACAAACCAATCGCGTCGCAACCCGGTCTCCGGAATGTAAAACCCTGAACAAACCATCATGCGCATAGGAAATCTTCCATGAAGACGCATTCAGCGGCCCCGCCCGCCCGGGTCTCCGTCCACGGCGGCCACAGCCGTGCTTACTGCAGCCATGCCGAAGACGATCTGGAGGAAATTCTGAAACAATATATCCGCAAGGGGTTTCAATGGGTCGGCATCACCGAGCACATGCCGCCGGTGAGTGACGAGTTCCGCTATCCGGATGAAATCGAGGCCGGACTGAAAGCCAAAACCATGTACGACCGTTTTGAACAGTATATAGATGAATGCCGGCGGCTTCAGAAACAATACGCCTCAGATATCACCCTCTATGCGGCCTTTGAGACGGAGACCTATTCGGGGTCGCTGCCTTTTGTTCAGGATCTTCGGGCAAAATTTCGACCCGACTATCTTCTCGGGTCGGTCCATCATGTGGATGATATTCCCATCGACATGGACCCGGCCCGGTATCATCTAGCGGCCGAAGGGGCGGGCGGGCTGGACGCGCTTTACTGCCGGTACTTCGACCTTCAATATGAGATGATCGACACCCTTTCGCCGCAGGTGGTGGCTCATTTCGACCTGGTTCGAATTTTCGACCCGGATTACCGCACCCGGCTGGAAAAACCGGCGATTCTGGATCGAATTCAACGGAATCTAACACTGATTCGGAAGCGGGATCTGCTCCTCGATTTCAACGTCCGATCACTCATAAAAGGCGCGGATGAACCCTACATTTCCCGCTCGATTCTGCAGCAGGCACTGAAAATGTCGATCCCGGTGGTTCCGGGAGACGACTCCCACAGCGTAGACACCGTCGGCCTGAATCTGGACCGGGGGATCGCCATGCTGGCGGAAATGGGATTTGACACTCAATGGCGAAGACCTGCATGAACAGAAACCGCAAACGTTCAGACCGGTTTGTGGACAGAAGTGATAAGGAATGGGACGAGCCATGAATGTGGTAAGCATTCTTCTCGTACTCCTGGCGATCATCGTGGGATGGGAGGTGTTCTGGTACTGGATGGGGGTAAAGCCGATCTTCCCCTGGCAGCTCAAGGAAAATCTGGAACGCATGAAACGAGAAGCCATCCTCGTCGACGTCCGGACCGATCCGGAATACAATCTGTTTCATATTGACGGCGTCTCCCATCGTCCGGAGTTGGTGACCGACCCGGACGCCTACCGGCCCGCCGATCCTGAAAAACCGGTGGTGGTCATCTGCATGACCGGCCATCGATCTCCCGTCGTCGCCTATCGGCTCAAAAAGCGCGGAATCGAAACGGTCTACAATCTCACCTGGGGCATGGCGGGGTGGAAGCTGTTCGGGGGCGGGACTGGGTAAACTCCCCCGGGCAACCTGCTTTCTCTATTTGATTTAGGTCAAAGCGGCGCTTACTCATGTACGCTACAATATTGATCCTATTCGAATGGCTGCCATGAATCAGAGGGAGAAAAGCAGATGAAATGGACACCGGAGGCCGAAGCGGTCGTTAAAAAAGTGCCGTTTTTCGTGAGAAAACGGGTGCGTGCGCGGGTTGAGAAAGAGGCCCGGGGGGAAGGGAAATCGGTTGTCTCGCCGGCCGAGGTCAAGGCGACCCAGGCGCGGTATCTCAACAATATGGAAAAGGAAATCAAGGGCTATCGAATTGAGTCCTGTTTCGGAAGCGGCGGGTGCCCCAACAGGGCTGTAGACAGCGAAAAACTTTTCCAGAAACTGGAAACCCTGCTTCAAAGGGAGGACCTGCTCGGATTTTTGAAATCCCGGGTGGAGGGGCCGCTCAAATTTCATCATGAATTCTCGGTCACTCTGGCCGACTGCCCCAATGCCTGTTCCCGACCCCAGATAAAGGATATCGGGATCATCGGCGCCGCCGTGCCGGTGGTCACCGATGAACCGTGCACCCTTTGCGAATCCTGCGTGAAGATCTGCAAGGAAGAGGCGGTGGTACTGGATACCGCTTCGGAAAAGCCGCTGATCGATCGAAACAGATGTTTAGACTGCGGCCGATGCACGGCCGAATGCCCTTCCGGCTCATTGGCGACCGGCCGCACCGGCTGGCGGGTGTTTCTCGGCGGCAAGCTCGGGAGGCATCCCCGGCTGGCACAGGAACTCCCCGGAATTTTCGAGTCCGATGATGTCCTGACAATCGTCAAGGCCTGTATCGATTTTTACCGGGAGCGCAGCCGCCATGGGGAGCGGTTTGCAGCCCTGCTTACGCAGGCCGATTTTGAGATTTTTTGCGATCGGTTCGGGAAATCGGGATTGATCTCATCATCATGCCTGAAAGGGAGGAGACACGATGAATTCGGCGGATAAGAAACAGATCAACAACATGATCAAGGCCCTCGACGCATTCACCCAAGCGGAAAATGCCCTTTCCAAAGAAGAGTGGAATTCGTTGCAGAGATGGCTGATTCGGGAAAGCTCGGATCTGCCGGCCATCGAATCGGTCAATGAACTCAAGGGGGCGCTTCAGAAGTATCTGTCCTAAGATTCGGCCGGGCCGTATTGAAATCCGCATCATACGATGCCCTGGGAAACGGCGGCTTGTTGGCCCTTTGACGCGCCAATCCAATTCCCCGCAGCGGTTATTCCCGAAACCCGGAACACCCGGTCATTCTGCCGTGTTTGCGGCTGCCGGGATATTGGCGGCAGATCTCCGGCCTGACCTTATGAATGCCGCAGTTCCACCGGTCTTTTTTCGGCAATTTCCGAAGCCAGGGGCAGACCTCTGAAAACCGATCCGTTCCCGGCTCCAACCAAATGCCGAAGGAGGTGATGCGGCCGTTTCGCCGAAACACCTTCACCCGCTCCAGGATGTCGGTGCGGCCCAGCCGCCGCCATGTTCGATAATCCTCAAGAGACAACTCCCGGTGGTAATCGAGGGTTCGGCAACAGCGCCCGCATTGGCTGCAGGCGAAGGTCTCCATCCCCGTCTCCAGCCAGATTCCCCATTTTCGGCTTCCGCTGCCGTGTCCCCGGCCGGAGAATGCGGCGGTATCGAAGACCCGGCCGCACAGGTCCGCCAGCCATGCCGGAGGCGGCCGGATACGTTCCATCTCTCGGCAGAGTCGTTCGCCCAGATCGGACATGCTCACAAACCGCATGGACCGGGACCGGGAGGAGGACATCCATAATCCATCCCTGCGATGGTCTTGGACCACCACGGTGCCCCGGCCGAACACTCCGTCACATAGGTCCATAAACAGCCGTTTCTGGGGGCGGTATTGGCGAAGATCGGTCAGAACCGCCGACAGCGCTTCTTCCCGGGTCAGAAAAATCCGTTCTTTTTCGGACATGACGCGCCTCTCTCCGAATGGGGTGAGGGAGGAAGGGGATCAGCGCAAGGCGTTTCCCCTTTCCGATTCATATCCGTGCAGTTATAGACAACAGATACTTACGAGCGATGCTCCGTCAAATCGGATATGACATCGATGGCTCGCCGGAATGAGGGGGAAGAGGGGCCGAAGCAGATTTGGAAAAACCGCAAGGCGAGCTGAATCGAACTATAGGCGGGTTCGTGAAAAATTGCAAGAATGTTCAGAGGGAAAGCCCGCCCGGCGGAAAATCCGAGCGACCCCTCTCTGCGGGCATACGGATCGGATCTGAAACGGCAGGAAAATCGGGACGGGAAAGGCTTTTCAGGTGGTTTCCAACACCCGATTCACGTTGCGGTCGAGGGTCATTTTCATCTGGTCCCGGCCGGCTTTGCACGATCGGGTCCAATGGTCATAGATGCGCATCGTCTCTTCCGGAAACCAGATCGCCTGTTCATAAAAAACACGGGTGAATTTTTCGACCAATTCATGAATCGCCACCATGGTGCTGAAGAAATCATCGAATGCATCTTTTTGAGCAATCATTATCTGCTTGCCGAATTGCGTTGAATACATACTCGCACTTCCTTAATATGAGGTAGAAATCCGCTCTCAATTTTTTTAGCGTGGCCCCACAATAAAGAAGGAAACGGTTCCTGTCAAGACAATATGTTGCAATGCAAAATTTCCAACGAATTAAACAGGATTTTCATAATATATTTTATATTCAGGCATATAAATATTAAAATAAATATGAACAGCATTCATTAGCCAAGGATAATGGACTGAAATTTTGCATTGCAAAAAATTCAGAGCGTTCCGGCTGGCGTAAAACTGACCGCCGGAACGTCTCAGCTTTAGTTTAACGGCTCTTGAAAATAGCCGGCTGGTTCCATATCCGCGGTCAAGTCACTGTGAGACAACAGAAAATCAGCGATTCGGGTATAATACCGATTGAGTATTTTTCTGGAGCGGAACAACCCCATATGGCCCGCCTCGCAGATGATCTTCAATTTTTTCTCCTCGGAAACCCCCGGAATCGCCTCCAGGTGGCCGGTGGCTTGTCCGGCCGGCGCGATATCATCTTTGGTTCCGCCGAGGGCCCATATCGGCAATGAGGCGGGAAAATCGGCGATGTCGACCCGTTTGTCTCCGATGCGAAGGCCCCCTCGAATCAGATCATTCCGGACGAATATCTGTTTGTAGGTATCCCGAATAAATCCGGCGGGAAAATGGTGCACATAGTTGTACCACTGGTAAAAAACCCGCTGACGCATAGCCGAAGCCTCATCGCCTTCCTTGAGATCCTTCAGTAGTTTTTTGAAATTGCGTATATGCTGGTCCATACCCATCAGGTAAAATCCGAGCAGATGCATGCGACCGTCGTAGACTTTACGGCCCGCACCGGGGCGGTCATCGGAAATGGTAAATCCGAAAGCATCCACCAGAAAATCGATAAACGGTTCTCCCACCGCCCGGGAAAATTCAGTGAAAAAGCCGGTCTCCGCCTCCGTATTCATGGGGGAACCGGCCGAACCGAAAGACTTGCCCAGTTCCGGATATAGAATCAGGGTACTGATCAGCAGGGGCCCCGGTTGACATACCGCAATCGCATGGGCGGGAAAACCGGTCCGGTTTTTCAGATGAAGCAGCACCTGTCGATACTGCTCCACCTGCCCCGGAAAACCCTCCGAATGGCGTCGATCCCCCACCGACAGGGGCACGGCCTCGGCGCATTTCTGCTCCACCACCGCCATCCGGGTCAGTCCCTGATCCCGCAGGAACAGGGCTACACGCTCGGCGATATTGGAATGATGGCCGGCCCGGGGCGCAAACACCACGGTGTAATTCTGAACGGCATGGTCTTCTTTTCGAGTGATATCCACCACCCGCATACCGGGGAGATCAAGCATCACATGAGCCGTATCGTATTCTTCCGTCCAATCCTGATCCGGCGGATCTTCGGTCAGAAACTTGATAAACTCCAGTTCACCGCATCGTTCCCGATGAAATAGCCGGACGGGATCCAGAAGGGTCCGGGTGGACGCCTTCAATACATCATCGCTGCATTCCTTCGCGACTTCCTTCAATCGATCCCAATCCACCGCCTGTCCCGGCAAGGGCAGACGGTTGAACGGCAGGAAGACATTCATCGCCAGAGCATTGAATTGCCGGGCCATTTCCAAAGCGGTGGAGAAACAATTCATACCGGTTTCAGTCATTTCCAGACTGGTCCGCAGGGAAAACTTCAGTGCCTCGAGATTGCCGAGGGTCCCTGGAAACAGCGTCATAAAAGAGGATGGCATCCTAAAATTCCTTTCTGAATGAACAGTCGCATTCGATAGATAGATTACACCCGGCGGGACCATCCGCCCCGCGCATGGATGAGATGGCCCTCTATACAGCAAACGGCATGCCACAGCAACCGAAATGCCGAAACTTCAGACAATCGGAATAATTTTTAGACGAAGGATCGGAACCCGGGAAAGGGAACTCCTTTAGATGTTTCGAATTTCAAGACAATAACGGATTGTGATAGAAAATATATCAGGATATAAAGGTCGGAAAAGAACTGCTTATATCGACTCTCCGACAGAAAGAACCGGTATAAATAAAGTTTCGAGTATCAACTATTTTTGTGGCGGGTACCGGAGTATCGCCTCGGAAATACGCCGGTAATGGATCGATTCGGGTGGTCTTGAGAACCATGCGGCCGTATTTTCCGGTATCTTCGGTGAAAACAAAGAAGGTCAAAATGACCTGGGTACGGGTCAAAAACAGAAACCAGGAACCGAGTCGATTTCGGGTATTTGACGCAGACTACGCCTTCACATACACACCTTTGGATTTATTTTTTACCTGCCCGCGATTTTTCAACCGGTAAATGATATTGTAGATTTTCCGCCGATCATATCCGGTTTCCTTGACCAGGGTGTCGATTTCCACTCCGTTTTTCGCACGAAGGATGCGCTGCAAAATCGTTTCGGTCGCAGACAGCGATTGGGCATCCATCGGGGTTTCTGTGGGGGATTCTTTGAGAGAAGATGCTTCCGGGGAAGAGACTGCAGTTGAAGGTGCTTCGGCAGGAGCGGATTTGGGTCCCTTTGACCCGGTTTTCTTTTCTAAAGGGGTTGTGGCGGTTTCTTCTTTTGATCTCCGCTTCTTCTCTTCTTCATCTGCTTGCTCCTGGGATTGCATAAAGTCATCCAACTGCCCCGCAACCGTTTCGACTCCCTTTGCAAAGGCTTTGAGGCCGTCACTCAAAGATTTAATAAAGATATCGAACTCTTTCATTTTTTTCCCTTTCATCGGATCCACCCCCTCAAAAGGCGGATGATTCATCAAATATACCGTTTTGATTGTGCAAATTATAATAATAAGATGAGAAAGCCATAATTGCAATAGTAGAGCGTAAATATTGAATTTCGCGCTGAATACATTTGATGCGCGTGTATCTCTTCTCTCCGGATTATAACACAATGCACAGCACTGTTGAGTAATGCAGGCAGCAATGAGAATAATGGATTCGCAATCAGGAAATACCCAATTTGCCTGATTGATCCACTTTATCAATTTCTACTATGATCGGGATTGCTGATTGACCGTCATGGGGATACCATTAAACGGAGAGAACTGCGGACATGACCGAATCCACCTTAGAAACCGATGTTTATGCAGGAGGTCGAGCCTGAAATGTCCAAAAAGAACCCAACCGCGATTTTGATCACCTTATTGTTTGTGTGGCTTCATCCCGCCGGTGTATTCGGCGATGAGAGTTCCGGCATTACCTTAGGCACCCGGGCCGCCTTCAGCACCGAACGGATGGATGAAAGCTTTCAGCAATACGATCTTTTCGGCACCCTCCCCCTGCCGTGGACTTATCAATGGGAGGCGGGGTGGCGCATCGAATCTTTAGCGGATCTGACCTTGAGCGTCCTGCACGGTGAAGGAGAGACCGGGGGAACGATCGCCATCGGACCCGACCTGTTTCTCCTGTGCCCCAGGCGATGGATCGCCCTGAACATGGGCGGGGGATTCGGCTTTTACGACGATCATAAATATGGTGAGTTTGATTTTGGAGGACCGTTCTTTTTTCACTTTCAGACCGGTGCGACCGTTTTCCTGCACCCATCTCTATCCCTGGGATACCGGTATCATCACAAATCCAACGGCAACATCTATGATAAGAACCCGAGTCTGAACATGCACCAGTTTGAACTGCGATTCCGGTTCTGAGTCGGGCCGTCAGGCCGAATGCGTTCAGATGATCCGGGCTGATGAAGAACGATGCGATCGTCTCCCTCAGCCTCTCCGGCGGCTCAAATCTCTTTGACAGGCGGATGGCGGCCCATGCCCGCCGACCGACTCGGACGGCGGCGGAGATTTGGCGGTGCATGGTCCACGCCTCCGTACGAGCACGTACACCCCGCTCCCCACAATAAGCGCCATGCCCGGAAGGACCCCGGCTCCGGGAATATCTTCCCAGAAAAGATACCCCATCAGCGCACCCAGCGGCACGGCGATGTATTCGAAAGGGGCGATAATCGAGGGCCGGGTCAGGCGGTAAGCCTGGGAAAGGAAGTAAAAGCCGTACGCCCCGATGAACCCCAGAATGATCATCAATAAAAAATCGATTCCCGAGGGGTATTTCCAGGGCCGGAACATAAACCGAAGGCTGCCGTGCTCACCGTTGTTGAAGCTGCCGTCTCCGACGGCAAGCCCGATCAGAAAGGTAAAGGCCAGATACATCACGGTCGGATAAAAGGCCATGGAGATGCCGTTTTCAGTGCCGCCCATGCGCCGGGTAATCACCGCCACCGCCGCATAGCAGAGGGCCGCGAACAGCACCAGGAAGGCGGCGGGATCGAACACCCCGGCGCCGGGCCGGAGCATGACCGCGACCCCCACGAACCCGAGCGCCACCGCAAGCCAGCCGTCGACGGCCACCCTCTCGCTCAGAAACCGCACCGAAAGCAGGGTAATAAAGATCGGGCCGGTATAAAAGAGGGTTACCGTTTCCCCCAGGGGCAACACCGCGAGGGCCAGGAAAAAGCTGGTGAAGGTGGCCAGCATCATTATCGACCGCACCATATGGGACCAGGGTTTTCGGGTCCTGAGGGTCTCCAGCCCCCCTTGAAAACGGGCCAGGAGCAGCAGCGGACCCAGCGCCACGGCGCTTCGCACGAACACGATCTCGTGGACCGGGTAATCCCCGCTGATCCACTTGATGATCACGTTCTGAAAGGCGAAAATGGTAATCCCGGCCAACTGAAAGTAGATTCCTTTCAGAGAGTCGCCGGTTTGGGCGTTTACGACTGTCATCAGGGCTTGAAACCTTCTCCGTTTGCAGCTATATCCGCCGGGTATGAGGTTCATCCATGAAAGGCGATGGGCAACCGACGGCGCCGTCCGTCTCGAATGGGTACGGGTGCGCGTTCCGGAGCCCCGGGGCATTCTGTTTGTTCCGCCCCTCATCGGCGGGGATTACGTCCAGCAGGTCCGCCATTTCCGGCGTCCGATCCGCAGGGGATACGACCTGGTCTCCTTCAATTACGCCGGCCACGGGGGCTCCACCGACAAGTTTTCACTGGAAGGGACGATTCGGGACACCCGACTCATCCTCGACCAAGCGGTTCGAATCGGCCGACGCGACCGCCTGCCGATCTACGGCATCGGCGCCTGCTACCCGGCCATTCCCCTGCTCTTCTGGGCCGGCAGCCCGGAAGGGACTTTTCAAAAGATCGTCCTCATCAACGCCATTCTGAGGCTCAGCCCTCGGGCTGTGGTCCGCTCCTTTCTGGACTACTACGACGATCTTCGGCGAACCCGCCGGCGGGTGCCCCGGCTGATGGAAGCGCTGCGCAACTATGTCGACTTTATCTTTCCGGACGTGGCCAAAAGCAGGCGCGGCTTCGGGGCGCTGGAGCGGCGGCGGACCCGATTGTTCAAAACCCTGTGCGACGCCTTCGTGCTGGACCCCTTACAAAGCATTCGCCTGACCCGAACCCCGGTCCTCTGTCTCTACAGCACGGAAGATCCGATATTGAACATCTTCGAAGGCATGTTCGGAAGCACTTATGAGGCGGAGGTCCGCCGGCTCTGCCCCTTAGCTCGGTTCCGGGAACTGCGCACCGACCATTTTCTGTCTCATCCCCATGCCAGAACCACCGTATTTGAGGATCTTATTCGATTTCTGTAGCCGAAATTTCGCCCAGTGCTTATTCCAACGCCACCCGGGCATGGATTTCAGTGGTATCCAAAACCGGCACCCGAACATACGATTTGCCGAAGCAAAAAGCAACGTTGGAATACCGCCGGGGCCTGCTTATATTGAAGAATGGGTGAATGCATCCACCGCCGGCGGACTGAAATTACCTATGTCTGTAATTGAAAATACAGAAGAACCTGTATTTCATATTCGATCTTGATTTGATAAAGTCACGTAACTATATGAGATAAAAGTCTATTTAGCCAAGAACACACATTCACTCCATTCGGAATCATTTTTGAATGATGCAGCGAACGTTTATGAAATTTCAACCCAAAAGGAGGACCCATGGCTGCAAATGACAATGTACGGTTTAAATTTTTTCTTCCGGATGCCCGGGTACTAAGCGCTGAAGAAGTGGAGGCTTTGCCGGCCGACAAAAGAGCGGCCGCGAATGCTGCGGGTAAAGAAGGGCTCTGGATCGAGATTTACTGCCCGGACGCCTCCTGCCTGGATGAAGAAGGGCACATCTCTATCCCTTCCACCGGAAAAGCATCCGAAAAAAAGAAGGGGACCTGGCTGAAGCTGTTTTGCCCGGAAGGTCAGTGTGAGATCACCCAGAGTACCGGATTGCCCTAATTCGAAATTGCTCACCCGCGCGGGAATCAATTCCCTTGCTATTGCATATTGCCCCTGCAGCGCTCAGACTGCCCTGCAGGGGCATTCAAATTATGCCTCCTGAAGTATTTTGAGCGACATATCTTCGACCATATCCTTGACCCGGTCCTTGTAGGCCAGCATATGCTCGGAGTGGATGTGGTCCCGAAGCGCCTCGAGGCTCTCCCATTTTTCAATGACAGTGACCACGTTCTGATCCGAAGACTGGGGCACGAAATCGGCTTCGATATCGACGGCGGGGAAATACTCGATGCACCCTCTTTCTTCTCTGACCTTGGGGACATTGGCCTTAAAGATCTCCAGAAATTCCGATCGCTTGCCGGGTTGTATTCGAATGGATGCGATGACGTTGACCATAGGCGGTTTCCTCCTTTCTCGAAATGGGGTGACAGGTTATGCTCCGGCGGGGGCGCTCCGGTAAGAACCTGTTGTCATCTATATCCCATGTAGTTTAAAAATCAATTAAAAATCGGGTCGGTTCGAATTCCCAATCCTTGAAAGGCCCTTTTTTTGACCTAAATCAATGCAAATTCGGCATGGGCGTCCTATTTTCAGGAGATGATCAATCCAAAGAGAAAGGAAGATTTCATGTCCCAGGCCATACAAGTCAATCTGTTCGGTTCATTGCGAGACAATTCTACAACCCGGAGCGATGCCGAATTCATGTATGATCTGAAAACCGCTACGTCGTTGATGGATGTACTGCCGCACCTCGGCATACCGGCCGATCGCATTCAACTGGTGATGGTGAACCACCGGGCCGCCGATAAAAGCGCCATCCTTCAGCCGGGGGATCGGGTGGCGCTGTTCCCCAAAGAATACCCCATTTTCGTGGATTGGAATGCCTACCGGTTCTGAACTCCGGGCAAATCGGTTCCGTTTCATTCGTTTCGACCCTTCCCCTGTTTCGAGATTCGTTGACAAACCTCTGTGCTGTTTTTATTTTGAATGGTTATCGAGGACAACGAGAAACCCAAAGCCACAGGGAGGATGATATGTCGCGACCGAAAAACGCCATGGAAATTTTTCAGTTGCTCGATAAATCCAATTGCCGGGAATGCGGCGAAAAGACCTGCCTCGCGTTTGCCGGTGCGGTCTTCAAGGGCCATAAAAAAATCGACCAATGCTCGAAACTGGACCGGGAGGTCATCGAACGCTATTCCGACGCCGCCGGGGATGTTCCGGATATCGATCGGAACCGGGATGAATACCTGGAAAAATTGAAAGAAGAAGTCACTCGAATCGATCTGGCCGAGGCGGCCGAACGAACCGGCGGACGCGTTTCAGGCAACAAACTGACCCTGAAGATACTCGGCAAGGACTTCCGGGTGGATCAGAACGGAAAGCTCTCCGCGGACATTCATGTCAATCCGTGGGTGGCCATGCCGTTTCTCAGCTATGTTCTGTACACCCGGGGAACCCCGGTCACCGGGAACTGGGTCTCTTTTCGAGAGCTGAAAGACGGAAAAGAACGGTACCCGCTTTTTCAGAAGCGGTGCGAAGAGGCCATGAAACGGATCGCGGATATTTATCCGGAACTCTTCGACGACATGGTCCATATTTTCGACGGAAAACAGGTGGCGGAACAGTTTGCATCCGATATTTCGGTGGTGATGTGGCCCCTGCCCAAGGTGCCGATCATGATCTGCTACTGGTCCCCGGAAGACGGGCTTGAATCGAGCCTGAATGTGTTTTTCGACGAGACCGCCGATGACAATCTCGATATCGGCTCCCTTTTTTCCCTGGGCGCGGGGCTGGCCCAGATGTTCGAGAAGCTGGCCCAGCGGCACGGCTACTTCGAAGAGGCCGCAGCCAGGTAAACGCACCCGTTTCTCCTCCCCGGCGCCGAAAGGGCGCGAATTCGGCTCCCAACAGGCGCCGGGGGAATTTTCTTTCCGGCCCGATCCGCTTCGGGCGGCCCGCTGCGCCGCCCCTTTGACTCCGCCCAAACCGGCCCTATTTTATGGGGTGGCGCCGCACATCCGGCTTAACGACGGATCACCCTGCGGAAAACATTTGTCAATCAACATCATTCCTGGAGTAATCATACAACCATAAGCGAGTGAACCATGAAAATCGTTTCCATAGCTGTCAGCAAAAAAAAGGGGACCCGAAAAACCACCGTGGATGAAGCCGTACTGGTGGAAGACCACGGCCTGGAAGATGACGCTCACGCCGGCCCATGGCACCGACAGGTCAGTTTCCTATCTTCCGAGTCCATCCAAGGGGCCCGGGACAAGGGACTCGAGGTCGATTTCGGGGATTTTGCCGAAAATGTGGCCACCGAGGGGATCGACTGGCTCTCCCTTCCGGTCGGAACCCGACTTCAACTGGGCGATTCCGTCCGGGTGGAGGTCACACAGATCGGAAAGGAATGCCACAAGAAGTGCGCCATCTATTATAAGGCCGGAGACTGCATTATGCCCCGGGAAGGCATTTTCGCCCGGGTGCTTCAGGGCGGAGCCATCCGGAAAAACGATCCGATTCGAATACTGGAGGCCTAATTGCCGCGAGGGGGCTTTCATCCCTTTCAACACTGAAAATACCCGCATAATACAAGACCGCCAGGTGTTGTGCGCACCCACCAATGGGGGGGATGCCGCCGGAACCCGGTATCGGTAGCGGTGGGGTTTTTCCTGGAGGATGAGGCCGCTGCCGACCTCTGTTATCAAAAATCATAGGTCAAAATGGCCTCGGTCCGCCGGCACAACTCCCGCCCGTAATCGGTCCACCGCCC
>JBEPWQ010000067.1:0-15978 GCA_041642315.1 Desulfobacteraceae bacterium | reverse complement strand
GCTGAAAACTGCTTACCTCCAAAACCACCCGTTCGGCGCTCTGCTTTTTGGAGACGTAATCGATCAGCGGGGTTCCGATATTCCCCCCAACAAATACCTCGAAACCGGATTGTTTCAGCATTTCGCCCAGCAGAGTGATGGTGGTGGTTTTCCCGTTGGTACCGGTTACCGCCAGTATAGGTGCCGTTACGAATCGGGACGCCAGTTCGATTTCACCGACCACCGGAATCTGCCGTGCTTCGGCCTCTCGCAGAAAATCGAGGGTGTGCGGCACCCCGGGGCTCACCACCACCAAATCCGCATGGACGAACAGTTCCGGCGGATGACCACCCCACACCGGTCGCGCCCCCAGGGAACAAACCTCATCCGCCCACCCGCCGGGCTCCTCTGCCCCGTCATTGGCGATCACATCGGCCCCTTGGCCGCGGAGAAACCGCACACAGGACAGACCGGTCCGACCCATGCCGACCACCACGACTTTTTTTCCTGAAAAATTCATTCCCTCGGTTTCACTCATCCAATTTAGTTATATAAACCCGCCGAAACGGTTTGAACGGGGTCGAATTCATGAAGCCGCCTATCTCAGTTTCAGCGTACTGAGAGACACCAGGGCCAAGGCAATGGAGATAATCCAGAACCGGACGATCACCTTGGGTTCCGGCCATCCCTTCAGCTCAAAATGGTGGTGCAGGGGGGCCATTCTGAAGATCCTGCGCCCGTTGGTCATTTTGAAAAATCCCACCTGAAAAATCACCGAGAGAGCCTCGATGACAAACAGGCCGCCCACCAGAAGCAGCATGATCTCCTGCTTTGTGATCACCGCCACGGTGCCGATGGCGGCCCCCAGGGCGAGCGAGCCGACATCTCCCATGAATACCTGGGCCGGATAGGCGTTGAACCAGAGAAACCCGAGACCGGAGCCCACCAACACACCGCAGAAGATGCTGATTTCACCACTGCCCGGAACGAAATTGATTTGCAGATACTCGGCTATTCGAATATGCCCGGTCACGTAAGCAAATATCATATAGGTCACCGCCGCCACAATGACCGGTCCGATGGCCAGACCGTCCAGGCCGTCGGTCAGGTTGACCGCGTTGGAGGTTCCCACGATGACCAGCGCAGCAAACAGGATATAGCCGACCCCCAAGTCCGGATAAATCCTTTTAAAAAAAGGAATGGTCAAATGCGTATCGAACCCTGGAGAGATATAGAATAAAATCCCGATCACCAGGGCCAGCCCTGTCTGCATCAAAAATTTGTCCCGGGCGCCCAGCCCCATGCTGCGCTTTTTCACTTGCATCAAATAGTCGTCGTAAAATCCGATGCCGCCGTAACCGATCAGCACCAGCAGAACGATCCAGACATAGATATTGGTCAGATCCATCCAGAGAAAAATGGATGCCACCGCAGAAAAGATAATCAGGGTCCCCCCCATTGTGGGCGTTCCATTCTTTTTAAAATGGGTTTGTGGACCGGTATCCCGCACGTATTGCCCTACCTGCATGCGACTCAATTTGCGGATCACCCAGGGGCCCAGGACAAAACAGATCAGAAACGCGGTCAAACTTGCATAAATAGTTCGAAAAGTGATGTACCGAAATACATTAAAAACCGTAAATGTCGTATGAAGCGGATAAAGAAGATGATATAGCATAGAGCGTTTGAAATCAGAAGCCGTCCGGTTGATCGGCCCAGTTTTTGATTGCGTTGAAAACTTTTTCCATGGCCATTCCCCGGGAGCCTTTGACCAGAACACAGTCGCCCGGCAGCAGAGAGGATTTCAAGGCGGCGATGATCTCTTTCCGGGAACCGAGAAAAACCTGGTCGTTGACCATTCCCCCTTCCAGCGCGCCCTCTCGAATGAATCCGGCAAAATTTCCCGAGGCCATCAGCATCGCCATTTTCGCACCGGCTGCGGCCGCTCCCACCTCGCGATGGAGAGCCGGGGCGTTCTCGCCCAGTTCCAGCATGTCGCCCGCCACCAGAATACCCCGCCGGTTTCCCTTGAGTAATTTCAGAGACCGAATGGCGGCCTTCATCGATTCGGGATTCGCATTGTAGGTGTCGTCGATCAGACGAATGGATCGGCGGGTATTCAGGAGATTCATTCTCCCCTGAACCGGTCGAAAGGCCTCAAGGCCGTTTCGAATCTCCGCCCCTTCCAGACCCGCTTCATAACCGACGGCCGCCGCCGCCAAAGCATTCAAAACCATAAACCGGCCGAAAACCGAAAGCCGGACAGCCGTTTCTTCAGAAGGCAGCTTCAGAACAAAGGAGATTCCGCTTTCCGTTTCTTCAATCGAAACCGCCCGAAAAGAACATTCGGATCCGGTTCCGAAGAGCAGCACCCGCCCCTTCCATCTTCGGGCCAGTTCCCGGCACCGGATATCATCCCCATTGAGCACCGCGGTTCCTTCTGAAGACATCTCCTCCAGCAGTTCTCCCTTCGCGTTCATCACCCCCTCCAGAGATCCGACTCCTTGAAGATGGGCCGGAGCGATATTGGTGATGATTCCGATGTCCGGCTCACAGATCCGGGTCAGCCTTCCGATTTCACCGGGTTGATTCATGCCGAGTTCCAATACCGCGGTTTGGTGCTCGGGGATCAGACGAAAAAGGGTCAGAGGAAGCCCGAATTGATTGTTGAGATTTCCCTGAGTGGCCAGAGTGACAAAGCGTCTTTCCAGGACCGAGGCCGTCATGGCCCGGGTTGAGGTTTTTCCGTTGGAGCCGGTGACGGCGGCAACCCGGCATCCGATCCGCCGTCTGTGAAATCGGGCCAGATCCCCCAGGACTTGGGTGGTATTCGACACCGCAATGCAGGCGACCCCCTTCTCAATCCAGGATTGGATGGGCAAAGCGCAGGTTTTCTCCTTTTCCAAAACAATCCCCGCCGCACCCCCGGCGATGGCCTGGTCGACATAGTCGTGGCCGTCGAGGCGTTCTCCCCGAACGGCGAAAAAAAGGGCATTCGGAGGCAGGGTGCGGGAATCGATGGAGATTCCGGAGAAGAGGTGATCCGGATTTCCTCCGAGCCATTCTCCCCCTGTCCCGGAAAGAAGATCTGGAACCCGCCATTCCATCTTTTTCATAATGCCTCCAGCATGCGTTTGGCTTCTTCCCGGTCATCGAAATGGAGGGTTCGACCCCCGACATCCTGATAGGTTTCATGCCCCTTGCCAGCAAGCAGAACAATGTCCCCGGGCCTGGAAGCGGAGATGCCGATGGAAACGGCACGCCGTCGATCGGGCTCGACCACAAAGCCCTTCTTTTCAAAACCGGCGGCCACGTCGGCGGGAGAATAGGACCGGGGAGAGCTTTTCCGAATGCCGGGTATAATCGCTTCGATAATCGACAAAGGGGGTTCGGTTCTGGGGTTGTCCGAAGTGACCACTGCCAGATCGGCCAGTCGCCCGACCACCTCTCCCATTCGGGGGCGTTTGTCTCGGTCCCGATCACCGCCGCAGCCGAAGATGCAGACGATTCGACGGTCTCCGAGCGCTTTCAATGCGGCAAGAACATTCTCCAGAGCGGCCGGGGTGTGGGCGTAATCCACAAAAACGAACCGGCCGGTGTCGTTCTCCACCGGCTCCAGCCGGCCGGGGACGCACCGCAGGGATTCAATCCCTGATTTCAGTATCGAAGGGGCCAAACCCATGGCGCTTCCCACCCCTGCCGCGCAGAGGATATTTTCCAGGTTATGAACACCGATCAGAGAAGCGGAAAATTCGAAACCGCCGTCGGGGGTAGTGATGCGTCCGGTGATCCCGGTCAGATCCTGATTCACCCCTTCTGATCGGACCTTGCAATCCGGTTCATTTCCGACGCAAAAACAGGGGATGGAAAGTGTCCCTGCCAATTCCCTGCCTTTTGAATCATGGCAGTTAATCACCGCTGCGGTTCGATCCCTCTTGGGGCCCGCCGTCATATGGCGGGTAAACAGGCTTTGCTTGCAGGCCCAGTAACGCTCCATATCGCCGTGGTAATCGAGATGATCCTGACTGAGATTGGTAAAAACGCCGATATCAAGCCAGCAGCCCTCCAACCGATGGAGATCAATCGCATGTGAGGAGGCCTCCATCACGACATGGGTCACGCCATGGGCATGCATATCCGCGAGAATCCGTTGAAGATCCAGGGATTCCGGCGTGGTGACCGGATTTGGATATGTTTTTCCCGCGTAATGATAATCGATCGTGCCGATGACCCCGACTTTATATCCGGCGGCGGCGAGGATATGCTCAATCAGCAGACTGGTGGTGGTTTTCCCGTTGGTGCCGGTAATCCCGATCAGGAAAAGGGAAGCAGCAGGTTCGCCGTAAAACCGAGTTCCCAATCGGCCCAGAAACCGGCGTGTATTATCGACCACCCGGACCCGGGGATCATTCCCAAAGGGACGTTGGGCAATGATTGCGGCGGCACCCCGGTGTATGGCCTCCTGGATGTAGTTGTGGCCATCCGCTCTGATTCCCGGAATGGCCACAAAAAGCCCGCCGGGCGCCACCTCCCCGGAGCGATAGTGGATGGTAGAAATCTCCGGGTCCGTATCAGGGATCTGGACCTCCCGAGTGAGACCAACCCCTCGGGGCGTCGAGGCCTTTCCCATAAGCTGAGAGAGTTTCATCCGCTTGCCTCACCCCGCTTGCGGCCGGCCGTGATTTGATCCGTATCAGGGGTAGAAGAGATATTCAGATAGTTGAAGACTTCCTGGGCGATTTTTCGAAAGGTGGGGGCCGCGACGGTCCCGCCGTAACTGCCGTAGGGCAGTTCATCAATAACCACCAATATCGCCAATTGAGGATCTTCGGCGGGAACGAAGCCGACAAATGACCCCACATAGGCATCTCGGGCATACTCCCCGGCCTCGTTGAGCTTTTGGGCGGTTCCCGTCTTTCCGCAGACGGAGTATCCTTCGATAGCCGCTCTTACGCCGGTGCCCTCGGGTTCAACGACCGAGGCCATCATCTTTTTCACCGTTTCCGCGGTCTGCCTGGAAACCGCTCGTCGAACCTCCCGGGGATGGTACTCCTGAATGGATTTTCCGTCCGGCCCCCTTATGGCCTGCACGACATAAGGCTTCATGAGAATACCGCCATTGGCAATGGCGGAGGCCGCAGTCACCAATTGAAGGGCGGAAACCGACATGCCGTGTCCGAATGAAATCACGCCGGTGTCGATATTGGACCATCGGTGATATGGGGCTAAACTGCCGGAGGTTTCGGCCGGACAAGTTAATCCGGTCTTTTCACCGAATCCGAAGTTTCGAAGGGTGCGATACAGGGCCTCCGCCCCGATCATTTCACTCACCTTCACCGCGCCGATATTGCTTGAATATTTGATAATCATATTGAGCGACAGCCAGCCATGGGAACGGGTGTCGTGAACCACCTCCCTGCCGATTCGGTACTTGCCGTTCTCACAAAAAAAGATGGTATTGGGCGTGCATCCTCCGGATTCGATTGCCGCAGCGGCACTGAAGATTTTCATTGTGGAACCGGGTTCAAAGGGATCTGTAATAATTCGGTTCCGCCAGAGTTCCCGGTCATAACGCCGGAAAGCGTTGGGATTAAAGAGCGGAAAGTTGGCCATGGCCAGAATGGCGCCGGTCTTGGGGGCCATAACCACCGCAAGGCCGGATTTGGCATTGAAATCCGCCACCGCTTCCCCCAAGGCTTTTTCGGTGATGAACTGAATGGTTCGATCGATGGTCAGCACCAGATCGTTTCCGCGGTATACCCCTTCCAGCTCCGTTTCGCCGTCGAATTTCTTACCGAAAGCATCTCTCAGAACTGTAAAGCTTCGCTCCGCACCGGTCAGTTCATCATTGAAATAATACTCGAGCCCTTCCAAACCCCGGCTGTCGACTCCTGTAAAACCGAGCAGCTGGGCAGCCAGATACCGATTCGGGTAAAAGCGGGTATGCTCGGGTATGTAGTCGATTCCTTTATACCCCAGTGCCCTGACCGCCCGTTCATCGCCGGGGGCGGATTGTCGTTTGATCCAGACAAAGGAACGGTCGGAGGTGATCTTTCGATAGAGTTTGGCTCGGTTCAAATTGAGGACATCGGCCAAGGCGGTCGCCACCTCACCCGGATTTTGAATGGTCCGAGGGTAAGCGGCGATGGAAGCGGCATCAACGCTCATCGCCATTTCGCGGAGGTTCCGGTCAAAGATGCTTCCCCGTTTTCCGCGAATCGTCAGCGTCTTTTCATATTCACCCGCTGCGCGCCTGGAGAGCCATTGCCCCTGAAAGACCTGCAGATAGACTGTTTTCCCGACGATGATCAGGAACATGCAGACAAAGAAAAAACCGACCAGGGAAACGCGAAAATTGATACCGCTCTTCTCAGTGGGTTTCATGTACGGCGATCATTCGGATCTGTTGGGATGTGGGGGTGATCATGCCGAACTGGTACTGTGCAATACTGGCGATTCGCTGAGGGGATTTCAGACGTTCCAACTCAATTGTAAGGGTATTCTGAATACCGGTTAGTTTCTGGTAATTTTCTGTCTCCCGAGAGATCTCATACCCCACCCGCACACACTGCACGCGACTCCAGGTGTAGACCAGAAGCTGCATCACCAACAGCGTCATCAGGAAAATCCAGGTTGCCGTGGTCCTCCAATTGTTTCCGTTTTTAAAAATGCTCATGGGGATTCGTCCTTCCATGGATTTCCGAACAGTTTTTGGGTATTGAATCTACTATATCTTCTCCGCCGCTCTCAATTTGGCGCTCCTGGCCATTGGATTGGCCGCGATCTCCGGGTCGGAGGGCCGTTCGGGTTTACGGGTTAATACCCGATACACCGCCTTGTGCCCGCATACGCATTCCGGAAATTGCGGCGGGCAAGTGCAACTGGTCTCCCACTCCCGCATTCGATGCTTGACTATCCGATCTTCCAGAGAATGAAATGAGATGACACACAGCCGACCTCCCGTTTTCAATAGTGCAGGGGCCTGGTCCATTAATGCGTTGATGTTCTCCAGTTCATTATTGACCGCGATCCGCAGCGCCATAAAGGCCCGTGTGGCCGGATGAATTCGGCGAACATCTTTGTTTTTTTTGGCTCTGGACCGGGAAACCTTTGGAACAGCCGCCTCGATAATTCGGGCCAGTTGCCGGGTGGTTAGAATCTCCTCCTCGGACCTGTGGCGAACGATGGCATGCGCAATTTTGTTTGACCACCGTTCCTCACCGTAGTTCCGAAAAATCCCGGCCAATTCATCCGTTTTCAGGGACCCGAGCAGTTCTCTTCCGGTTATTTCCGCATCGGGACCCATCCGCATATCCAATGGCTCATCCCGGTTGAAACTGAATCCGCGTCCGCTCCCTTCCAGATGATGAAGAGATAAACCGAGATCCGCCACAATGCCGTCGACTTCCGGGACGGCCAGTTTTCTCAAATGCTGCTCCAGATCACCGAAGTTTCCGGGTAAAAGCCGAATATTGTCGGTGAACGGAGCCAGTTTTCGTTTCGCATTCTTCAGGGCGTCCGGGTCCCGATCGATTCCGATCAACAGACCCGTCGGAAGGATTCTTTCCAGAATTGCCCGGGAGTGACCGACACCGCCAAGTGTGCAGTCTACATACACCCCCCCGGGTCTGCAGTTGAGGTACCGGATCACTTCGGAGGTCATCACCGGCGTATGATAATAGGACATTTTCTGAATCAACCCGATGGACTTGAAAGAACTCCGGAACGATTTTCATGGTTTCGACTCCGGTTCTAAGTCTCTGTTGAAGAGAATTTTTCGCCCCCGGAACCCCGTATATGCGTAGCGAAAAAATACATTTATTCCCGTCTGAGTGTCAAGGAAAAACTAATAATTACTGATGGAAAGACCGGATTGTTTTTCCATTGTTCACTGCTTTCGACCGAGTGTTCCGCATCTGGAAAATCATGCCTTATGCAAACGGTTATAATAGTTTAGAAAACATTCAACGGCGGTTGTCGGCTCCGCCTTATTCCGGCCGAAGCTGTCCGTTGATCAGCAATAGCTTTTGAATCACCCCCGCCAGCCTCATTCTCAAATCCCCGAGTGCGATATCGCTTCCGAAAATGGTGACGAGAAGATAGACCGCTTCGCACCATTTCGTGATCATCCGCAATTACAATTCGTATTTTTCTCATTTTCTCTTCCAAAGGACCGGGTTATCGTTTTCGCTTGATCCTTAAAACAGAATTGAGAATATATCAATTGGGAATACTCGGTATTCAATAGGTATGATTTTCCTACTTCCGGCATGTCATTGCGGCAAGTTTATTCCTCCCAGAGTTCCGAACCGATGATGCCGATTTTGATGGCATATTTGACCATCTCCACCATATTGTGGATGCCCAGTTTTTTCATGGTATTGGCCCGGTGTTTTTCAACGGTTTTGGAACTGATGCACAGAATATCCGCGATTTCGGAACTCGATTTTCCCTCCACCAGGAGTCGAAACACCTGTTGCTCTCTTTCGGAAAGCAGATCATACCCGCTCACGGCCGGCTTTTCCGTGCGGCTCTTCAAAAAGGTACTGATCAGTTTGGAATTGATCTTTGAGCTGAGGAAATATTCCCCCCGATGAACACTACGAATGGCCTCAAGTACGTCAGAGGTGGGGGAAGCTTTCAGAACATACCCGAAGGCGCCGGCCTTCAAGGCCTGATGCACATAGGCATCTTTTTTGTGCATGGAAAGAAGCACCACTTGTGTCTCGGGCACCGATTCCTTGATCAGGTTCACGGCTTCCAGGCCGTTGAGGTTGGGCATCTGAATATCCACCAGAGCCACATCCGGAGCCAACGACTTGACCTTCTTGACCGTGACCAGACCGTCCGTTGCCTCCCCCACTACCGTCATATCCGGCTGCTCATTCAAGAGCTTTCGGAGCCCCTCTCGGACCACCGCATGATCATCGGCGATCAATATCTTGATCTTTTCCTTTCCCAATATTTTCCTCCTTTACGACACGGGCAACTCGACCCGAAGGGTCGTCCCCTTGCCCTTTTCTGAACGGATATCGAGAAATCCGCCGACGGATACCGCGCGCTCCCGCATTCCGATAATTCCGATTCCACCGTATCGCTGCGTCGGATCAAAGCCCAGCCCGTTGTCCTTGACCATCAGGATGACCTTGGGATAATTAAATGTCAACATCACCGTCACCCGCCCGGCCTTGGAATGTTTCACAATATTGGTGAGGCTTTCCTGAAAAATCCGGTACAGCACCAGTTCAATTTCAGGGATCGCCCGTTTTTTAAAGCCGACCACCTGAAAATCGATTTTCAGACCGGTTCGCTGCTCCTGAAACTCTTTTATATACCATTCCAGAGTCGGGGCCAGGCCCAGGTCATCCAGAAGGTCCGGCCGCAGGTCGGAAGAAATACTGCGTATCTTGTCTCCAAGCTGTTCGATCAAACCGATCAGTTCATTGATGCTGTTTTTATGGTCGGCCATTTCATCCGGAATGGAATTCCATAAGGTTTCCACACCCATATGAAGCGCCGCCAGGGTTTGACCGAATTCGTCATGGAGGTCCTGGGCCAGTTTTTTTTGGGCCTCTTCGATTCCGGTAATCAATTGTCGTGAAAGATGGCGAATCTCCCTCTCCGCCTTTTCGCGCTCGGCAATCTCCTTTTCCAGCTGCTTGTTGGCCGTCGACAGATCCCGGGTATGCATTTTTTCCAGTTCATTGATTTTCTGAAGGGCTTCCACCATCTTGTAGTAGGAATGAGCGATAGCCCCGTCTTCATGCACTTCTTTGAGGGTTTGATGCTGTCCGACCGATAAATTCCGGGTTTCCGGATCTTCATCGATGGACTCCTTTGTCGAAAGCGAATCGAGTTGCGCATCTTCTTCATCCGCGAGTTCATCCAATTGAACGAGCAGTTCATCTTTGGCCAATGGTGAGGATTTCGAACCTTCAAAGGGCTTGAGCAGGTGCCTGATTGAAAAAAGAAGAGTAATGAGGGTTACACCGACCAGCAGCAGAAAAATCACCCCCAGGAACCGATTGAGCCGATTTTGCAGAACAGTGCCGACGCTCGGTTTCGGGGTTTTCAGGGAGGATGGTTTATTCTCGCCGTCGCCGGGTATCCGCCCCTCTTCGGCGGCAAATACGGTCTCGAATTCCTGAACCATGGCTCGGGTTTCATAGAGAAGCACCCCGATGGTTGCCGTCAGGCAAATCGACAGTGCAAGCAGAAATTTGGAACCGGTTTCCGAACGAATCCAGTCAGCCACGGCTGTTTTTCTTCTCCATGAACGGCAATCCCGGCTCCGTTTCAGAGCGAGTATCGCATGGAAATTCCTGTGGAGTTTTCATTTTCGTTCTCCGAGCCGCCATGGTATCCCGTCATTTGCTTCGGAGCAGTGAAAAAAGGACAATTGTGGATCCGGCAGGACGAAAAACGCTTGCGCATTATAGATAAATCCCCAATGGATGTCAAGATATATAACCTTCTAAAATAGCAACGCTCCTTTGTTCTAAACGGTCTTCTCTATTTCAGGTATATTTCCCGTATGTGAACCGTCGGTTTCAGGAAGATACAATCCATGCATTCGGATCTTTTTCCGTATTTTCACTTTACACCCGACCGGTCATGGAAAAGCTTCGGTGGGTATACACAAAAAAAGAAAAGTGGCGGTGTCAGGCTTCTTTACAAATAAAAAGGGGCTCCCCGGGTGGGAAATCCCCATTTTCATAGTCCCTTCGGAATGATCCGATTCAGGACCGGTATCTTTTCAGGATGAGGGTGGCGTTGGTGCCGCCGAAGCCGAAGGAATTGGACATGGCGATCTCCACATCGGCTTTGCGGGCGACATTGGGAACATAATCGAGATCGCATCCCTCATCCGGATTTTCCAGATTGATAGTGGGGGGAATGGTGCCGTCGTGAATGGTCAGGGCGGTGAACACCGATTCGATGCCGCCGGCCCCGCCCAGAAGATGGCCGGTCATCGACTTTGTGGAGCTGACCGGAATGGAATCGGCTTTGTGCTTGAACACCGTTTTCAGTGCCTGGGTTTCATACTGGTCGTTGAGAGGAGTGGAAGTGCCGTGGGCATTGATGTAGTTTATCGCCTCAGGAGAAATACCGGCGTCTTTCAGGGCGGCCTCCATGCACCGCACCGCGCCTTCGCCGCCCGGCGGGGGCGAAGTCATATGATACCCGTCGCCGCTCATGCCGTATCCCACCACCTCGGCGTAGATCTTGGCACCCCGTTCCAACGCGTGCTCCAGATTCTCGATGATCATGATGCCGGCCCCCTCACCCACCACGAACCCGTCCCGATCCCGATCAAAAGGCCGGGAGGCTTTCTGGGGATCATCGTTTCGGGTGGACAGCGCCTTCATGGCGCCGAATCCGGCGATACAGGTAGGTGTGATCACCGATTCCACACCGCCGGTGATCATGGCGTCCGCCCCGCCCCGTTGAATGATTTTAAAGGCGTCGCCTACCGCATGAGTGCCGGCCGCACAAGCGGTGGCCACCGATGAGTTCGGCCCTTTTGCGCCGAACTGAATTGAAATCATTCCCGGGGCCATGTTTCCGATCATCATGGGAATAAAGAAGGGGCTGACCCGCTTGGGCCCCTTGTTGTAAATGACCAGGGTATGCTCTTCAAGGGTGTTCAACCCGCCGAGGCCGCAGCCGGTAACCACACCCACCCGAGCTTCATTGGCGGCGTCGATCTTCAGCCCCGAATCTTCCATTGCCATTCGGGCCGCGGCCATGGCGTAGGCGATAAAGGGTTGCAAACGCTTGGCTTCCTTTTTAGGAACAAAGTCCTCGGCATTAAATCCCTTGACCTCACCGGCGATCCTGGTGGTATATGCCGAGGCGTCAAACCGGGTAATCTCCCCGATACCCGACCGACCGGCGCAAAGCCCGCTCCAAGTCTCCTCCACACCGATCCCCAGCGGCGTAATGAGACCGACTCCTGTAATAACGACCCGCCTGTTCAACCGAACCTCCTATTTTCTGACAGCGGCACACAAAAACAGGTGTTAAACCATCGGCGGTTCGGCCGATGGTTCAAAACCGAATGCAACCCCTGATCATGTGGCGGATGAACCAAAACACGCCATCCACTTTCTGGATTCTAGTGCTTACGCATGCTCCGCGATATAGTTGTAGGCATCTTCTACCTTGACCATCTTTTCGGATTCTTCATCCGAAATCTCAATGTCGAATTCCTCTTCCATAGACATGATCAACTCGACCAGGTCGAGGGAATCAGCCCCCAGATCATCCACAAAAGCGGCTTCCGGTACGACCTCGTTGGGATCCACACTCAGCTTTTCCGCGATAATCTTGCGCACCTTGTCCTGAATTTTCTGAACCTTATCTTCCGAAGACATTTTTAATTCTTTCCTCCATTCAATTTACATGTACATGCCACCATTGACATGAATTACTTGTCCTGTGATATACCCCGCCCCGTCCGAGGCCAGAAAGGCCACCGCTTCGGCCACATCCTCGGGCATCCCGACCCGCCCTAACGGAATCTGCGTCAGCAGAGAAGATCGGGCTTTTTCGGTCATGGCTCCGGTCATATCGGTCTCCACATAACCGGGCGCCACGGCGTTTACCGTTATATTCCGGGAGGCCAGCTCCCGGGCAAGGGCCTTGGTCAATCCGATGATGCCCGATTTGGCGGCCACATAGTTGGCCTGGCCGGGATTACCGGAAAAAGCAACCACCGAGGAGATGTTGATGATGCGTCCCTTTCGTTTCTTAAGCATGGTCTTGGCCGCCAGTTTGGAACACCGGAAGGTCCCCTTGAGGTTGATGTCCATCACGGCATCCCAGTCCTGCTCTTTCATCCGCAGAACCAGTCCGTCTCGGGTAATGCCGGCGTTGTTCACCAGCACATCCAATCCGCCTGCTTCTTTCAGAAGCGAATCAAAAAGACCCTGGACCGCGGCTTCCGAAGCGACGTCCGCCTGAATTCCGACAGCCCGGCCGCCGGCCGCAGCCACTATTTTTTCGGTTTCCGCAGCCGCCGCCGTATCCGAAGAATAATTGAAATAGATTCGACTGTCCGGCCCGGCGAGGGCCAGACATATGGCTCTGCCGATTCCCTTCGATCCGCCCGTGACCAGAATGATTCGTTCGCTGCTTTCGGCCATGGCTACCTCTCGAAGATATGGTCCGCCACCCGGTCCATATCTAAGATGATGTTCCGGTAGCTGTCCGACAATTCATCACAATGGGTAACCGCCATAAAGTCGCCCAGCGCCTCGGTGTCGAAGAGCCCGGTACCGCTCAGAATCTTCAAGGCGCTCGCCACGGTCAGGTCGGAGACCATGTTGGCGAAAATTCGGGAGACGGTCCTGAAATGCTCGGCCAGAGCCTTATTTTCACGGGTGAGCCGGCCCGCCTTTCTCGCCAGGCTGATCCCCACCTCCACGTTGGCCATCAGATCGGCCAGACAGAACATGACATACTGATATCGGGTCAGCTTGTTGTCATGAACACGGTTGATCAGTTCATTCAGAGATTTGGCCGCCACCCCGTAAAACCGAGCGCCAAGGTCGTTATGCTCCTTGTGAAGGGCTTCCATTTCGGCGGCCATGGCGCTGTAGAAGTCCCCTTTGGATTTCCGGGTCTTTTTCCAGCGGAAGGTGCTGATGATGTTCTGCTGAATTTCGGAAGTGCCTTCATAGATGCAGGTGATCTTAACATCCCGCTTGATTTTCTCCACTTCGTATTCGCAGATATAGCCGTACCCGCCCAGGGCCTGAATGGCGTCCTCTGCGGTTTTGTTGGCCGATTCCGTTGCCATGAGCTTGGCGATGGATCCTTCCACCTGAAGGTCCTGCTCCCCGCCATCCAGACGTTTTGCCGCCTCTTCGACGTAAGCTTCTGCCGCCGTCAGTCGCACCGCGTTGGGAACGATCAGCTTGTGGGTATATCCCTGCTTTTCAGACAGGGTGGAGCCGAACTGGACCCGCTCCTTGGCATAGGGCACGGCAATCTCCAAAGCCGCCTCCCCGGCTCCAAGCGCCATCGAGGCCACCATCAGGCGGGTATAGCCGAAAACCCGATTGGCTTGTTTCATGCCCTGCCCCGGGATTTCTCCGATCAGGTTTTCTTTGGGGACAAAGACATCGTCGAAGGAGAGCGGCGAGGTATTGGAGGCGCGAATCCCGTGTTTCTCTTCTCCTTTGGCCTGAACGAATCCCGGGGTTCCCTTTTCAACTACGAAAAAAGAAGGCCCTTCGGGGGTATTGGCCAGCAGGGTAATGAAGTCGGCATATCCGCCGGTGGAGATGAACTGCTTGTTGCCGTTGATTCGATAGCCGGTGATTTCTCCGGCCGCATCCAGTACCCGTTCGGCCTTGGTGGTGAGGGCGGCCAGGTTGCTCCCGGCGTTGGGCTCGGTGACCGCATACGCCACGAGCGTATTCCCTTCCGCAATCGCCCCCAGCCATTTTTCCTTTTGGACCTCGGTGGCTCCCACCAGGAGCGGATCGGATCCGAGTTGAATCGCAAAAAAAGCGGTGCCGATTCCCAGGCAGATTTTGCACATTTCACGGGTGACCACACAGCAGTCTCTAGCGCCGCCGCCCATTCCGCCGTATGCCTCCGGGATGAAGAGAAGCTGCAGGCCGATCTCCGGCCCCAGCATTTCGCGGATAACCTCCTCCGGAAAGAACTCCTTCCGGTCGTATTCGAGTATTCGTTCTTTGGTCAGAAGCCGCTTTCTAAGCTGTCGAACGGTGTCCACCACCATCTGGCGGGATTCGTCGTCCAGGCCGTACAGGGCGTCTTCCCCGGTTTCAGCTGGTGACATTGATCTTTATTCCTCTTCGGCCGACAGGACTGCCTGCCCCTTGTAAGATCCGCATTCCCGGCAGACATGATGGGGAAGTTTGGGCTCCCCGCATTCGGAACATTCCGTTACAGTGGGGGCGCTCAGTTTCTGATGGGTGCGCCGTTTATCCCGCTGGGATTTTGATGTTTTTCGCTTCGGTACAGCCATAAGTCATCTCCTGATTCGCTAATTTTTTGATTTCATAATATATTTAATAAATTGACTACTTGCCCGAAAAAGATTGCATCTAGTAATTTAAAACCGAGGGAATGTCAAGCAGTTTCCGTCAATTTTCCATTCAAGGGCTTGTGATCCGGTCTTCGATATGCTATTCAGTCCGCTCAAGATTCGGCATTTTTTTGTAAGGTTTTAGAAATATTGCCGTTTGGAAGATTACCAAAAAAACGACTCTATTTGCCTGGCCGACATACAACGAGATGAAACCATAAGCATCGGCGAGCAAAAAACAACAGCCGGATTCTATTTTCCTGATGGCTTTACCGAAGACTTTACTAATGACTAATACTTTTAAGGAAAAGACAAGTCTTTCTACTTTTCCAAAAATACCTACCTGTAAGATGAACAGAGGTGATCTCCATGAGTGATATCATCACCCGTTTCCCCCCGAGCCCCACCGGATATCTCCATGTGGGCGGGGCACGGACGGGTCTATTCAACTGGCTGTATGCACGCCATACCGGCGGCAAATTCGTTCTTCGAATTGAAGACACAGACGTCCGCCGCTCTACTCAGGCGTCGGTGGATGCCATTTTCGAGGCACTGGAATGGCTTGGCATCGAATGGGACGCCGGCCCCTTTTTCCAGAGCGAACGGTTCGACATCTACAAAGAATACCTTCAAAAACTTCTGGAATCCGGGCATGCCTATTTCTGCGACTGCACCCCCGAACAGGTGGAGAAGATGCGGAAACGGGGCATGGCCGCCGGCGGAAAAGCCAAATACGACGGCACCTGCCGGGAAAAAGGTCTGACGGCGGGGAGGAACACGGTGGTCCGTTTCAAAGCGCCCATGACCGGAACCACCGTCCTGGAGGATGCGGTCAAGGGAAACATCGTCTTTCAGAACGCAGAGCTGGATGATTTTATTCTACAGCGAAGCGACGGCACTCCGACCTACAATTTCGTGGTGGTGATCGACGATGT
>JBEPWQ010000066.1:0-16054 GCA_041642315.1 Desulfobacteraceae bacterium | reverse complement strand
GCGATCTCGTTCGTGTGGTGAACATCGATATGATCCGTTCCGCCGCAGTGGATGTCGAGGTGATCCCCAAGAAACTTCATGGCCATGGCGGAGCACTCGAGGTGCCAACCCGGAAATCCCACCCCCCAGGGGGAATCCCACTCCATCTGCCGGCGGGTGTCTTCCGGTGAAAACTTCCAAACGGCGAAATCG
The DNA here is from genome assembly GCA_041642315.1 of Desulfobacteraceae bacterium. Lineage (GTDB taxonomy): Bacteria > Desulfobacterota > Desulfobacteria > Desulfobacterales > Desulfococcaceae > JAABSQ01. The sequence goes on along the minus strand of JBEPWQ010000066.1, from coordinate 15,862 downwards.
GTGGGATTTCGCTTTTCCGGATTTCGTTCCACCCGGGCGCCTTCCTGAAGCGCTTCCAGGTTCTGGTGAGATAATTTTGTATAGCCTTCGAATTTGGCCGTATCGAAATAGATGCCGTCTCGGGTTTTGTAGGTATATCCTTTCTCTTCCAGAACCCGGATCAGGGCGATCTGTTCCGGAATGGTGTCGGTAGCCCGGCACCAGATGGTCGGTTCCATGATATTGAGCCGTGCAATGTCTCTGCGAAAGGCGTCCGTATAATGTTCGGCAATTTCCCAGGCCGATTTTCCTTCCCGCGAGGCACCCTTTTCGAGTTTGTCTTCGCCCATGTCCCGATCTCCGGTCAGATGCCCCACGTCGGTGATGTTCATCACATGCCGCACTTCAAAACCGTTGTAAAGCAGTACTCGTTTGAGGATATCTTCGAAAATATAGGTTCTGAGGTTTCCGATATGGGCGTAGTTGTACACCGTGGGCCCGCAGGTATAAAGGCCCACATAATCGGGGTAAAGTGCGGTGAATTCTTCTTTTTTCCGTGTCAGCGTGTTGTACAGATACAGATTCATGACTGGACTCCGATAAGCCGATAATCAAAACATTCTGTCTTCGTTGAACCGTTTGTGAATTAAAGCCTTCCGGAACCAGTCGGAGATTCCCTCGGGGCTTTATGAGGAACCGATCCAATCCCCGCTTGTTTTCCGCCGCCCGGTTTTCGCCGAAGATAGAGGTAGATCGCCACCCCCGACAGAATCATCAAAGCACACAGGAGTTGTCCGGTGGAAAAGCGAAAAAATACAAATCCGAGATGGGCGTCGGGTTCCCGGAAAAATTCAATGAAAAATCGAACCGTTCCATAACCGATCAGGTATAGAGCCAGCATGGCGCCGCGGGTCCGCACCCGCTTTCGCAAAAACCACAGAACCAGAAACAGAAAGATGCCTTCGAAAAACGCTTCATACAGCTGAGATGGATGGCGAAGTACATTTCCTGGCGCTTCGGGAAAAAACATTCCGACAGGCTGGGTAGTGATTCGACCGTAAAGCTCTCCGTTGATGAAATTTCCGAGCCGTCCGAACGTATATCCAAGCGGGACAACCGGTGCATACAGATCGGCCACCTCCCAGAAATCGAGCCTGTGTTTTCGAACATAGACGGCCGTTGCTATAATGACCCCGATCAGACCGCCATGGTAAGACATTCCGGAGATTCCGGTAAACCGTATGCCGTCGGAGAATTGAAAGGGTAAAAAAATTTCCAGGGGATGGCGCAGGTAATAGGGGAAATTATAAAACAGTACATACCCCAGACGACCGCCCAAAATAACCCCCAAGATCATGGCTGTGGTAAGAGGCTCCACCTGCGGCGGTGAGATGTGGAGCCCGTTTTCCCGCCTGACCCGGTATACAACCAAGGCGTAGCTGACGGCAAAAGCGATGATATACATCAGCCCGTAATACTGAATCTTTAGCGGGCCGACCTGAAAGAGCACCGGATCCAGACGCTCGGGAATATGTTGCCACCAGTACCAGAATTCATTCATCATGATTTCTTGCTTATGCTGAAAGGTGCGATGCCTTTTCCATTCAAATGTGAATATTGCTTCAGGATAAACCCTTTGCTGTTCGGAATCAAGCCTTCGGTCATCTTCCGCCGGTGAATTCCAACCCGAATCCGTCGCGGCCCAAGTGACCTGTATAGCCTGCACGGTACCTTTCTGTCGAGAAAAAATCCATTTCCGAATATAAGCGAACCGAATCCAATGCAATGGCGGACCGATGAATGTATCGGTTTGGAATCCCTTTTCAGGTTGACAAACCGGACCGGCAAGCGCCATATTGAGTTCGAATTTCGGCCCTTTGTGAAGTAGAAAGGGTCCGATTTACCCGATAATCCCGCAAATGAGGTTGCAGAATGATTGAACTCAAGAACGTCAGTTTTGTTGTGCCGGATGAGGAATCGACCAATGGCGGCGCCCCGAAAGAGATTATTAAAAACCTCAGTTTTATTTTTGAGGAGGGAAAATTTTACGGAATCACCGGTCCCAACGGCGGCGGAAAAACCACCCTTGCCAAATTGATCATGGGGATCCATCCGGTGACCTCCGGGAAAATCTTTTTTAAAGGTGAGGATATCACCGATTTATCCATCACCGAACGCGCCAGAAAAGGAATCGCCTATGGGTTTCAACATTCGGCGCGTTTCAAAGGCACCACCTTTCGCGATCTTCTCTCGATTGCCGCCGGCACCGACAATGAGGATGAATTGATAAAAATTATCGCACGGTTGGGTATCTGCTCCATCGATTTTCTGGACAATCCGGTCAATTCCAAACTCTCCGGTGGGGAAATCAAAAAAATCGAACTGGCGACCATCATCGCGAGAAATCCGAAAGTCGCCATTTATGATGAGCCCGACACCGGAATCGACCTCTGGACCATCGGTCCGATGGTGGAACTTCTCAAGCGGGAAAAAGAGGCTTTCAACACCACCACGATGGTGGTGAGTCACAACAAGGCCTTTTTGGAGGCAGCCGATGATGTCATCCTGATTCGGGGCGGAAAGATCGCCTACGAAGGAGATTTGGAGGGTGCCAAACCCATTCTTGAAGATCTGAGTGTATGCGGATTTGCCGATGTATGCGAAGGAGAGAGCTATGCTGAATGCTATCGATAAGGAACTGTTAAAAGAGGTCGCGGATCTGGAAGGCATCCCCAAAGGCGCATACAACATTCGAAAAAACGGCGAACTTCTGGGTCGGGAGGTTTCGGCAAATATAAACATTGAAACCAACGAAGCCGGAAACGGGATTGTCATACGTATCAAACCGGGAACGGTGAATGAATCGGTTCACATCCCCGTCATCCTGAGCAAGGCGGGGCTTCATGATGTGGTCTACAACACCTTCGAGGTCGGCGAGAACTCGGATGTCACCATCATCGCCGGGTGCGGCATTCACTGCGGAAGTTCCCAGTCCGAAGGGCACTCCGGTATTCATGAATTTCGAATCGGTAAAAACGCCCGAATGAAATACGTGGAAAAGCATGTGGCCACGGGGGAGGGGACCGGCAAACGGATATTGAATCCCACCACAAAGGTTTTCCTCGAAGAGGGGGCCCATGCCGAAATGGAATTGACCCAGTTGGGCGGTGTGGATGAAGCCAAACGGGTCAATGAGGGCGAAATCAAGGCGGGCGCCTCTCTCCTGATTACAGAGCGGGTGATGACCGATAAAAACCAGGAGGCCGAGTCCAAGAATGAACTCCTTCTGATCGGGGAAAACAGCAGAGCCAACATCGTCTCCCGGTCCGTAGTCAAGGGCGACTCCAAACAGGATTTCTACGTCAATCTCGAAGCCCGTGCCAAGTGTTACGGGCACATTGAATGCGACGCCATCATTATGGACCGGGGCATCAGCCAGACCATTCCGGCCCTGAAGGCGCTCCATTCCGATGCCGAGCTGACCCATGAGGCCTCCATCGGTAAAATCGCCAACGACCAGCTCATGAAGCTGATGAGCCTCGGCCTCGACTATGATGAGGCGGTCAACCGGATTATCCAGGGATTCCTTAAATAATCGCTTCCAAACGCAGGGTGACCGCCGCCCCTCCGGAACCGCCTCACCCTGCGCGCATTCTTTTCTTTGTTACCTATTTCATCCGCAGACATTCCGCTCCATCCACACCCATATGAATCAACAGGCCGATTCCGGCCAGCCGAAGCCACTGCGATGCCGGCACGAATGCCAGAAGCAGATAACCGCCCACGGCGGCAAAAGAGTGGAGGGGATGAAAACCGATGCTGCACCGGTTCGGATCGAATACCGGATTCGCCAGCAGGTGGTCCAGATCCACCGCCATGGTGGCGATCATGATTCCCCACGCCGACCAGAAACGGTTTGAATACCAGTACACGGCTACGCCGGCCGGTATCAGCAAGTGCAAGAACAGGTGGATGAAAGTGTGTAGCATTTACCTTGAAATGAATCGTTACCGGGTTTTACGGATTTTCACCATACTCGATCAGCTGCATTCGATCCGCACCATCCGCATTTGGCAAATGCTGCCATTCAGACCAGTACGTGCGGCCCGACAAGTTCAGACAGGGGATGTAAATGATCCCGCCGAATTCATAGGTTGCGGGCTGGGCCGAAGGCGTCCCGAAATCGATGCCGATCAATTCGAAGATCAGGGGATCAAAGCCGACCAGCCGCAAATCGAGGGTGTAGGAGGTCCCGCCCAGTTCGAAATCCGGGACCTGCAGCAGACCGGCGAAAAGGTCGAAAGCGGCGCAGCCGGACACGTCAGCAGCTGCATCTTCCACGGTGAATTGCTTTTCAACCTTCTCCTCCTGGGTGACGGGATGAAACCGGACTGTGTAGTCGCCTGCCGGGAGTTTGCCCTGGTTGGAAGAGAGGGTGTATTCATTTTCAGTGAACGCCTGAAAGCAATTCTGGTCCGGGTCGAAGACCGGGGTAATATCGATAACCCCGAAGAAAACGGCATGCGGAAGAACGTTCAGCCGGACTGGAACGCAACTCGTAGGGAAGGTTCCGGATTCCGAAACGGTGATGATGATTCTGTCGTCTGTGGTTGGAGAAGGCGGGAACACGGAGATGGACACCGCTGCCCAGGCCGGGGCCGCTGCGAGAAACACAAGCAGAGGTATGATCAAAAGCGATTTTTTCATGGTTATCTCCTTCTGGCGCGGCGGGCGGTGCAATCGCCCGCCGCGTATCGGCTGGAGGGTGGCGTCGGTGACTGAGGCATGCCGACGATTGGATGGATATTGGTTAGGCAGCTCCTCATTTCGGGGGTAAAAAGGATATCCCCTCTTTATCGAGAATGCTGTGCTCTCTTTTTTTAGAATATTGGGAAAAATGGATCTGTATGGATACTTTCAATCCGGTACCGGTCAATTGGGGGTAATCTAAGGCCGCATGTGGCATATGCAATGGGGAGAATTATGTATATTCTTCTGGATGGAACCTCATCGCGTGTCGGATGGACGGGTGGATTTTTCAAAAATGAACTGCCCGCAGATGTAAAAGGGTCTATGAATGTGGTAAGGTGCACAATTGCCATTTTGGTTTATGTATAATTTATCGAAATCATCGGCAGCATACAATAGGAAAAAAGCAATACAGTGCTCCTTCCGGAAGGGAATCCGGGTGAGGGGCCGATGCAGAATTCTCGGCCGGCTATGGCGGCGACGGATTCAACTACGTATCGAAAGGAGCGACAAATGAAAAAGGCGATTGTAATTTTTCTGATCGGCGCGGCGATGGCGGCCATTGCATTCTACAGGGCGGAGGCGGCGGACGGGCTTCAGGCGAACCCCTTTCTGTCAGGAAGCACCAGGGGACGATCATTGCAGCCAGTGCAGCCGGTGCAACCTGTGGACGACGGTGTGTTCGGTGTGCCGGACCGGTTCAAAAATCAGCCGGATGCCGGGTCCGCAGCGGAACCCGGGCCGCAGGGCAAGCCCGATCCGGGCACACTCGACCCGCCGCCGGCCGACAACCCCGAACCGGCTCAGGAATCGGCCGGGGGGAAGCGGATGCCGGAACTTCCTCAGCCGTTTCGGGATCTTGTGAACGGGAACACGGCGACTGTGTACCCGCTCGGAGAGCATCCGGAGGGAGTGGTTCTGATGCACCCGAAATGCATCATTTACCGGTTCGAGAGCGGCACCGTCATTTTTCTGCCGGACACCGAATGACTGAATTAAGGGGATTTTTTCGGAATGCGCGCTATTGGTTCAAAAGGGTGATCGCCGCCATTGCCAACAGAAAGCCCATAAAATGAGACCGGGAAACCGTCTCCCGCCATATCAGGACACCGGCTCCGAAGGCCAGGGAGACCCCCGCCACCGAGAAAAGGGTATAAGCGATGGCGGATTGGTGAAAAAAGGTCGGGCTTCTCAGGGTTTCCAAAAGAAAGTAGCTGGTAAGGAAATTGGGAATTCCCAGGACCAGGCCCTTCACAACAGCTTCTCGATTCGGTTGAATCCGCTGCAGGATGACCACCGCCCAGGAAAACGGCAACGAAAACGTGAACACCAGGGTCAAAAAAAGAAATTTCTCCTCACCGGGCGCCCAATGGTTGAACAGATTGACCCACAGATCGGCCACCCCGAACCACAGAGCCAGGACCGGCAACAGCAGCAGAGAACGAAGATCCACCTGTCGGAGTTGCCCCCGGCGAATCGGGCTGAACAGGTAGAGCGCGACGAATGTGGCGATCAGTCCGAGACTGTTGGCGGTATCCAGCCGTTCATTGAGAAAGAGGAGTGCGAAAAGGACCGGCACGCTCAAAGACAGGCGGCAGGCGGTGCCGGCCAGAGACATGCCGAACCGGCGAATCCCCCACATCAGCAGGTAGAACCCGCCGGGCCAGAGAAATCCGCCGCCCAACCCCAGAAGAAAGGTCGACAGGCTGATGTCGGCCGGTCCGGCCTGGAGATACAATCCCCAGCCCAGCGCAGATGCGGTGATGTAGTTGGACGCGATCACCACCTGGGTATTGACGCCCCGGGTTTCATTCAGTTTGACCAGGACGCTGATGCAAAACGAAGCCAGAACGGCCAGGATCAGGTACAGCATTTCACAATCGCTTTTCCCAAAAGAAAAAAGGCCGATGCGCTGGTGCGCGTCGACCTTGAAATTCGAATCGGTGGTCGGGAAGAGAGGATTTGAACCTCCGACCCCAGCGTCCCGAACGCTGTGCTCTACCAGACTGAGCCACTTCCCGACAAGACGTATTATTTAAGATAAACCGGTATCGATGTCAATAAAAAAATCGCCTCCGATTGAGACGAAAATGGTTCCGCCCTATGCAAACGGGTTGTTCAAAACGATGGTTTCTTCTCTTCCCGGCCCTACGGAAACGAGTTGGATGGCGGTTTCCGTGATCTCCTCGATCCGTTTCAGATAATTCCGGGTATTCCGGGGAAGATCGCCATACGACTTGACATTTGAAATGTCTTCGGACCATCCCGGCAGGGTTTCATAGATGGGTTCGCATTCCCCAAGCACCTTCAGGCTCGCCGGAAAATCCTCCAGTACTTTTTCGGCATATTGATATCCGGTACAGATCTTGAGTTCATCCAGCCCGCCCAGAACATCCAGCTTGGTGATTACCAGACCGGTCAGACTGTTCAGGCGAACGGCGTTTCGAAGCATCACCGCGTCCAGCCATCCGCATCGGCGCTTGCGGCCGGTGGTGGCGCCGAATTCGGCACCCTTTTTTTGAATGGCCTCTCCGATGTCATCAAAAAGTTCGCATGGGAAAGGCCCCGACCCTACCCGGGTGGTGTAGGCTTTGACGATCCCCATGACATGGGTGATCTTCCCGGGACCCAGACCGGCGCCGGAACAGGCGTTTCCCGCGACCGTATTGGAAGAGGTGACAAACGGGTAGGTGCCGTGGTCGATATCCAGATGGGTGCCCTGGGCGCCTTCAAAAAGGATCTGTTTTCCGGATCGGACCGCCTCGTCGATGACGATGGAGATATTGCTGACATAGGGTGCGAGTTCCTCGGCAAATCGGCCGTATTGGGCGATCACCTCTTCCGGATCGAGGGTGTCGGCGGAGAGGAAATTTTTCAGATAAAAGTTTTTTTCCTCCATGACCGCCTGGACCTTTTCGGCAAACACGTCGGGCTCCAGTAAATCCACGAAACGAACCCCGGCCCGGGTGGCCTTGTCTTCGTAGGCCGGCCCGATGCCGCGGCCGGTGGTCCCGATTTTGCCGCCGCCCATTCTGGCTTCCCGGGCGTGATCGACGGCCTTATGGTAGGGCATGATGAGTTGGGCCCGTTCGCTGATTTTGAGGGTGGACGGATCGATCCGAATTCCCCGCTGGTTCAGGTAGTCCATTTCCTCCAGCAGCACCGTCGGATCGACCACCAGGCCGTTGCCGATCAGGCAGAGCTTGCCCTGTAAAATGCCCGAGGGCACCAGATGGCTGATGAACTGCTCCTCCTTCACGACCATGGTATGCCCGGCGTTGTTGCCGCCCTGAAACCGGGCGACCACGTCGGCGTATTCGGCCAGAAGATCGACGATTTTGCCTTTCCCTTCATCCCCCCATTGCGTTCCCACGATGACGATGTTCGACACGAAATTCTCCTTATTCCCGTTTTCGGGCGTTCTGATCCGGATTGGACAGGTGGCCGGAACGGCGCTTTCGTCGCTCCTGAAAAAAAGCTTGCATCAAGTCACGGCATCGGCCTTCATAAACCCCCGGAATGATTTCAATCCGGTGATTCAGGCGGTCACCCGTCGAAAGATCATACAGCGAACCGGCCGCCCCCCATTTGAGATCGAATGCTCCGAAGACCAGTCTGGCCACCCGGGCATGAATGATCGCTCCCATGCACATGACACAAGGTTCAACCGTAACATAGAGCGTCGTATTTAACAATCGATAGTTGCCGATCTCTCGGGATGCGGATCGCAGGGTCAGGATTTCCGCATGGCCGGTGGGATCGACCAATTCGATGGTGCGGTTTCGGTCACCGGAAAGAAGCTCTCCGGATTCGTCCACCAGAACCGCTCCTACCGGCACTTCCCCCACTTCCCCCGCCTCGCATGCCCAGGCGATGGCCCTTTCCATCCACGAATGATGATCAAAATCCATCGGAGGCCCCGGATTCCGGCCGTTTCTTCTTGCGCTCCAGGTATTCGAGCAGTCCATACCAGATCGCCAGAAAAGCCCCGCCTTCATCGAGGTTTCCGATGATCGGTATATTGTCCGGAATCAGTTCGATAATCCCGGCGGTGGGATTCAGGATGTAAATCAGACCGAGTATTCCGATCAGGTATACCAGGTAAACGGGCACACCCCGCTCGGACAGCGGCGTGGTCATAAAACTTCTGAGGCGGTCTTCTTTGTTTTCCAATGGGAGATCCTCCTAATCAGATGAATCGTTCGGAGCGCATCTCCACTTTTATCTTACGCCTCAAAATATCTCAAGGCAAATGGTTTCCGGCCGGTCATCCGGCGATACGGCTCATCAGGATATCCGAGAGCGATAACCGCATACACCGTTTCCTCCCGGGGGATGGACACAAACTCACCGATGGACCGGTCTTTCTGCATGGCCGAGACCGCAAAGCCGATCGGGCAGGTACCCAGCCCCATGGCATGCGCTCCCAGAAGAATATTCTGCGTCGCCAGCAGGGCATCCTCGGCCGGGCAGCTGGCCTTCGGTTTCGAGGCCACGATGATGGCCGCGGTAGCCCCGTGAAACAGAAGATCAATACCTTCTTTGTCATTTATCTTCAGCGCCTCCCGCACCGATTCGTAGTGTCTTCGGTGGTACGCATCCAGTTTCGGCTTCCCGATCCATTTGAGAATCCGGCGGAGCCAGGCTTTTTCCGCCGTTCGGTTCAGATTTTCGAAAAAGCGGCCGATCCGCTCGCCTAGCGCGGAGACATCCTTCCGGTTCGGCAGAACCGTAAACGTCCACTGCTGGCTGTTGGTGCCGGAAGGGGCGGTGATGCCGATCCGGATCAGGTCTTCCATCTGTTTCCGGTTCACCGGTTTTTCAAGAAAGTTTCTGCAGGAGCGCCGGGAGCGCATGAGTCGGACCAGTTCCCCGAGATCATATTCCCCGTAGGGAATCCATCTGTTTTCTTGAGTGAACGTCGTAAAATCGAGTACCCGATTTTTTAGAGAATCCACCCGTACCGCCTGGGTGGGGCAAACCGCCTCGCAGTGGCCGCAGTTCTGGGATTCATCGCCGGTCACCGCCGCCTTGCCTTCTTGCATGGAGAGTGTTCCGGATGGACACACGCGCACACACTCGCCGCAGCCGATGCAGCGGTCGGGGTCGATGACGGTGGTGACGGTTCGGTCGGTCATGGGAATTTAGGAATCGAAGTCGGCATGAGAACTAACAGTCGTCTGAACTGTAATTGTCTGAACCCGGATGCGCCTGATCCATCTGATGACGCTGATTCGAACGGTGCATACAGCGGTGCGGTTCATCACAGGCCATCATGATAATCAGACGAATCAGAGTTCAAAACAGCGGATGTCTGAACTGGGGAGACAGAAACCCTACAACGTCTGACTCGCCGTCACCGGATGCGTCTTCAAATACTCCAGCCGGTTCAGGCCGTTGATATAGGCCTTGGCGCTGGCGGTGATGATGTCGGGGTCGGCGCCGCGGCCGAGGGCCATGAGGCCGTTTTCCCGAAGGCGGACGGTCACCTCGCCCTGGGCGTCGGTGCCGCCGGAGAGGGCACTGACCGAGAACCGAAGCAGTTCCGACTCGGTGCCGGTCAGCTTGGCGATGGTGTTGAAGGCCGAATCGATGGGCCCGTTGCCCCAGTCGGCGGCCCGGACCTTGCGGCCGTTGATGGAAAGCTCCACGCTGGCCATGGGCATCACCGAGGTGCCGGCGGTCACATGCAGGTAAGTCAGCTGGAAAATTTCGGCCGTCCGCAGGATGCCCTCGGTGACGATCACCTCCAGGTCCTCGTCCAGCACGTGCTTTTTCTTGTCGGCCAGATCCTTGAACCGCTGAAAGACCAGGTTCAGCTCTTCGTCGGAGAGATCATAGCCCATCTCCTTCAACCGGGAGCGCAGGGCGTGGCGGCCCGAGTGCTTGCCCAGGACCAGCTGGTTCTTGTTGAGGCCCACCGTTTCCGGCCGCATGATTTCGTAGGTCATCGGGTTTTTGAGGACCCCGTCCTGATGGATGCCGGCTTCGTGGGCGAATGCGTTGGCCCCCACGATCGCCTTGTTGGGCTGGACCATCATGCCGGTGATCATGGAGACCAGCCGGCTGGTGGGATGAATGTGCTCGGTTCGAATGCCGGTTTCCATGGGCAGGTAATTGGGCCGGGTGTGCAGCGCCATCACCACTTCTTCCAGGGAGGTGTTGCCGGCCCGCTCGCCGATGCCGTTGACGGTGACCTCGGCCTGCCGGGCGCCGACGCTGATGGCCGCCAGGGTGTTGGCGGTGGCCAGCCCCAGATCGTTGTGGCAGTGGACGCTCAAGACCGCCCGGTGCATATTGGGGGTGTGCGCCAGGACATATTTGGCCATCTCCGCAAACTCTCCGGGGATGGCGTAGCCCACGGTGTCGGGCAGGTTTACCACCGTGGCCCCGGCCTCGATGGCGGCGCCGAAGACCTTGCACAGGTAATCCGGATCACTTCGGGAGCCGTCTTCTGCGGAAAATTCCACGTTGTCGGTGAAGGATTTGGCATACTTGACCGCATCCACCGCCGCCTGAAGGACCTGGTCCCGGTTCATCTTGAGTTTGTATTCCAGATGAATATCGGAGGTGGCGATAAAGGTGTGAATCCGGGGATTGGCTGCGTCTTTAATGGCGCCCCAGGCCCGGTCGATATCGCCTTTGTTGGCCCGGCAGAGGCCGGCCACCTGGCAGCGTTGAACCTTTTCGGCGATTTTGGAGACCGCCTCGAAGTCGCCCTCGGATGCGGCCGGAAAGCCGGCCTCGATGACATCCACCCCCAGCTTCTCCAGCCGTGTGGCAAGGCGCAGTTTTTCATTGGTGTTCATGCTGGCGCCCGGGGATTGCTCGCCGTCTCTCAGGGTGGTGTCGAAAATATATACGCGATCGGTCATTTGGGTGCTCCTTTCAAATTAAGATTCTGTAAACGGGTAAAAGATGAATCGGATGGAACCATAACCCATTCAGCAGGAGCATCGGCCGCAGGGCCGGCGGGTTCCCGGTTCCTGCGGCGTTCACCATTTCCTTTGTATTCAAAACAGAAGTTCCTTTTTCGGTAAATGTCCCACTCTAAACGGCCTGGGCTTCCATTCGGCAGTCCTTGCTTCGAAAGCCGTTGCCCCGGTCCTTGGCCAGTTTATACTGAAAGCTGTCGGCCAGGGCCTGCCAACTCGCTTCGATAATATCCTCGGAAACCCCGATGGTGGACCAGATATGGTCCGGGTCCCGTGTTTCAATCAGCACCCGCACCTTGGCCGCGGTGCCTGCCCGGCCGTCGATGACCCGGACCTTGAAGTCGACCAGGTGCATCTCGTCCAGGCCCGGATAAAAGCTGTGCAATGCTTTCCGCAGGGCGTTGTCGAGTGCGCTCACCGGGCCGCTTCCTTCGGCGGCGGTGATCTCTTCCCGGCCTTCTACGGAGACCTTCACGGTGGCGTGGGCGGTGCAGGGCAGGTCTTTGTCTTTTTCAATGGTGACCCGAAAGGCTTCCAGTTCGAAGGTGGGTTCATACTGCTCCGTCAGCTTTTCCAGCAGAATGCGAAAAGAGCCCTCGGCCGCGTCGAACTGGTATCCTTCCTGTTCCATCTCTTTGATGGCGGTGACGATCTGACGGCTGTTGCAGCCGTTGCCGCCCAGTTCCACCCCCAGTTCCCGGGCCTTGAATTCCACATTGCTCTTGCCGGAGAGGTCGGAGACCAGCACATGACGCTCGTTGCCCACCTTGGCCGGATCGATGTGTTCATATGCCCGGGGATCCTTCATCACCGCACTGACATGGATGCCGCCCTTGTGGGCGAAGGCGCTTCGACCCACAAAGGGCCGCGAGTTGAGCGGAACGAGATTGGCCGTTTCACTGACGAATCGGGAGACCCGCCGGAGTTTTTTGAGGTTTTCATCGGAAATGCAGTCCCGGCCCATCTTGAGCTTCAAAACCGGAATGATGGCGGTGAGATCGGCGTTGCCGCAACGCTCCCCATAGCCGTTGACGGTTCCCTGCACCATGGCGGCGCCCAGGTGGACCGCCTCCACGGAATTGGCCACCGCCATTCCGGAGTCGTCATGGGTGTGGATGCCGAAGCGGATGTTCTCCTGAGCAAAGGCGTTCCGCACCTCCCGGAAGATATCGGTCAACTCAAAGGGGAGGGTGCCGCCGTTGGTGTCGCAGAGCACCAGCATGTCGGCCCCCGCTCGATGGGCGGCCCACAGGGTCTGAAGGGCGTACTCGGGATTTTCCTTGTATCCGTCGAAAAAATGTTCGGCATCATATACCACTTCCCGGTTTTTTCCCTTGAGGTAAGCCACCGAGTCTTCGATCATGGCCAGGTTTTCCGCCGGGGTGTTGTTCATGATCCGCACATGCAGATCCCATGTTTTGCCGAAGATGGTCACCACCGGAGTGCAGCTGTTCAGCAACTCGATCAGGTTCGGGTCGTCTTCCGGTTGAATGCCGGGCCGGCGGGTGGAGCCGAAAGCGGCCAGCCGGGCATTCTGAAACCGGATGTCCCGGGCAAGTTCGAAAAACCGCCTGTCTCTGGGGTTGGAGCCGGGCCATCCACCTTCGATATAATGAATCCCCATATCATCCAGCCTGCGGGCGATCTTGATCTTTTCTTCCGCGGAAAAATTGATGTTTTCGCCCTGGGTTCCATCTCTTAGTGTGGTGTCGTACAACAGCACCGGTTCCATGGCTGTATCCTCCAATGAGGGCGGGACGGCCCCGCCTGTGAAATTATTGTTTTCGGTTTTCGGGGCGAAGCGAACGCACCGCCGCGCCGGCCCGCCACATCTCCGAGTGTTTGATCCGGTCCAGCTCCGCGTTGAGCTTTTCCCGGTAATCCGGAGCGTTGTTGACATCCAGCACCCTGGCCGTCTCTCTGCCGGAGACGACGCTCTCGTACAGCTCGTCGAACACCGGTTTCACCGCTTCGCGAAATTTCGGCGCCCAGTCCAGAGCCCCCCGCTGGGCGGTGGTGGAGCAGTTGCCGAACATCCAGTCCATGCCGTTCTGGGCCACCAGCCGGATCAGGCTCTGGGTCAGCTCTTCTACGGTTTCGTTGAAGGATTCGCTGGGGCTGTGGCCGTGTTTGCGCAGCAGGTTGTACTGGGCCTCCATCACCCCGGCCAGACATCCCATGAGGACACCCCGTTCGCCGGTGAGATCGCTGAACACCTCTTTTTCAAAATCGGTTTCGAACAGATACCCGGAGCCGATGGCGATTCCCAAGGCCAGCACCCGCTCCCGGGCCCGGCCGGTGTAGTCCTGAAATACGGCGAAACTGGAGTTGATGCCGCTGCCGTCCAGAAAATTGGTTCGCACGGTTCGCCCGGACCCTTTGGGGGCGGCCAGGATGACGTCCACATTCTTCGGCGGAATCACCCCGGTCTGGTCCTTGTAGACCACCGAGAAGCCGTGGGAAAAATAGAGGGCGTCGCCTTCATTGAGGCATTCCTTGATCTTGGGCCACATGGCCATCTGACCGGCGTCGGAGAGCAGGTACTGGACCACCGTCCCCCGCCGGGCGGCCTCTTCCACCGGAAACAGGGTCTTGCCCGGGACGAATCCGTCGTTGACCGCCCGCTCCCAGGTAGCGCCGCCTTCCCGCTGGCCCACAATGACAGGGATGCCGTTGTCGCGCATGTTGAGGGCCTGACCCGGCCCCTGAACCCCGTATCCCAGCACCGCCACCACTTCGTCCTGAAGGACCTCCCTGGCCCTGTCCAGGGGGAATTCATCCGAGGTAATCACTTCTTCCATTGTGCCGCCGAAATCGATCTTTGCCATCTGGTTCTCCTTAGCTGTCTGTATCGTTAATTTACATCGTTAATTTAAAATGATCCGAACGGACCGGATGGGTTATTTGGGTTCCCGGAACAGGGCGATGGTTCCGGATTTGGCGATCTCCTTGATGCCGATGGGCCGCAGCATGGCCAAAATGGCCTCCATTTTTCCCTCGTCGCCGGTGACTTCGATGGTGTAGTGGTCCATGCCGACGTCCACCACCTTGCACCGGAAGATGTCGACGATGCGCAGAATCTCCGGTCGGTTCTCCGGTTTGGCGTTCATCTTGATCAGCGCCATCTCCCGGTGGACATACTTGGACCCGGTCAGCTCATGAACCTTGATGACATTGATCAGCTTGTTGAGCTGTTTTTTGATCTGCTCCACCAGGGGCAGATTGGCCTTGGTCACCAGGGTGATGCGGGAGACCAGGGGATCGGTGGTTTCCGCCACGCAGAGGCTTTCGATGTTGAACCCCCGGCCGCTGAAAAGCCCCGAGATTCTTGAGAGAACCCCGGGCTGATTGTCCACCAGAATGGACAGCACATGTTTTTCTTCGTTCATCATGCGTTCCTTCCTCCGGTGATTACACCAGCAGCATTTCCGTGATGGGGGCGCCCGCCGGCACCATCGGGTAGACGCATTCTTCCTTCTCCACCACGAAGTCCATGATCACCGGGCAGTTCGCGGCCAGCCCCTCGGCCAGAACCGCCTCCACCTCGGCCGGCCGCTTTGCGCGCAGCCCCTTGGCCCCGAAGGCCTCGGCCAGTTTGACGAAATCCGGGGTGTGGTTCATGGTGGTGCAGGCATACCGCCGGTCGTAAAACAGCTCCTGCCACTGGCGCACCATCCCGAGATATCCGTTGTTGAGGATCACCACCTTCACCGGCAGGCAGTATTGGACCGCGGTGGCCATCTCCTGAATGTTCATCTGAATGGAGCCGTCGCCGGCCACATCCACCACCAGCTTGTCGGGCTGGGCCATCTGGGCCCCGATGGCCGCCGGCAGGCCGAAGCCCATGACCCCGAGTCCGCCCGAGGTGATGAAATGGCCGGGCCGGTCGAAATGGTAGTACTGGGCCGACCACATCTGATTCTGTCCCACTTCGGTGGTGATGATCGCTTCGCCCCGGGTCAGTTCAAACAGTTTTTCCACCACATACTGGGGTTTGATGACCTCGTCGTTCTGATCATAGGACAGCCGGGCCCGGCTGAGCCAGTCGTCGACCTGTTCGGTCCATTTCCGACGTTTTTCATGGAGGTCCCCCAGATCCTCCCCGGCCAACAGTTTGTTGAGCTGGGCCAGGGTGGCCTTGCAGTCGCCCACCACCGGCACGGTGACGCCGATGTTCTTGCGAATGGAGGTCGGGTCGA
>JBEPWQ010000065.1:0-16191 GCA_041642315.1 Desulfobacteraceae bacterium | reverse complement strand
GCGGGGTCAACTCGCCGGAGGCGTCCCGGTTGAACTGCATGAAGACCAGGTTCCAGATTTCCAGAAACCGGTCGCACTCGCACCCGAGTTTGCAGTCGGGTCCGCAGGCGAATTCGGCGCCCCGATCGAGATGAATCTCCGAGCAGGGGCCGCAGGGGCCGGTGTCGCCCATGGCCCAGAAGTTGTCCTTTTCTCCGAAGCGTTCGATTCGGTCGGCCGGCACTCCCACGATCCGCTGCCAGAGTTCGTTTGCTTCGTCGTCGTCGAGATAGATGGAGACCCAGAGCTGGTTCGGATCCAGGCCGTACCCGTTGGTCAGGAGGTCCCAGGCGAACTCGATCGCTTTTTCCTTGAAATAGTCTCCGAAGGAGAAGTTGCCCAGCATTTCGAAAAAGGTGTGGTGCCGGGCGGTGTAGCCCACGTTCTCCAGATCATTGTGCTTGCCCCCGGCCCGGACGCATTTCTGGGAGGTGGCGGCCCGTTTGTATCCACGCTTTTCTTCACCCAGAAAGGTGCGTTTGAACTGGACCATTCCGGCGTTGACAAAGAGCAGGGTCGGGTCGTCCTGGGGAACCAGGGAGGAGCTTCGAACGACCTGGTGGCCGTGTTTTTGGAAATAATCAAGGAATTTTTTGCGTACATCATTGCCTGTCATGGGTCACTCCGTGGTTGAATGGGTTTATTCGGTCTCCTCCGCGACCGGCGTTTCCGATTCGGATTCGCCCTTGGACTTCGATTTGACCATCCCGAGATTGGACCGCACTTTGCCGAGCACCTCATCGTAAATATCCGGATTTTCATTGAAGTAGCGCTTCACGTTCTCCCGGCCCTGGCCGATCCGGTTGCCGTCGTAAGAATACCAGGAGCCGCTCTTTTCGATGATATTGGTCTCCACCCCCATGTCGAGCAGGTCTCCGGTTCGAGAAATCCCCTCGCCGTAGGTGATGTCGAATTCCGCCTCCTTGAAGGGCGGGGCGATCTTGTTTTTGACCACCCGCACCTTGGTCCGGTTGCCGATCACCTCCTGGCCTTCTTTGATGGCGCCGGTGCGCCGGATATCGATCCGCACCGAGGAATAGAATTTGAGGGCGTTGCCGCCGGTGGTGGTTTCGGGGTTGCCGAAGACCACTCCGATTTTCATGCGAATCTGATTGATGAACATGACGGTGGTCATGGTCTTGCCGATCGTGCCGGTGAGCTTTCGCAGGGCCTGGGACATGAGCCGGGCCTGGAGCCCCATATGGGCGTCGCCCATCTCCCCTTCGATTTCGGCCCGGGGCACCAGGGCCGCCACCGAGTCGATGACCATGATGTCGATGGCCCCGCTTCGGACCAGCATGTCGGCGATTTCCAGGGCCTGCTCTCCGGTGTCGGGCTGGGAAACCAGCAGGTCGTCGCAGTTGACCCCGAGTTTACGGGCGTACTCGGTGTCCAGGGCGTGCTCGGCGTCGATGAAGGCGGCGATTCCGCCCTGCTTCTGGGCCTGGGCCACCGCGTGCAGGGCCAGGGTGGTCTTACCCGAGGATTCGGGGCCGAAGATTTCGATGACCCGCCCCCGGGGATATCCGCCGATCCCCAAGGCCACATCCAGGGCCAGGGAGCCGCTGGGAATGGAAGGGACGTCCACCACCTGCCTGCTGCCCAGTTTCATGATGGAGCCCTTGCCGAACTGGCGTTCAATCTGAGACATGGCGGATTCGACCGCCTTCGATTTTTCCGGTGATATGCTCATGGATTCCTCCTGAAATATATCGATCTGTTTCATGGGATCGCGGGTGATGATGTCGGTTGGGTGAAGCGGTCTTATGCGTCGCTCCCCAGGGATACCGATTCAATACGAGTATATACGGCGCCGTCGGGCTTCAGTTCGCTTCGGTACAGGATCATCTCTTCAGCGGTGAAAGGGGCCGATTCGACTTCCCCGAATGCCGCCATGCCTTCCGCCAGCGCTTTGGAATTCAATCTTCCCTTGGCCCTTGCGATGGTCAAGTGCCCTTTAAAGGCCCGGGTATCCTGAAGAAATCCGACGGCCTCGAGGTGTTCATCCAGTCGCTTCTGAATCTCTATCAGGGAACCGGTCTCTCCTTTGAGGCCGACCCAGAGCACCCGGGGCCGGTTGATCCCTGGAAAGACCCCGAGTCCTTTGGCTCCGAGATGAATTGCCGGTGTGAATCGAACGGTTTCCGCCATGGCCCCGGCGATGCCGCCAATATCCCCCGGCGCCACATTGCCCAGAAATTTAAGGGTCAGATGAATGTTCTCCGGCTTGACCCAGCGCATTCGAAACCCTTTGGTCCGGAGCCCGTCCTGAATGGTTCGAATATGGTCCCGAACCGAGGCGGGAAGGGGAAGGGCGATAAAGGTTCGAAGGGATTCCATGGCCGGTTTCCTTTGAATTATGAAGGAATCGGCATCTGCGGTTCACCCAGAAGGAAGTCGCCCTTCGCGATCCATTCCTTGAGGATTTCCGCAATTTGCCGGGCCTTGACCATGCTGGAGAGAGGCACCGTGGGCACCCGCTGCCCTTCCAGGGTGATGGCGCCGCTCTTCAGCTCGGCATAGCTGATCCGGCCGTAACTTTTGGATATCCCGTTGCCGTAATCATGGCCGTAGTCGACGATCTGGGTGCAAATGTCTTCATCCGAGATGGCGGTGTACCGGGCCATCTCCTCGTTGAGAATGGGAATGGGAATGCCCAGCCCCACTGAAAGCGAACACCCGTACCCCTGCATGCTGGCCCCCTTGAGCCAATCCGAATGCATGGATCTCAGGTCGCCCATTACACTCAGGGTGCCCGCCGGAGTGAGGGGAACCCCTTTTTCGGTGCGCTGAGCTCCGGGATTGTGCTGGGTCCCGTGCCAGGTCACATAGCCGATGCCGCCGCCCAGGAAGATTCGGGTGCCCAGGCCGATCGTCTTGTAATACGGATCATTGAAAAGCGGGCTCAACTGGCCGGCCGAGCAGTAATTGGCGTTGCCGGCCCTGGGCTTGAGCGCACCCATATAGGTATAGACCGTTGTGTTGGTCAGGTTGACGGCGCAGTTGTAGTTCTGATATCCGTTTCTCGGGCTGCAGAGGACCGCGTAGGGGAGATCCGCCAGGGTGACCCGTTTTTCCATCTTTCGATTGGGATAGCAGGTGGTGCCGTAAGCCTCGGCACGCAGATTCACCTTTTTGCCATCGATCAGATCCTGAATCACATGGCCGCCGCCGTAGACGAATTCCCCGGGCTGGACCTTGTTGAGGGGGTCGTCTTCGCAGGGTTCGGTGGCCCCGATATAGCAGTCCACCGCCGCCAGTCCGGCGTAGGCCGGGACATTGTTGAGCCATACCTTGGCCGCCTTGATGGTGGGGGTGGTCTGCCCGAAGTTGATGAAGGCGCCCGAGGAGCACATGGGGGCGAATGTGCCGGTGGTGACCACATCCACCTGATCGGCGGCCTCCTCCGGGCCATTGTCCCGGACGATGTCGATCATCTCCTCGGCGGAAACCACCACGGCTTGACCGGCCTGAATCTTGCGATTGATCTCCTGGTACGTTTTATTGATTTTGGGCGTTTTCATGGGGCCTGAACTCATCTTCGGGTAACGGAAAGATGGTCGGATTTGACCGCCTCGATCTTGGCGGTGATGTTGTTTTCGATCCAGGCCGGATCCCACCATTCCACCGGATTGACAAAGATATTATGGATCATCATTCCATAGTGAAGGTGATCGCCGCCTGCCAGACCGCTGGAGCCGGTCTGGCCGATAATGTCGCCTTTCGAAACAATCTGCCCGTCTGTTACATTGATGCCGCTCAGATGGGAATAGATGCTGAAAAGACCGAATCCGTGATCCAGCACGACGGTGCCGCCGTAAATCCCCACCGGGCCGGTGAATGCGATCCGCCCGTTGTTCGCTGCCGGCACCGAAGCCCGGGATGTGGATGCCAGATCGATCCCCATGTGTACCTGATGATCCACCACCTGACCGTTATAGAGATATTCCCGATGATCCGCGAAACCGGCTTTCCGAGCCGCGTTGGGAAGTCTAAGAAAGGCCCCCTGCCAGTGCCAGGTGTTTTCCGATTTCGCACCCAAATTTTTGAGAAAAATAGTATTATTAACTCGAAGCTTCTGGTTGATTGCCAGAAATTTTTCCAGCGGTTGGACAACATTGAATTCCTGAAGATCATTCTCGAATTCCGGCATGATCTGATTCAGGAACCCGTCTGAGATTCGAATGGTGTCCTGTCGAAACCGCCGGGGTTTAATGTAATGGTAAAACCCCGCTTTGGCGGTGTTTCCGGCCAGGTCGGTGGCCTCGACATAGATCTGGGTGGACCGGCCCTGGGTATAATCGAGGGCCATGAGGCTCATGTAGAGGTTTTCTTCTCCGGTATCCAGGACGTTCCGGGCCGGATAGCCGGGGAAAAAGTTCTCGCCCACCTGAACCCCGTTTTTGGGGCAGGGCTCCGATACCCGGTAGATGACCAGACCGGCGCCCCCTTGATTGATGTTGTGCTGTTTGGTGAGCACCTCGATGACCGGCGGACGGGTATCGATCCGCACCGGTTTTTCCACCCGGGTCAGGTTGCCTTTCCACCAGTTTCTCCAGGAGTAATCCGCCGTCTCCAGTTGAAGCACCGCTTCCCCTTCGGAAAAACCGGCTTTTTTCGGCTCGATATGGACATCCAGGGTCTTTTCGAAGATTTCGCCCCCCATGACCGCATTGATAGCCGGGAATTCCTCTTCCAGAATCACCACTTCCTTGTCATTCTGTTTCAGGAGGACGCGCACGTTCCGCAGCCCGCTTTTATCATCCGAAAGAATCAGGGAAAAATCCTGAGAAGCCTGAATCGCCGCGTCCACGCCCTCAATTTTGATCCCGGGTTTCTCCCCTTCCATCTTGATATAAAGGAGCCATCCGGCCGCGAGGAAAACCACCGCCGCCACTCCGATAAAGAAACGGCTTTTAAATAGTTTCCATTTTGTTTTCAATTCGTTAAGACCTGCCTTTCATTTTGAATTCACCGTAGCACATTATCAGTTCACGCCGGGGTAATCAAGGCCCTTTTTCGTTTCTTGACTTTTGACCCCCTGCGCGATAAACAGAACCTTGAAGAGAGGCAAATTATGCGTAATATTATAGATGTAGCGGATTTCAGGATGGGCCGGGGGTGCCCACTGGCGGTGATCGCCGGGCCCTGCGTGATTGAGGATTTCAAAACCACGTTCGAGATCGCTGAGTATCTTGGCTCCGTAACAGCAGAGTTGAATATCCCCTTTGTTTTCAAGGCCTCCTATGACAAGGCCAACCGAACATCCATCCGGTCTTTTCGAGGCCCCGGAATGACGGAGGGGCTGAAGGTCCTAAGCAGGATAAAAACGCAACTGGGGGTGAAGCTTTTGTCGGACGTCCACCAGATCGGCGAAGTGGCGCCTGCGGCCGAGGTCCTGGATATCCTTCAGGTTCCGGCTTTCCTGTGCCGGCAGACCGACCTTGTGCTGGCGATCGCGAAAGCGGAAAAGCCGGTCAATATCAAAAAAGGCCAGTTTCTGGCCCCCTGGGATATGACCAATATTTTAGAAAAGATCGCCTCCGTCGGGAACCGCCGGGTCTTTATCACTGAGCGCGGCTCCATGTTCGGCTACAACAACCTGGTGGTCGATTTTCGGTCTATCCCCATTATGCAGGAGAATGGGGCGCCGGTGGTCTTCGACGCCACTCACAGCGTGCAGCTGCCGGGCGGGGCCGGCGGTGCATCCGGCGGACAGCGGGAAATGGCGCCGGTGCTGGCCCGGGCCGCCGTAGCCGCAGGTGCGGACGGGGTGTTTCTGGAGGTTCACCCGGACCCGGATAAGGCCCGGTGCGATGGTCCCAATTCATTGCCGCTGGACCGGGTGAAACCGCTGTTGAAACAGTTGGTCGAGATTCGAAAGGCGTTATGAGCCCCCAAGATATTTCATCCGATCCCGATGGATTGAAAACAGTCCGCCTGCTGCTTCTGGATGTGGACGGGGTTCTGACCGACGGCACCATCATCTACAACGAAGACGGTTCGGAAACCAAACACTTTCATGTCCGGGACGGTCTGGGGATTCGCCTTCTCATGGACGCCGGCATCCGGGTGGCCATCGTCACCGGCAGAACCTCCCGGGCTTTGCACCACCGATGCCGCAATTTGGGGGTAGAAGACATTTACGACGGGGTCGGTGACAAGGGGGCGCTGCTCAGCCGGATCGAAGCCCGGACCGGCATACCTCCCGAGAAGATGGCGTTTGTGGGGGACGACCTGCCCGATCTGGCGCTGATGCGGCGGGTGGGGGTTTCCGTGGCGGTGGCCGATGCTCACGATATGGTCAAAGGCGCTGCCGACATGGTGACCTCGGCCCCCGGTGGCAAAGGGGCGGTTCGAGAGGTCTGCGAGCGCATTTTAAATTCCCGGGGACTATGGGAGACAATGAAGGGGAATTTCTAGGTGACGACACAGTCTCGCAAAACAAAACTGGCGCTGATATTGGTGATGGCCGGCGCCATGGTCCTGGTGACCTCGATGTTCGTTATCTACCGCCGGGGTTCGGAGGCGGTGCGGGAAATTGTCGTATCCGCCGAACCCGATGCCGATATCTCCATCTCCAGGGTTCATCATGTGGCCACCAAAGAAGGCAGAACCGAGTGGAAACTGGACGCCGATTCGGCCTATCTGATGGATCAACGGGCCCGGGCGGTGTTCGAATCGCCGACCATTACCTTCTTTACGGAAACACAAGAGCCGGTTCAATTGACCGCCCGGAAAGGGGCGGTCCAAACCGACTCCAATGATCTCGAGATGCACGGCGACGTGGTACTAAAAAGCAAGGACTACCGAATGGAGACCCAGACACTCAACTACAAGCATTCGGACCGGGTATTTTCCTCGGATGTACCGGTTCGGGTCAACGGTGCGGAATTCGACCTTCAGGCCGACTCCGCCTCTTTTGATTTGAAGACGAATACAATGACGTTCAATGGAAATGTCCGGGGGAGTTTCGGTGACGGTATTTTGCTGTAGCCGGTCAAAATGGGTACGGTTCTGGGGATGGCTTCTTCTGGTGACCGCCTTCGGGTCCGGCATCGGATACGGCCGGACCGCCGCATTGGGGCAGGAAAAAAAGGAAGCGGAGCGGATTCATATTACCGCCGATACCTTGGTGGCCGATGACAATGAAAATTTCGCCGAATTTTCAGGAAATGTCAGAGCGATTCAGGGGGGGACCGAAATTACCGCGAATCGCCTTCGGATTCTGTACCAGGGCGGTCCGGCCCCGGGGGAGTCCGAGCAAAGCGATGCGGCGGCCGGTCCCCAGGACTCGATTCGACGGATCATCGCCACCGGCTCGGTTCGAATCACCTTTGATGAAATGGTTGCGGAAGCCCGGGAGGCGGTGTATACAACCGCCGATCGAATTCTGGTTTTGTCGGGCCCCGATTCCAGGGTCACCAGGCCGGACAGCGGAACCATCTCCGGATCACAGATCACGGTCGAGCGTGATACCGGGCGGATTCGGTTCGAGGGAGATGTGGAGGGAATCTTTATTCCCGGAGAAAAGGGATTAAACTGAGTGGCGGTTCTCAACCTCCGGGAGTTGATGAAGCAATATCGGGGTCGTCGGGTGGTCAATGCCGTCAGCCTCCATGTGGAAAGCGGGTCGGTCGTCGGCCTGCTCGGCCCCAATGGGGCCGGTAAAACCACCACCTTTTACATGTGCGTGGGGATGATCCGACCCGACGGCGGAAAGGTTTTTCTTGACGGTGACGATATTACCGACTATCCCATGTATTTGAGGGCCCGCCGAGGCGTCGGATATCTCCCCCAGGAAACATCCATTTTTCGGAAGCTTACCGTCCAGCAAAATATTCTGGCGATTCTGGAGTTTTTTCCTCTTTCCAAAAAGGAGCGAGAGGAAAGAACCGAATTGCTTCTGGAGGAGCTGGGAATAAAACACTTGGTGGATCAGAAGGCCGGCCTGCTGTCCGGCGGAGAGCG
Organism: Desulfobacteraceae bacterium; assembly: GCA_041642315.1. GTDB lineage: Bacteria > Desulfobacterota > Desulfobacteria > Desulfobacterales > Desulfococcaceae > JAABSQ01. The sequence goes on along the minus strand of JBEPWQ010000065.1, from coordinate 8,181 downwards.
ACGCCGCCTTGAGATCAGCCGGGCACTGGCGACCAATCCGTCGTTTATTTTACTGGATGAGCCTTTTGCGGGGGTGGACCCCTTGGCGGTTATCGATATCAAGAACATTATCGGACATCTGAAACGGCGGGGAATCGGGATTATGATCTCCGATCACAATGTCAGGGAAACCCTCGGGGCGTGTGATTTCGCCTATATTCTCAACGCGGGCGAGGTCATCGAAGCCGGGCCCCCCGGGAAGATCGCCGCCAGCGAAACCGCCCGGCGCTTTTATTTAGGGAAAGAATTCAGGTTATAAAATGGCACTTGAACTCAGACAACAACTTAAATTGACCCAGCAGTTGGTGATGACTCCCCAACTCCAGATGGCGATCAAGCTGCTCCAGCTGTCTCGGTTGGAGTTGATGGACACGATTCGCCAGGAACTGGAGGAAAATCCGGCCTTGGAGGATGTCGGGGAGGTCCAGGGGGATGAATCCCCCGGAGAACGGCAGGAATCCGATTCCCTCGATAACAGAGATGACGGCGCCCCCAAAGAGATCACCATCAATGAAAAGATTCGCGAAGATATCGACTGGTCCAGTTATATGGACAACTACAATTCTCCGGGACGGGTCAACTTTGAGACGGAAGAGAGAGAGGCCCCTCAATATGAAGCCTTTGTTTCCAAGAGAGAATCTCTCAGCGATCACCTGCTCTGGCAGCTGCTGCTGACCTCGCCTACGGAGGAGGAGCGGGAAATCGGCTGTCTGGTCATCGGCAATCTGAATCGGGACGGATATCTCCAGGTCTCTCCGGAAGAATTGGCGGAGACGGGCGGGGCCGATCCGGAACTGATTCAGAAAATACTGAGCCTGCTCCAGACTTTTGATCCCATCGGGGTTTGCGCCCGGAATCTGCAGGAGAGCCTTCTGATTCAGGCCGAGTATTACGGTTGTGATGAGCCGCGGGTGGTGGAAATCATTCAGAACCATCTGGTCCACCTGGAAAACAGAAATTACAAAGCCATCGCCAAGGCTTTGAAAACCGATATCGACCAGGTGGTCGAGGCGGTGAATATCATCAAAAGGCTGGAGCCGAGGCCTGGGCGTCAATTCACCGATGAGGAATCCCACTACATCAATCCGGATATTTACGTGTACAAGGTCGAAGATGATTTCGTCATCGTCATGAATGATGACGGCATGCCCAAGCTTCGGGTCAATTCATTTTACCAGAACGCCATCTTTAAGGGCGACAAGGGTGCCGGCGGCGCCAGGGAATACATGCAGGAAAAAATGCGTTCGGCGGCCTGGCTGATCAAATCTATTCAGCAGCGGCAGAAGACGATTTACAAGGTCGTGGAAAGCATTCTTAAATTTCAGCGGGATTTTTTTGAAAAGGGGCTCGCCCATCTGAAGCCGATGGTCCTGAGGGATGTGGCCGAGGATATCGAAATGCATGAATCGACCATCAGCCGGGTGACTACCAACAAGTATGTGTATACCCCCCAGGGGATTTTCGAACTGAAGTATTTTTTCAACAGTTCCATCAACCGGGTTCATGGAGATGCCATCGCCTCAGCCAGTGTTCAAGAGAAGATCCGCCGAATAATTGAAAATGAGGACCCGAAAAAACCCTTCAGCGACGACAAAATTTCACAGATGCTGAAGGATGCCAATATCAACATCGCCCGGAGAACCGTGGCCAAATACCGAGAGATGATGAGGATTTTGCCCTCTAACAAACGCAAACAGTACTAGGGAGGCGACTATGCAGACTTCGGTGACATTTAAGAATATTGATCCTTCCGACAACCTCAAAGCCTATGTGCAGGACAAATTGGACCGATTCGATCGGTTGCTCGACAATCCCGCCGAGGCGAATGTGGTTCTTTCCGTGGAAAAGTTTCGTCATACCGCAGAAATTAAAATTATGGGTGATCGATTAAAGATCAACGGCAAGGAAGAGACCAACGATATGTATTCCGCCATCGATATGGTCCTGGACAAACTCGAAAAACAGATCAAAAAAAGCAAACAGAAAATTCGAAAACGAAAAGGCGGAGCCAAGGCCGACGCCATGGCCAAGCGGTTTGAAGAGGTGATCCCTCCGGACGAAGAAACGGATGGTGAAATTATCATAAAAACCATCGATTATAAACCGATGGATGCGGAGGAAGCGGTGATGCAACTGAACCTCGCTGATAACAACTTTATCGTATTCACCAATGCGAGGACCGAACAGATCAATGTTGTCTATCGTCGTAACGACGGCCATTACGGTCTGATTCAGCCCACCCGCTGACGGACCGAATCCCACTCGTAACCCCCAACAGAATTGATTTTCGGCCGGGTCGCCTTATATTGGTGACAAGGACCGAAAGCTCACATAGGAGCAGGATGTAAACCCCTGAAGGCATTATACCGCCTTCGGGGGTATTTTTAATTATTATGAAAATTCTTAATGTGTTGCAAAAAGACGCGATTCTGGTCGATTTGAAATCTCGGGACAAAAAAGGTGTTATCGAAGAACTGGTGAAACCGCTTGCCGATATTTCCCAAATGAGGTACCGGGATCTCGCCCGCGTTCTGCTGGACAGGGAACGGCTGGGCAGTACCGGTATCGGCGGGGGAATCGGCATACCTCACGGAAAATTGAAGGGGCTCGATTCATTGATGCTGGGATTCGGAATCAGTCGCAACGGCGTCGATTTCGAATCGATCGACGACCTTCCTACGCATATTTTTTTTCTCCTGATCACGCCGGAGAATTCCATCGACATTCATTTGAAGCTGTTGTCCCAGATATCCCGTATTTTGAAGAATGATCTGTTCAAAGAACGCCTGCTTCAAGCCGAGGACCCCGAAACGGTGATTCGTATCATCGGGGAAGAGGACGAGGTATCGTAAACACGACTACAAAACAGTTGAGGATCGTCATCATCACCGGATTGTCGGGCTCCGGCAAAAGCACCGCGATGGCCGCTTTTGAAGATGCCGGATATTACTGTGTGGACAATATGCCGGTCACTTTGCTGCCCCGGTTTCTAAAGCTTCCCCTCAAGAGCGAGATTTCGGGCCTTGCATTCGTTATGGATCTTCGTGAAAAAGGGTTTTTAGACAAATATCCGCCGATTTTTGCCGCCATACAAAGCAAGGGATGGGATTTCAAAGTCGTGTTTATGGAGGCGGATGAAAAGACGCTTCTTCGCCGGTACAGTCAGACTCGACGCCACCACCCGTTGGAGAACGGCAGGCGGCTGTTGGAGGGAATTCGTGCGGAAAGAGAAGCGATGGCCCCGTTGAGGGAAGACGCCGATCATGTGATCGACACCAGCCGATATACGGTCCACGAACTCAAATCGGTCATTCTCGATATCGCTCGACAGAATATTCAGCGGGTGCCCATGCGGATCAATGTACTTTCTTTCGGTTTTAAACACGGGGTGCCTGAGGATGCCGATCTGATCATGGACGTTCGATTCCTGACCAATCCGTATTTTATCCCGAAATTGAAGCCTTTGGACGGCAGAAGTCCTGAAATCCGGGATTTTGTATTGAATCGAAACGACACCAGAGAATTTCTCAACAAATACCAAGGCCTGCTCGATTATCTGATTCCGCTTTATGAGCGGGAAGGCAAGGCGTATTTGACTATCGCCATCGGTTGCACCGGCGGCAGGCATCGCTCCGTGGCGATCGCGATTTCGATTTTTTCACATATTCAATCAACCGACCGGTGGGTGCAGTTGACCCATCGCGACATCGGAAAATGATTCTAAGCTCTGCAAAAGCGATTTCTCTGATAGGACAGCGATGATAGGGATAGTGATTGTAACCCATGGCAACCTCGGTGTTGCACTGATTGAAACAGCGGAAATGATCCTCAGCAGGCCTCCCGAGGTCGTGACAGCGGTATCCATTAACTTGAATGAAGGCGTGGACCGGCTTCGCGGAAAAATTACCCGGGGACTCAACACAGTCGATCGAAAAAAGGGGGTCCTTATTTTGACCGACATGTTCGGCGGCACCCCGTCTAATCTCAGCTACTCCTTTTTGGAAGAGGGGCGGGTGGAGGTGATTTCGGGGGTCAATCTTCCGATTTTGATCAAGGCGGTGAACAGCCGAGACAAAATGAGCCTGGGTGAACTGGCCGAATGCCTGGAGGCCTTCGGCAAGCGATCCATTTCCCTCGCCAGCGGAATTCTCAGGGGCAATAAGCGGGGGTGACCTTGCAGCATCTCCGTCTGCGCACGGCCGACGAAGCCGATTTGGAAGCGCTGCTCACATTGGAGCGGGCTTGTTTTTCAAGTTCCTGGAGCCGGCGTTCCTTTGAAGAAGAACTGGCGAACGAGTCCTCAAGGCTGTGGGTGGCCGGGAGTGCGGCGGTGCCGGTTCTCGGCTACCTCTGTTACCGAATGATCATAGATGCGATGGATATTCTGAGAATCGGGGTGTTGCCTTCCTGGCGCGGAAGGCGCATCGCCTATCGGTTGCTCGGGAAGGGCCTTCACGAGGGCAGGGCCTCGGGAGCGAGGACCGCCGTTTTGGAGGTGCGGCCCTCAAATGCGTCGGCCCTGAATCTCTACCGAAAGCTGGGATTTTTAAATAGCGGGAAAAGGGCGGGATATTTCTTGGATAACGGTGAATCGGCCCTTATCCTCACCAGGGGGCTTGAAGAAGCTCTATAAGCGGAAAAGAAGGAGGAAAATTATGAGCACGAAAGTGGCTATCAATGGTTTTGGAAGAATCGGAAGGCTTGTTTTCAGAGCCGCTTTGAATAATCCGGATGTGGAAGTCGTAGCGATCAATGACCTTATGGATTCGAAGACGATGGCCTACCTGCTGAAATATGATTCGGTCCACAGCACGCTGAAAGCGGATGTCACGCCCGGAGAAGATTCCATTCGCGTGGATGGGAAGCCGGTCGCGATTTCTTCGGTCAAGGACCCGTCCCAGCTGCCCTGGAAAGATCTGGGGGTCGAAATCGTCGCCGAATGCACCGGTCTTTTCAGGGACGCGGAAAGCGCCTCCAAGCATTTGGAGGCGGGGGCCCGCAAGGTGGTCATTTCGGCCCCGGCCAAAGAGCCGGATATCACGTTGGTAATGGGGGTCAACGACAGTCAGTACGAACCGCAGCGACATCATATTGTTTCCAATGCCTCCTGCACCACCAATTGTCTGGCGCCTGTCGCCAAAGTGCTTCTGGAGAATTTCGGAATTCAGCGCGGGCTGATGACCACGATCCATTCCTACACCGGCGATCAACGTCTGCTCGATTTTCCCCACAAAGATCTGCGCCGGGCCCGTGCCGCGGCCCTGTCCATGATTCCCACCACCACCGGCGCGGCCCGTGCGGTGGCTCTGGTGCTGCCCGAACTCTCCGGAAAACTGAACGGCCTGGCGGTGCGGGTGCCGACCCCGAATGTATCTTTGGTGGATGTCGTGGTCAATATCGATAAATCCGGAGTAACCGCCACCGATGTCAACAATGCTTTACAGGAAGCCTCCGAAGGGATGCTCTCGGGCATTCTCGGGTATTGCGATCAACCGCTGGTCTCCTCCGACTTCAACGGTTCGTCGCTTTCCTCCATCGTGGATGCGCCCAATACCTACGTCGTGGACAATATGGTCAAGGTTCTCTCGTGGTATGACAATGAGTACGGTTATTCAAGCCGCATGGTCGATGTCATGGCCATGATCGGAAGGCAGCTGTAGCTGATACCCTCGACGAAATCAACAGCTGTTTGAATCAACAGCGGGGATCGGAACGAAATGTCTATTGGTTCCCCCCGTTGATCAATCATAGGAGTGGAAGGAGAAAAAATGGCGCGAAGACCGTTTATCGCAGGCAACTGGAAGATGAACAAGACAGCTCCCGAGGCTGCAAAAACAGCGGAGCAGCTGTCCCGACTGGTTGCGGATGCCACCGATGTGGACGTAATGATCGCCCCGGCTTTTACGGCGCTGGATGCGGTTCAAAAAGTAATCGAGCAGAGCCCGGTGACATTGGGGGCACAGAACCTCTTCTGGGAAACGGAAGGTGCCTATACCGGCGAGATTTCCCCGCCTATGCTGGTGGCTGCCGGCTGCAAGTACGTGATCATCGGTCATTCCGAACGGAGGCAATATTTCCAAGAGACGGATGAGACCGTCAACAAGCGCATCCGGGCCGCTCTCGATCACAATCTGATCCCGATACTCTGTGTCGGGGAATCGGAATCGCAAAGAGAAGCGGAAAAAACGTTTTCCGTGCTTGACAAACAGGTTAAAAACGGGTTACAAGGCTTTTCTTTGGATGACCTGAAAGATTTGGTCATCGCCTATGAACCGGTCTGGGCGATCGGCACCGGAAAGACCGCCACCAAAGAACAGGCGCAGGAGGTTCATGCCTATATCCGCTCCTTGATTCGCGATATGTTCGGGGTAAATTTGGCCGCTTCTCTCAGAATTCAGTACGGGGGAAGCGTCAAGCCGGCGAACATAAAGGAGCTGATGGATATGAAAGACGTTGATGGGGCTTTGGTGGGCGGCGCCAGTCTGGAGGCGGAAACCTTCAGCAAAATCGTCCGATATAATAAATAGACTCCTAAAAAATTGATTCAATGACCGCATTACTCATTATTATTCATGTGATTGTCTGTATCGCGCTGATCATGATCGTTCTGCTTCAGACCGGCAAGGGAGCCGATATGGGGGCGGCCTTCGGCGGCGGTTCCAGTCAGACCCTTTTCGGCAGCACCGGCGCATCCACTTTTCTGAGCAAGGCCACCACAGGGGCGGCGATTGTCTTTATGCTCACCTCCCTGGTGCTGGCGTATATCTCCAGCCATCCCGTGGGCAGTTCGGTGATGAACCGGGTGGAAGTCGAAGCGCCTGTGGAAGAAGCAGCACCGTTGCCGTCCGATTCGACACCCCAGCCGGCGGCGGTGCCGTCCGATTCGACACCCCAGCCGGCGGCGGAACCCGAAGCGGAAGCACCGGCGCCCGCCACACAGCCCGACAGCGGCACTGAAACCGAGCCCACGGCCGGTGAAACAGCGCCGGTCGAAGAGGGTGCGAACTGAAATATAGATGTAATTTACATACCCTGTGCCGAAGTGGTGGAACTTGGTAGACACGCTATCTTGAGGGGGTAGTGGGCCACGCCCGTGCCGGTTCAAGTCCGGCCTTCGGCACCATCAATATTGTAAAGGCGTGATCCGGAAGGGTTACGCCTTTTGAGTTTAAAAAGTCATTGCGTCCGCTCGAAGGCAGGCATCCGCATAAAGTGGCGGTATCTTCTCTTCCGGGACCTGGAGTTTTTCAGCCCAGTTCCGAAATTGACCCCATTCCCCTTTGATATATCTATCGGCCAGGGCAAGCATTCCTGCGAGGCTGCCTTCCTGGTGCAACAGCGCATCTTTGATGTTCATCGAGAAAGGAAGCTCTTCCAGGATTTTTTGTAAGGGTTGATCCAAAACCGCATCAATATTGGAAAACATGCCCGCCAGGAACAGATCGTTTTTCAGATCCGCCTTTCCGGCCAGGATTCCCAGCGATTCACAGAATCTTGCTTTGATACAGGAAGAACGGATCAATTCATCCGGTTTTTTCGGGGCGAGCTTCGACAAGGCCACCAAAGAAATAAACCGCCGCATCTCTTCACAGCCCAACAGCAGTATGGCATGCTTCAAAGAGGTGATTTCCTGGATTCGTCTGAAAAATGCGGAATTGATATACCTGAGGAGTTTGTAGGAGATGGACAAGTCCTGTCGCAGCAAATTTTCCATGGCATCCAGGTCATAATCAGGTTTGCTGATTTCGGCGATGACCTGAAGCATTATCAATTGGGACCCGGTGATTTCCTTGCTATGAAAAATTTCCGGCCTACAGAAGAAATAGCCCTGAAAATAATCGAATCCAATCTCAACGGCCGATAGGTACTCCTGGTGGGTTTCCACTTTTTCAGCTATAAAACGGATACTTTTGTCCCCGAAGCGGTGTATCAGGGAGAATGCTTGCTCCATCGAAGTTTTTCTCAGATCAATTTTGATGATGTCGGCCAATTCGACCAGAGGCATGTCGGCTCCATTCAACACATAATCATCCAGTGCCAAACGATACCCCATCCGGGAAAATTTCGTGCAGGCCGCCAATACGGCCGGGTCCGGCCGGACATCTTCCAGAATTTCCACCACGGTAAAATCCTTGGGAAATA
>JBEPWQ010000064.1:0-16409 GCA_041642315.1 Desulfobacteraceae bacterium | reverse complement strand
ACAGCATCATCGCCAATGAGGACCTTCGGCGGGCCGGCATCGGTCCGCTTCTCATCGAACGGGGGCTGGTGACCGAAGAGGAATTGCAAACGGCGGAGGACAAGGTGGATTACGGCGGATAAACCCGGCCCATATCCTTGCCCTGAAAAGCGGTCGAGAAGGGATTGAAATCAGGAGCGATGCCACACGCATGGGATGGAAACGAACATCTATTTTCCTGTCACTTGGAGCCCTGCTCCTGATCCTCATCGTCCCGGCGGTATTCTATTTTCTGCTGCCCCGATATCTCAATTCGGCTCCATTTTCCGAAATGATTCGCAGTGCAGGGCTCGAGGGGTTTACCTGGGAGGTTCGAAACATTGGGGCCACCGGCGCGGATATCGCATGGGTGCGCCTCGGACCGGAAGATCAAGAAGCCTTTTCCGCGGATGTCCTTCGCCTCGATTATCACCCCGCCGAACTGACCGGCAGGCATGTGAAGCGAATCTTCATCAGCGGGGTCGAATTCCATTGCGCCTATCGGGAAGGAAAATTCTCTATCCGGGGGCTCGATCCGGGGCGGTTTACCGAAGGCCCGCCCCCTGAATCCGATGCCGCAAAGGCATCCTTTCCGCTTGATCTTCCCTTTTCGTTTGAATCCCTCGAGATTCAAAATGCGGTGGTTTTCTTCACCCGGCAGGATGATTCCACCTATCGCATCCCTCTCCAGGCAAGTTTTTCACTCGAAAAACAGGGAGAAGAATCGGTCCTTCACGGCACCATTCATCTCCTTCCCCGGAATCAGAAGATTACATTTGCGTTGAAAGCTGAATCCGCTTCGCAAACGGTTCACCTGAAGGTCACGGCGGACCGGTTTCATCCGGAGCGGTTTGCGGATCTTGTCGGCACAGTGCCGGGTTTGAGGCTGGCCGGAGAACTGGATCTTGAGGCCGAGGGCGCATTTCGATGGAATCCCTTTGAAATCGCATCGGGCCGGGCTTCTCTCCGGTTTCGGAATACCGGTTCGGCATACCGGGAATTTCAGCTTCAGGCTGCGGAAGCGGGGGCGCCCCTGCGCATGGAGGTGCAAACCACGGAAGGGCGGAACTGGCGGATGAGCGCCGGCGGTTTCGCGCTGGCTTCGCCGGTTCCCCTGGGGGTCACCGACCTGGAAGCCCGTGTGGAGCAGAAATCGGGCGGCATCCGCACATCGGGTCATTTCAAACTCTTTCTGGAAAAAAACGGTGATGAGAAAAATCTTCCCTTTCAGGTGATCGATCCCCTGCATCTTGGGCTGGGTTTTTCAAGTCGTTTCGGTGAAGAAGGCGCCTGGGACTTCGGTTTCAAAAATATTCCCTCTGATGTAAACCCTTCCAGGGGGTGGGGCGTCCAAATAAGGGAGCAGACGATTCATGCCGGGAGTCCGGAGGTCACCATTTCGGGTCGGGGCGGCCCGGACGGCGGACAGGCCGAATACCGAATCACGCTGCCCGGACCCGAGGCGGCCGGGGAGGTGGCCGCGGCAGGTACCGCGCTCTCTCTGAAAGGGGATGTCCGATTCGACCGTGACGGTACCCTGAACGGCTCGATGGAACTGACCGCTTCGGATGCCGTTGTTCGGACGCCGGAGTTGGAAATCCACCTTCCCCGTTCCACCATGGCCGGTACATGGAAAATTTCCGGAGCAGGCCCCTTGAATGTGGACGGCGCATTTTCCCTGGCCGAGGGGCGGATCGACCATTCGGCTTCCGAGACCCGGCTCACCGGTATTCGGGGGAACATTCCGTTGAAGTGGCCCTGGGCCGCGTCCGAGAAGCGGGGTGAATTTTCGGTGGCCGGTATTCGGTGGCGCGACCGCCGGATCGGCAGCCTTACCGGTAGCCTTCAACAGTCCCGGAAAGGGGTGGCATTTACCGGAAATGCTTCCGCAGAACCGCTTCCCGGCGCCACGATCGCAATCGACGGGAGTTCGAACTTTCGAAACGGCGCGAATCGCACCGAAATCCGGTTCGACGGGGGAGTTGCCGTAGAGGCGCCCCTGGATTTGTCGACCCTTCTGCCGGAAGTGCAAGGGGTGACCGTGAACGGAAGAATGGAATGGTCCGGAACCCTGATATCCGATTCCACCGGAACTTCCGCATCGGCGGTTATGGCCCTGGAAAACGGAAACCTCCGGGTGAAGACGGGGGATCTGGCCGCCGAGAATATTCAACTGGAGCTGGTCATGCCGGACCTGCTGAATCTGCGGAGCGGACCGGGCCAGGTGCTGACGGTGGAAAAGATAGCGATCGGAAAGATTCTTATGAATGATTTTCGGGTTCAGTTTCAGGTGGAATCGGGGGAATCGGTACTGCTGGAAAAGGCCCGAGTTCAATGGTGCGACGGCCTGGTCAGCGCGCAGGCCTTGCGAATCTTTCCCGGGGTCGACGAATATGATATCATCCTGTACTGTGACCGGTTGAACCTGGCGGATCTGCTGGAACAATTCGGCGTCGCTCAGGCGGCGGGGGAAGGGGCGGTCAACGGCCGAATTCCGGTCCGTTATTCCGATGGAAAAATTCTCTTCGACGACGGATTTCTCTATTCCACCCCCGGAGCCGGCGGAACCATTCAGGTGACCGGTGCCCAGATGCTGACCGCCGGCATTCCCGAGGGGACCCCTCAGTATGCGCAGATCGACCTTGCCCGGGAGGCCCTCAAGAATTATGAATATGACTGGGTTCGAATCCGCATGGAGACCGAAGGGGAAATGCTTGTTCTTGATTTGCAGTTCGACGGACAACCGGTTGACCCGCTCCCCTTTGTGTATAAAGCGGAAGCCGGCGGGTTTGTTCGAATGGAGGCCGGCGGACAGGTATCGCGATTTCAGGGCATTCGGCTCAATGTAAATCTCGAGGTACCGCTGAACAAAATTTTACGATTCAAAGGCATATGGGATATGCTGCAATGAGGAGACGAACAATGATGCTGAAAAAAGGGGTGCTGGTATGGACGGCCGGCTCGCTGTTGTGGCTGTCGGCCTGCACCCAGCACCGAGTCAAGGTGGACCCGGTCCGAACCGAGCATGTGGTGGAGGTAAAACCGATGACCATCAATGTCAATGTGCGGGTCAAGGTCGATCGGGCGCTTGAGGATTATTTCGGTGAAATCGACGCAGCCCGGGAGGATCTTGAAACCGAGAAATGAATTATCGATACGCGGGAATGATCATTCAATGATATAACAAGGAGATGTGGAATGAAAAGACATGGACTGCTGGTATTTTTATGCGGACTTTTGGCCGGGTCTCTTTTTCTCTCCGGACCGGCCGCAGCGCAGGACATCAAGGCACGGATGAAAGACCGGCTTCCGATCATCGACGAGCTGAAGGCCAGGGGCATCGTCGGTGAGAACAACCTCGGTTTTCTGGAATTCGTGGGTGATCAGCGGGAAAAGCCGGAGGTGGTCAAAGCCGAAAACCAGGATCGGGCCGTGGTATATGCGGCCATCGCCAAACAGCAGGGGGTTCCCGTGGAGCTGGTCGGGAAACGCCGGGCCGCCCAGCTCCGGGAATTGGCCCCACCCGGGGAGTGGCTCCAGAAGGAAAGCGGGGAATGGTACCAAAAATAACCGGCAGGCGGATCTAAAAAAAATCCCGCGGCATGGAAACCATCCGCGGGATTTTTGTAGATAAAATTCTACTTTGGCAGGCTTTACTTTTTCTCTTCTTTGACCTCTTCGAAATCGGCATCCACCACATCCTCTTCCTGGGATGCTTCGCCGCCGGCCTGGGCTCCTTCGGGTCCTTGGGCACCGCCGGCTTCGGCGCCGGGCTGTCCGGACGCCTGCTGATACATGGCCTCGGCCAGCTTATGAGAGGCCTGGGTCAATTCTTCACTGAGACGTTTGATCTCCTCGGTATCATTCCCCTTGATCGATTCGCGAAGCGCCGATATTTTGGATTCCACATCGCTCTTTGTGGCGGCGTCCACCTTTTCCCCGAGATCCCGCAGGGATTTTTCCGTCTGGTATATCAGGGCATCGGCATGGTTCCGGGCTTCTACCAGATCCTTTTTCTTCTTGTCTTCTTCGGAGTGCATTTCCGCATCCTTGACCAGCTTGTCGATCTCTTCCTTGGACAGACCGCTGGTAGCGGTGATCTGAATGGACTGTTCCTTACCGGTGGCCAAGTCTTTGGCGGATACATGGACAATGCCGTTGGCGTCGATGTCGAAGGTGACCTCGATCTGGGGCACGCCTCTCGGGGCCGGCGGGATATCTGCAAGATCAAACCGTCCGAGGGTCTTGTTGTCTGCGGCCATCTCCCGCTCGCCCTGAAGTACATGGATGGATACCGCCGGCTGGTTGTCCGCCGCCGTGGAAAAGATCTGGCTTTTCCGGGTGGGGATGGTGGTGTTCTTTTCGATCAGGCGGGTCATAACCCCGCCCAGGGTTTCGATGCCCAGCGACAGCGGTGTGACGTCCAGCAGAAGCACATCCTTCACATCCCCTTTGAGAACGCCGGCCTGAATGGCGGCGCCGACGGCGACCACCTCGTCGGGGTTGACGCCCTTGTGGGGGTCTTTTTCAAATATCTTCTTGACCCGTTCCTGAACCGCAGGCATTCGGGTCATGCCGCCCACCAGAATCACCTCGTTGATTTCCTTGGGGCTCAGCCCCGCATCCTTGAGGGCGGTCCGGCAGGGGCCTTCGAGGTTGTCCAGAAGGTCGCTCACCAGCCCTTCCAGCTTTGAACGGGTGATTCGAATATTGAGATGCTTGGGTCCGCTGGCATCGGCGGTGATAAACGGCAGGTTGACGTCGGTCTCCATGGCGGTGGAGAGTTCCATCTTGGCTTTTTCGGCCGCCTCTTTCAAGCGCTGCAGGGCCATCTTGTCATTGCGAAGATCGATCCCCTGGTCTTTTTTAAACTCGTCCGCCAGGTAGTCGATCAGCCGCAGGTCGAAATCCTCACCGCCCAGGTGGGTGTCGCCGTTGGTCGATTTCACCTCGAATACCCCTTCACCGATTTCCAGAATGGAAATGTCGAAGGTGCCGCCGCCCAGGTCGAAGACCGCGATTTTCTCTTCAGTTTTCTTATCCAGGCCGTAGGCCAGGGAGGCCGCTGTGGGTTCATTGATAATGCGAAGTACATTCAGGCCTGCGATTTTGCCGGCATCCTTTGTGGCCTGTCGCTGGCTGTCGTCGAAGTAGGCCGGCACGGTGATGACCGCGTCGGTGACCGCTTCCCCGAAGTAGTCTTCGGCATATTTTTTGATATGGGCCAGAATAAAGGATGAGATTTCAGCGGGGCTGTACTGCTTGCCCCTGAGATTGATGCGAACGTCGCCGTTGGATGCCTTTTCGATTTTGTAAGGCAGTATCTTGGTGTCTTTCTGCACTTCGGGGGAATCATATTTGCGGCCGATCAGCCGTTTCACTCCGAAAACGGTATTTTCCGGATTGGTGATGGCCTGGCGCTTGGCCACCTGGCCGACCATTCGTTCCTGGCTTTCGGAAAGAGCGACGATGGACGGCGTGGTCCGGCCGCCTTCCGGATTGGTAATGACCTTGGCCTCACCTCCTTCCATCACCGCCACACATGAATTGGTGGTTCCCAGATCTATCCCTATAATTCTACCCATTTCTTCTCCTCCTTGACTTGATTTAAAATTGGACTGGTTTTAGAAGTTTGATATTTATTCATTTCCAACGGGCTTTGCCTTGGAAACGATCACCATGGACGGCCTGATCAGTCTGTCATGCATGGTGTAGCCCTTGAGCAGTTCGCGAACCACGATGTTGTCTCCTTCGGTTTCGCTTTCCTCCTGCCCCACCGCTTCATGAAAATTGGGATCGAACGGCATGCCCATCGCCTCGATGGGCTTGACTTGGTATTTTTCAAGAACCCGCAGAATCTCCTTCCGGGTCATCTCCACCCCTTCCAGGATGCAGCTTTTGTCCTGCGTCTCCTCACCGGACGAGGAAATCGCCCGCTCAAGATTGTCCACCACCGGAATCAACTCTTTAATGAGGGATTCGGTGGCATATTTTCGAAATTCTCCCATCTCCCGCGCGGTTCGTTTTTTATAATTTTCGAACTCCGCGTAAAGGCGCGTGAATCGGTCCTGTTCCGACTGAAGCGCCTGCTCGGCGGTCTCTAATCTGCTCTCCAACTCGGCTCTGGCGTCATCCTCAGGGTCTATCCCGTCGGATACCTCCTCGGCGGCTTCCTGCTCATCGGGCGAACCCGGCTCATCCCTATCTTCCGAAATCGTTTCATTTTCTTCCAGTTCCGAATCCCGGTCATCATATTGTTCGGCTGAATTCTCTTTCTTTGTCATGGGCCAGTACACTCTCCCCGTTGTTTTGGATATGAAATCATGGATTCCTATCAGAAGATGGAATAAAGAAAACAAGATGATCAATCACAATAAAAAAAACTAAATATCCCTAAAAATCGAATACATCCACTTCAATAATGGTAAGAAAATAAGACGACATGAATTTTTGTCAAGCAGGTCCGGAGCCAGATTGTCGCGCCGGATTGAAGGGATTTTTTCAAGGCGGGAGTGAAAAACTTTCTCGCCGATCAGAAAAATCTACAGTTGGGCGAGAAGGCAAAATCTAGAAAATGAATTCCGAGGGTTGAATGTTGAAGGCCGAAGGATGGTAGCTTTGAATGACCTTTCGAAGGTAGGTACCGGTGGTCGGGTCTCTGTCGTCCAAATTCACCTGCTCTCCCGTGTCGAAGCCTCCTTTTCCGTCCGGGATCAGCAGTATGACTTTGGGCCGGTCGGCGGCTTGCTGTGTGTCCTTGACAAGGGCCAGTTCCTGGGTGTCCAGTTCGAGCAGGGTTCCGATCGGATATACCCCCAGCATGTTGATAAAGACCTTGATCAGAATCGGATCGAAGTCTTTTCCCGCCCCTTTCAGCATCATCCCCAGAGCGCGGTCGGGGCTCAGGATGGAGGGACGATAGACCCGGGGCGAGGTGATCGCGTCGTATACATCCGCAATGCTCAGAATTCTGCCGAACAGGGAGACCGGCTTTTTTCGAGGGGTCTGGGGATATCCGGTCAAATCAAATTTCAGGTGATGTTCAAACGGAGGAAGCAGCAATCGGGCCTTGCGGTCCCGGCTCGCTTTTATTTTTACAATCAGGCGGACGCTGTTGAGCGCATGCTTTTTCATTTCTTCGCGTTCGTCCCGGTTCAGTTTTCCCGGTTTGTTCAAAATTTCCTCCGGCACCTCCACCTTTCCGATGTCGTGGAGAAGTCCGCACAGACCAAGACGCTCCAGGGAATTTTTAGAAAGGCCGATATGCTTCCCCAGGCACATGGATAGAATGGCGACATTGACCGAATGGGAATAGGTATAGTCGTCATAAATGCGGATGGTGCTCAGCGCCTTGAACATCGATTCGTCCGTCATCATCAGGTCCACCATGTTCTGGGCCATGCGGAGGGTTTTGCCGATGCCCGCCCGTTCTTGAGCCCGAACCTTTTGGGCGACCTCCTGCACCGATGCCAGTACCTGGGCATAGGTCTTTCTGGCGATCATCGCCGCATCGGTCGATTCCGACTCCCGGTCATCCTCTCGGGAATGCGGTTCATGCAGGATTTCCACCCAGGCGATCCCCGCATCGGTAAGTTTCCGGGCAGACGGGCCCAACGGGTTTTTCTCCTTTCCGGCCTCATTCAACAAGCGGGCGAAGGTGAGGAGCGCCTGGATCGGTGCATCTGAAATGCTGGTATGAAAGCGGAGCCCGCCGATGGACCGTTCGCTGAAAAAAGCGGATAATTTTTTCATCAGTATCTCGTAATCTCGGCGATATGCGACCTTTTGATTCTGAAGAAAAACCCGGCCCCGAACAAATTGAATGGTGACATAATCTTCCTCCGCCACCAGGGCGAAGATGCTGCGGATGAAGGTTTCGGCGCATTGAAGAACCAATCGATTGTTTTCTCGGTGTATTCGGACGATGCCGATCAACCGGCAGAGTTCTTGAATAAACGCCTCCTCGGCGGCGGATCGGATCTCTTCATTCGATTCGCGAGGCGGGGCGGATTTCTTCACCTCACCGCCTCAAAGGCCCTTTCATAGGCCTTGCGAATCGAGGTGAAGCGGCTCCGGGCAGCCTTCTGCAGAATTTCTTCGGCCATTTCCATCTTCAGCTCCAACAGGGCCATGGCGGCACCCTGCCGCTCATACGGTTTTTCCAGCCCGATGATGGACCGCCAGCCTTTCTCCAGGAGCACGGCGCGCAAAAACGGAATGGACTGAAAAGACCCGCACCGGCCCAGGGCATGATAGCATGCGATTACATGAAGGGGTTCATCGATCTGAAAACGGCCTTCCGACAGGTATTCCAGGAGCAGGCTTTCCGCCTGGCTGCTTCGCCGACGCGCCAGTAGACCGAGAATTTTCCGGCGAATTTCCGGACTGGGATCTTCAATCAAGGGAAAGAGTTTGGAAAGTGTGCCGCTTCCCCGGGAGATGATCGCCTTCATGGCCTGTTTTCGAATGGAATCTGAGGGGTGGGAAAGCATTCGGGCCAGCAGGGGAACCGCGTCCGGATGCTTCAAGTGTCCGAGGATAAACACCATCTGCCGAACCAGCTGGTCGTCCGGATGTTCCAACAGCTTCTCCAGTCGGACCGGATCGATATCGGCAAGAGAGCCGATGATCTCCACAAAGAGTTTTCGAAGACGGGGATCGGAGGTTCCCGGCAGCATCAATCCCAAAGGATACACCGCGCGCGGATGAAGCTGAAGCAGGAGCCGGCGCACCGTTTTGAGCTGATCATCGGAGAGCGACGCCGGTTCCGAACGGCATTCATCGAATGCATTCAGCACCTTTGTGCCTGAAATGGTATGAAAGAATTGATCCAGGAGCGGGGGAGCCCAATGATCCGGTTCGGGATAGCCATTTTTCATCCGGTGGAGTTTGTCCAGGAGATCGGCCGCGAGCTGAAATTCCAGCTGTTCAAGGGTCATCCGGAATTCCTCCACAAGAAATTCCAGGATCGTTGAAAAATCTTCTTTTGTCTGCTGCTCCTGAAGGATCACCACCAGGACGTCCAGCACATCATCGATGCTGTTCCAGTTCTCCTCTTGGACCACCATCTCATGAAGCTGGTTTCGTTCCGCTTCGGTCAGCCGCCAGAGATCTCGATCGATCTCGGGAGCTGCGATACTCATGACCTCTTCCTGAGTATCCGGACAATCGGCTAAAGAATGGATTGGCTCCGGGGGCGCTGCCTTCTGGTTCGTCTTTGCAAAATTCTCTTCATCCTGGAGCGGCTCAAGTTGAACCGGCATTTCCGAAGCCGGAATCGGAACAGCGTCGGGTTCCTTCAAGACGCCCGATGCCCGATATTCCCCCGGCCTGCCTTTTTCGACGCCGGCCGGCGGTTCGGCCTCCCAGAGCACATCCACGGCTTCGTAATGAAGATGGGGCAGTCCGGCGTCCCACAAGGCGGTGACGATATCCCCTTCCGCTTCTTCTTTTACAAATCGGTTTCGGTGCAGAATTTCGAGAAACCGAAGAATTTCGTACCCCTCGATACCCGATTCAAAAGCGATCCACTGAATGCCGTCCCGAAACAGAATGTTCGGAATATCCCCTTTTTGGAGGATGGATTGATAAATGACCTGTCCTTCATGGAGAAGGCGGTCATTTTCAACGTCGACCTGGAACCGATCTTTTTTTGAGATCACCTCACTCAATCTTTTCTCAAACTCGGTGACCGCATTTCGGCGGATTACATGATCTGGGGGGTAAATGGCATGATTTTTGAAAGCACGGGAAAAGGCGACCATCACCTCCTTGCACACGGAAGGGTTCTTCGCCGTTGATGAGGCCTTACGGGAAACAGAATTTTCTACCTCGACTTTTTCCATCATTCGAATCGTTCAGATCTTCGGCATCCGAAATTGTTCGGGGACCGGCCGCCGGCATGGGTTGAATTTTCTATGATAGAAACGGGAGCTTATGGATTCTTAAAAAAATAGTCAAGGGTTTTGGGCCGATTTCCGCCGGTTCACTGTCCGATAATGGCCACCACGGCGCCGGTCATGCATGTGGCCAAGGTGCCTGCAACGACGGAGCGGAACCCCAAAGAGACGATCTCGTCCCGTTTTTCGGGGACCATGGTTCCCATGCCGCCGATCATGATGCCGAGACTCCCGGGGTTGGCGAAACCGCACATGGCGTAGATCATGATGACCCGGCTTCGGGGGCTCAGCGCCTCTTCCGATAGGCGGCTCAGGTCCAGGTATGCGATGAACTCGTTGAGTACCGTTTTGGTGCCCATCAGGGCCCCGGCGGCCGGGGCTTCGGACCAGGGGATCCCCATCAGCCAGACCACCGGCGCCATGAAATACCCCAGAATCCGCTGCAGGGTGACCGGATTTCCGGCGATCTCGGGCAGGATCCCCAAAAAGAGGTTGAGCAAATGAACCAGGGCCACCAGCACGATGAGCATGGCGATGATGTTGATCAACAACTCCACCCCCTGAAGGGTGCCCTTGGTGACGGCATCCATGGCGGAGAGCGCCTTTTCGGGATAGACCATTTCCCCGGAGGTCGTCTCTTCGGTTTCCGGCACCATCAGCTTTGCGATCACCACCGCCGAGGGGATGCTGATGATGGATGCGGTCAGGATATGCCCGAGTATGCCTTCCACGGTCCGGTTCAGGATGCTCGCATAGAGGACCATGACGGTGCCGGCGATGGTGGCCATGCCGCAGGTCATGAGGGTGAAAATTTCGCTTCGGGTCATCCGCCCCAGATAGGGTCGAACGAACAGGGGGGATTCGACCATGCCCACGAATACATTGGCGGAAACCCCCAGTCCTTCGGCGCCGCCCAGCCGCAAAGTCCGTCGAAGCGCCCAGGAAAAGCCGCGCACCACCATCGGCAGGATTCTCCAATAGAAGAGCAGGGAAGAGAGGGCGCTCATCACCAGGACCAGGGGGAGGGCCCGGAATGCAAGGATATAGCCGGCCCCCGGAAAGGGCTCTTCAAAGGGAAGATCACCCCCGCCGAGATACCCGAAGACCATGGCGGTTCCGGCCTGGGTCGACTCCTCCAAAAACAGGACCAGCCGGTTGAGTCCCAGAAAAAGATTCCGGAACAGGGGAAGTTTCAGAAGAAGAAAGCCGACCACCAGCTGGATGGCCAGGCCGATCACCACCGTTTTTATGGGAACCGCCCTGCGGTTTTCGCTCATTCCCCATGCCAGTGCGGCAAACACCAGCAGTCCGGCTGCACTTTGGAATACCATTCACCGCTCCTGCCCGATAATGGAAAAGAATTGCCTCCCTCGGATCTTGATATCACCGGAATCCTGGGAAAGCCGGGTGAAAAGAGAACCTCTTCACCGAAGATTCAACCGCCGGATGATGTCGGCCCGCTCCACCAGAAATCGTGCGGCCCGCACCGCCCGCTGAATAGAGGGGAAGCCTACCACTCCGCGGCGGTGAAACCGGCGGAGGTAATCGTCCGTAAAGGGGCCGTACTGGGTAAAGACGATCACCGGCTTGTCCGAAACCGTTGCGCGCCTGGCGATCTCATCGACCATGGCGTCTGTGATGGCCGGCGGCGCAAAAAAGGCGATGCAGATGACCAGATCGACGCCGGGGTCACTCAAGAGGGCATCCAGGGTGTTTCCGACCATTCGGTCATTGGCGCTGGCGGTGAGATCCACCGGATTTCGCGGAGAAGCATACGGGAGAATCTCCGTGCGAATGCGATCCTCCGTGTCGGGGGAGAGTCGCGCCATTTTCAGCCGGACCGATTCCCGGAAGAGTTCTACGTAATCGGCGGCCATGACTCCGTAGCCCCCGGCCGGGGTTACCACGGCCACTCGGTTGCCCCGGGGCGGCGGCAGCATCGAGAGTGTCTTGGCGGCATCGCACAAGGCCTCATCATCCGGGACCCGCTGAACCCCGAACTGTCGAAATGCGCAGCTGACGACCCGATCCGATCCGGCCAGCCGGCCGGTGTGGGAAACCACCGCCGAGGCCCCGGCCGGGGAGCGTCCGGCCTTGAGGGCCACCACCGGTTTGTGCAGGGCCGCCCGGCGGGCCGCCGCCAGAAATGAACGCCCCTTGCGCATGCTTTCCATATAGAGGGCGATGCAGGTGGTTCCTTCGTCTTCGGCAAAATAAGGAAGAAAATCGATCTCATCCAGATCGCAACCATTGCCCAGGCCGATAAAAGCCCGAATGCCGAACCCTGTATTGCTGGCCAGTCCCAGGGCCTCCACTCCCACCGATCCGCTCTGGGAGATAAAGGAGGCTCCGCCCCCGCGGGCCAGGGCCTTGTCTCCGTGCTCCACAAACAGGGTGTCGATGCGGTGGTGGGGGAGGAAAATCCCCAGCGTATTGGGGCCGAGAACCCTGCTTCCGAACCTTCGGGAAAGCGCGGCGAGGCGTGCTTCCAATGCTTCCCCCTCCGGACCCGATTCACGGAATCCGCCGGCTACGACAATGATGTGCGGAATCGATTTGCGGGCGCAGCCCTCGGCGGCCTCCACCGCCCCCTGAGCGCTGATGGCGATCACCGCCAGATCTATGCCCTCGGGAAGGGCCTCTATTTCGGCGTAGGCCGGTGTTCCGAGAACGTCGGTTTCTCCGGGGTTGACGGGAAAGAGCGGAATATCCGCCCGGCGGAGCTGTTCAAAAATGATGCGGCCCGCGCGTCCCGGGCGGTTGGTGGCGCCGATGACCGCAATGGACCGGGGATTCAGCAGCGACATCAGATTCGGAGGGGTGTTGTCCATTGGCACTCTTTGTCCAGTTCATTCGAAGATCGCAAATTGCGGAATCGATTGGGAACGGCTTACAGCAGTTTCATCACCACCAGGGTGATATCGTCTTCCTGGGGGCTGTCGCCTCTGAATTGGGCGACGGAATTGATGACCGATTCAAGAATATTCACCGCAGGTTTGAGAGCATGGTTCCGGACCACTTCCCTGAGCCGATCGGTTCCGAACATGTCTCCCTGTTTGTTGCGGGTTTCTGAAATGCCGTCGGTGCTGATGAGAATGACATCTCCCGAATGCCAACCCCGGCGTTCATTGTCTATGAAGTGGTAATCGGGAATTATCCCCAGGGCCATGCCGCCGCCGGTGAGCGCCTCGAATTCGTTTCGCTCCGAATCGTAGAAAATGGCCGGGTCATGGCCCGCCCGCACCCACCGAAGCCGCTTTTCCAGAGGATGAATCTCCAGGAAAAAGAGGGTGGTAAAGCGCCCCGTTTCCGAGGCGTCATGGGCGAGAAACCGATTGACATCCCCCAGAAGCCTGGCCGGCCCTTCATAATTGCGGGTGCCGAACCGAAGAAAGGCCCGTGCCGTGGTCATGTGCAGGGCCGATCCCACACCGTGTCCCGAGGCGTCGGTTACCACGATGCCCATTCGGCCGCCGTCCAGCTCCAGAAAATCATAATAGTCGCCCCCCACCTGCTCGCAGTAGATGCTGGTGCCGGCGATATCCACGCCGTCTATGGGGGGCGGGGCTTTGGGCAGCAGATTTTGCTGCACCTCTTCGGCTACGCTGATGGCCGACATCAGCTGAAGCCTGTGGCGGAGCCCCTGAATCATGCTGTTGGTGTGCCCGGCGATGGTGCCGAATTCGTCGTGGGTGGCCACCGGCACCAGTCTGGAGAGATCGCCGCGGCTGACCTGTTCCAGAACCCCGGTTTCGGTGGTGAACAGGAGTTTCAGGTTGCGCGAATAGGAGACCACGATATTGATGACCATGATCAGCAGAATGCCGACGATAAAGAGCAGCTCGTAAATCACCACCGAGAGCGCATGACTGGCGGAGACACCGTCTTCATGGATTCGGGTGAGCCAGACCATATCCCGGGCGATGACCAGGCTGATCACCAGCATCAGGAGCAGCGTGGTTCCCAGGGCCACCAGGAAGAACCGGCGGGTCATGGAATAGAGCTGCTTCGGCGGCGGCAGGACCGTATCCCTTTTCAGGGCGTCGGCGATCACCGTCCGCTCTCGAGCCAGGGCCATATCCAGAGCGATGAAAAAACCGAGGGCCGCATACCCGATGAAGAAAGCCAGTCCGTATTTTAGCTGAATGTGATAGGTGGCGCGGTTGTACGCCCAGGCCAGCAGTCCCGCACCGATGCAGAGTCCGAAATCGAAAAGGAACTGCCGGTTGGGCTGGTCGGTTTCGTAAGCGGACAACACCACCTTTTTTTCCAGGGGCTTATGAATCGCCAGCGCAATGCTGAACGAGACAAGAATGATTACCCCCAGCGTCACGGGGGGCATGGTCGCTAAGAACGGTCAGACCTCTCCGCCGTAGAAGCTGAGTACCAGGGTGGCCAGCAGGTAATGGATGGAAATTCTTTTCATGTTGATCCTTTGGATATAGGGTATCAGCAAGTCCCAAGTTTTGAATTTTATTAACGCAATTCAAAGGATATAAGGGCCTCATTCAGGGATGTCAATATGGAATGCGGATCAGACCGGTCTCGGCGCTGAATTCCGGAAGTTTTCAACAGATAATATTTTGACAAATCCATGCGGTTGGTTTTATAGTAATCCAATTTGTATACAGCTTCAGAGGAATGTCTTATGCAGTTTTTCCTGTGCGTCATCGGTATGGTCTTGTTTGTCGAAGGATTTCCGTATGCCGCATTTCCTACGAAAATGCAGCACTGGATTCAAAAGATGCTGGAAATGCCGCCCGCCGCCCTTCGAGGCTTCGGCCTGGTGATGATGCTCTCCGGCCTCCTGCTGGTGTATATCGGAAGAGGATAGGCCCCTTGTTCTCCCTAAAAGATTACCGTTATTTGCTGCCGGCAGATCGTATCGCCCAAAAACCGGTGGCCCGGCGGGACCGCTCCAAGCTGCTGGTTCTGGATCGATACACCGGAGGGCTGTCCCACCGCATCTTTGCCGACCTGCCGGATCTGCTTCGGCCGTCGGACCTCCTGGTGGTCAACAACACTCGGGTCATTCCCGGGCGTCTTTCGGGCCGAAAGGAGACCGGCGGCAAGGTCGAGGTCCTGGTTCTAAGCGGCGGAAACGGCCGGTCCGACCCGCCCGGCGGCGCCGTGATTCGGGAGTGTCTGGTCAAGGCCTCCAAACGACCCGGACCCGGGGCGCATTTTTTCTTCGAAGGCGGCCTGTCGGCCGAGGTGATCGCCTCGAACGGCGATACCCATACCCTTCGGTTCACCTGCCCGGAAGATTTCGATCGGCTCCTGGACCGGGTCGGAAAGATGCCCCTGCCGCCCTATATTCTCAAAAGCCGGGCGAATTCGGCGCCTGACCGGGAAGACAGCACCGCCTACCAGACCGTCTACGCAGCGCAGAAGGGGGCGGTGGCCGCCCCTACCGCGGGGCTCCATTTCACCCCGGAACTGATCGACACCCTTCGGGAAAAAGGGATCTTCATCGCCCCCATCACGCTTCATGTCGGGTACGGCACCTTTGTGCCGGTTCGGGTGTCGGATATTCGGGAGCATCAAATGCATGAAGAATGGTATTCCATTCCGGCGGAGACCGCCCGTTTGATCAACCGGGCCCGGTCCGAGGGGCGGCGGGTGGTCGCCGTGGGCACCACCTCGGTGCGAACCCTTGAATATGCGTCGGGAGATTCCGGATGGGTTGCGGAAGGCAGCGGCCGGTGCGACCTTTTTATATATCCCGGCTACCGGTTCAAGGTCGTGGACGCCATGATCACCAACTTCCACCTTCCGGAGTCCACCCTGCTGATGCTGGTTTCCGCCTTCGCCGACCGAGAGCGGGTGTTGAACGCCTATCGCGCCGCGGTGGAGGAAGGATACCGGTTTTACAGCTACGGGGACGCCATGCTGATTCAATAAGGACAGAATTTTGCCGCATCCATTTACAGTCACCGCCGCATCCGATACCGGCCGGGCCCGGGCCGGAGAACTCCAACTGGTTCACGGGATCATTCAGACCCCGATCTTTATGCCGGTGGGCACCCTGGGAACCGTCAAATCCCTTTCTCCGGAGGAGGTGGCCGAGGCCGGGGCCGGAATCCTTCTGGGCAATACCTATCATTTGTATTTGAGACCCGGTTGCGAGGTGATCGAGCGGTTTTCGGGCCTGCACCGATTCATGAACTGGCACCGTCCCATCCTCACCGACAGCGGCGGTTTTCAGATCTTTTCTCTGGCCGGCCTCACCCGAATCACCGAAGAAGGGGCCGCATTCCAGTCCCACCTGGACGGCTCGAAACACCTGTTGACCCCCGAAAAATCGATGGAGATTCAGATCTGCCTCGATTCCGACGTGATCATGTGTCTGGACCAGTGTATTCCCTATCCCGCCGAGAAAAAAGATGCACAGGCGGCCCTTGAATTGACCACCCGGTGGGCCGAACGGTGCAAGTCTGCCTGGCGGGAGCGGACCGGCGGCAGAAACGCGCTGTTCGGAATCGTTCAGGG
>JBEPWQ010000063.1:0-16418 GCA_041642315.1 Desulfobacteraceae bacterium | reverse complement strand
TTTTATACCCGCACGGCGAAAGCATTATCGCAATCCATTCGGCCGGAGTCCATGATCTGAATCGGGACCCTGAGGCGGTTCTCGGATCGAATCATCCTTTTTTGAAACCGGCGGCCGAGGATCTGGAAACGGTCTGCAGACACCCTCATGCCGGAAATTTCGTGATTTCCGGATGGCGGCCGGGGGAAAAACCGCTCACTTTCGCCCTGGAAAACGGTGCCCACGGCGGTCCCGGTGCCGAGGAAACGCGGGGCTTCATCCTCTTGCCCGGTTTCCTGGATCAGGGCGAGGATTACCTGCGGCCCGTGCATTTGCGGAAAAAGATCCTCGAGTATTTTCAGCCCCTGATTTCCGATTCCTCTCGGTTTCGAAAAACCGGATTTTGGACGAAAAAGAGAACCGGACTTCGGGTAATGACCTACAACATCCACAGTTGCATCTGCATGGACGGAAAGATCAATCCGGACCGGGTGGCCCGCGTTATTCGGCATCTGTCCCCCGACCTTGTCGCCCTTCAGGAGGTGGATGCCCACAGGGCCCGCACCGGGTATACCCATCAGGCCGCCTATATGGCCGAGCAGATGGGAATGGATTATCATTATTTTCCTTTGATAACGGCCGGACGGGAACAGTATGGCATTGCGGTGCTGAGCCGATTTTCGATCACCGACATTCAGACCGGATGCTATCCCGACCCGCCCGGGAATAGAAAACGGGAGCGGCGGGGAGCCATGCGGGCGGTGGTGGAAATCGGGTCCACGCGGGTCCATTTTTTTAATACCCATCTGGACCTCAGTTTCAGGGAACGACAAAAACAGGCCCGATGCCTGACCGAAAACGGATGGTTGGGGGCGGTGCCCAAGGGAGAACCGGTGATTCTCTGCGGAGATCTGAATGCATCGCCCCGCTCCCCGGTATACCAGCGGCTGGTCCGGCATCTGGCGGATGCGCAAAACGGTGCGGGCGGGACTGTTCATCCCCCGTCCTTTTTTTCCTGGAATCCCTTCATCCGTCTGGACCACATTTTCGTGTCCCCCCATTTTAAATCCCGGCGTATTGAGGTGCCCAGAAACCAGGATACCCGCCTGGCATCGGATCATCTGCCGGTGTTTGCCGATTTAAAACTGGATTTTTGACGGGATCGCTGCTACCGTCACCGCTCAAATCTGATAACCCGCACAGGAGCAGTTCAGGTGGATAAAAAAAACAACAAAATTCTTTTTTTTGCAGCTGTCGTTGTGATTGCGGCGGTGGTGGCCGGCGGGATTTACCTGGCGATCAAATATGAGTATTTCCAGAAAGCCGTTTCCCTGGTCGACGAAAGCATGTCCTCGCCCCTGTTTATCACCTTGATGGTGGTGCTTCCGGTGGTCGGTTTCCCGATCAGCGTCTTCCTGATCTTCGGGGGCATCAAATTCGGCATCCTGTGGGCCATTCTGCTCTGGCTCGTGGTACTGCCGATCCATGCCACCATCGGATATTATGTGGCCAGGTGGGCGCGTGGCCCCCTTGAACGGTTTTTAAGTGACAAAATGGGCTACCATATTCCCGATATCCCGGAAAACAATACCGCCATGTTCAGTTTTCTGTTTCTGGCCGTTCCCGGCATCCCTTATGCCGGTAAAAACTATCTGCTGGCTCTGGCCGGAGTGCCGTTTCGGTATTGTGTCCTGATGAACTGCATTGTCCAGACCGCTTTGGGAATCCCCTTCATTGTACTGGGAAAATCCGCGGCGGAGATGGACATGACCCTCTTTTACATCGCTCTGGTGATTTTTGTGATGGGGTATTTTTTGCTTCGCTGGTTGAAAAAAAGATATGGTGATAAGATTGCTGAATCCTGAGGGCGTTTTCTCCTATCCGCCTTTATCGGCGGAACCGCTTTCATCGGTTTCGCCGTTTGCCGGATCGGGCGGTGCGCCTTCATTCTCTCCTTCCGCGGGGTCATCTTCCGCCTGTTCCCGGACGACCTCCATCTGCTTGCTGACCTCTCGAACATGCTGGTAATCTCCGCCCCATCCCCGCTTGCGTTCATCCAGATTGGTCAGGGCGGAAACCCGGCCGTAGAGGATCAGTGTGTCGTACGGCTGGATGCGGGTATCCCCCATGGGCGCACCGATGTATTTCCCGCTCTTCCGGGTGATCCCCAGAATCATGATGCCTTCATCCCGCAGCCGAAGGTCCTTGAGTTCATGGTCGGCGATCCAGTCTTCCGGCTCCACCTGCAATTCCACCACCTGATACTCGCCGGCCAGGTGAAGCATGCCGGCATAGTCCTGCACATCGAGCCGGGTAAAGCGCTTGAGAGACCAGGTGATCAGGGAAGAGAGGCGCCGGTCCACCCATTTGCTCCAGGCCGTAATCCAGAGCAGAACCACTCCTGAAAGCAGAATCCCCAGCCTCAGATAAATGGATTCGCCTTCGCTGATGTTGATCATGGATACGATCAGCGAGCCCATGGCGGTGACGATGCCGGCGTTTCCGCCGAGCATCAGCAACAGCAGAATTCTTCGACGAACCGGATGGTTGACCATCTTTTCCGATTCGCTTGTGGTGAATCCGACTCCGGTAAAGGCGGAACGGGCCTGAAATCGGGCCGACTGTTTGGACAGACCGGTATGGGTCAGGGCCACGGTAGCGATCCGGGTCACCAGAATGGAAAGCGTCAAAACGATCAGAAGGGTCAGGATTGAAAACATGAAGATGGTATATACCACGATTCGGTCTGAGTAGGCAAGAATCCGCATAGGATATTTGTTGTGGACCGATCCATCATTACAGGTGTTTTTTACGGATTTTGAATCCGATAAACATAGAAATTTTAGCCATTTATCTGAAGGTGGTTTTGCGTTGACAGACTATCTGCATTGTCTTACTGTATAAGACTATTATGATTTTCCATTTATTAGATTTCTTGATAAAGAAAGGAGATAAGATGAAAAGATTGTTTATTCCCCTTCTGATCGGGCTGCTTCTTTTTGCCGGGTGCGCCGGCCCTCAGACCAAAACCGGAAAAGGCGCCACATACGGAACCGCCGGCGGAGCGGCCGCGGGTGCTTTGGCCGGGCAGTTGATCGGCAGAGACAGTGAAAGCACCTTGATCGGCGCGGCGGTGGGTGCCGCGATCGGGGGCGCCGCCGGAGCCGGGGTCGGAAAAATGATGGACAAGCAGGAAGAGGAATTCAATCAGGCCTTGGCCGAATCCAATGCGGCGGCGGTTCGTCGGGAGGGCAATCTGCTGGCCATCACCCTTCGCGGGGATGTGACCTTCGCTACCGATTCCGCCACCATAAACCCCGGGCTCTACTCGGAAATCGATCGCATCGCTCAGGTCATGGTTCAGTATCCTCAGACCCGAATCCGGGTAGAGGGCTATACGGATAGCCAGGGCACGGAATCTTACAATCAAAAATTGTCCGAGCGCAGGGCCGAATCGGTGAAAAACATTCTGGTGGATCAGGGGGTGGATCCGAGCCGTATCGAAGCCGTCGGCTACGGCGAATCGCAGCCGGTCGCAACCAATGCGACGGCGGTGGGAAGAGCTCAAAATCGCCGGGTGGAAATTAAAGTCATCCCGACGTCTGCCGGATGAGAAAAATCCGCTTACTTTGAAAGGCTTACAAAAGGGCAGCATTTGATGCCACCCTTTTATTATAGATCCGGAAATCCGTTTTTGAATGAATTCAACGGCGCCTGAACGGACACATATTCCCTACCGGTGCTTGCTCTCCATAAAACAGGATTTGTACCAGGCCACCGATTCCCGAATGAATTTTTCCTGATTTTCCGGAATGGTCAACCGATGATCCCCTTTCCGCAGCATGATCAGGCGCTTGGGCATGACCGATTTTTGATAAATCAAATGGGCTTCCGACGGGGGAACCACCCGGTCGGAATCACCGTGAAAGATGAGAATGTGGTGAATGCCCGAAATCTTTTCGGACATATCGAAGCGCAGCCGGTTTAAATCGACCTTTTCATCGATGTTTTTATGCTCTTCGGAGTTTTGTATATTTTTGAGGATAGGTCCGCTGCGCAACGCCGCCGCCAGAGTGATCAAGGCATCGATTTCAACCGATTTTGATACCGCCAGACAGACGGCGCCCCCCAGGCTGCTGCCGAAAAGGCCGGTCCATCGACCGGTATCGCCTCGCTCCTGAACCGCTTTCACGGCGCTGGTGAGATCATTGCACCGGGCCTCAAACGTGGTCACCTCTCTGAAATCGCCTTCACTCTCACCGCAGCCCCGGTGATCGAACCTGAAAAAGCCGAGGCCCTGTTCATTACAGGCATTGGCCAGTTCAATCTGCTTGGGTGACTGACGATCGCTGAACAGACCATGGCAACCGATAATCACCGGCGGATGGTCTATGTTTTTGGGTAGATGAAGGGTGCCTTTCAGCAGATAATTTTCACTGTGAAACGCCATTTCTTCAATATGAACGCTGCCTTCAAATTCCGGTGGGCTGTTTTCGGGCTCGGACTGGATTTCGGATTCGAACATGGTTTTCTATCCTTTATAACACCCTTCGAGGGGCTTGATTAGGAGTGGTCTTCTGTTATCATAGACATTCAAATAGTAATCATTTTAGAAGTCGAGACAAGCAACAATTACCCAAAGAAAAAAATGCAGGGCCGGCACCTCTCGGACGGCGTACGGCCGACATTCGACTTCGGAATTTCTACAAATCATCTTTTCTACAGTTTTCCATCCGCCCATTCTTGAGGATGGAACGAAACAGACAGGAAATCAGCTATGGGAGTGAAGAAAGGACAGGAGCTGGAACTCGAGATCACCGATATCGCGTTCGGCGGCCGCGGATTTGCCAAGGTGGACGGGTTCGCGGTTTTTATAGACCAGGCGGTGCCTCAGGATTATGTTCGGATCCGGGTTTTTCGCAAGAAAAGGAATTTCGCCGAAGCCCGGGTGATCGAATTGTTGCGGCCGTCGCCCCACCGGGTGGATGCACCCTGCCGATACAGCGGATATTGCGGTGGATGCAAATGGCAGTTCCTGAGCTATGAGAAGCAGCTTGAGTATAAACAACGGCATGTGTCCGAATCCCTGGAACATATCGGGATGATTCATGGAACCCCGGTGCATTCGACCCTTCCCTCGGAGCGAATTTTCGGATATCGGAACAAGATGGAATTTTCTTTTTCGGATCGGCGCTGGCTGATGCCGGAGGAATTGGGCCGGGAGGATATCGGGTTCGGCTTCGCTCTGGGCCTCCATGTGCCGGGGACCTTTCATAAAGTCTTGGATACAGCGGCCTGCCTGCTTCAGCCCGATCTCGGCAACCGGATTCTGGAAGATGTGCGGCAATATGTCAAAGGGTCAAAACGGCCGGTCTACGGCCTCAAAAGTCATGAGGGTTTCTGGCGGTTTTTGATGCTGCGCCATTCGGTGGCCCTGGATGAGTGGATGGTCAACCTGATCACAGCCGATGCGAATCCATCCGCGGTACAGCCTTTGGCCGACGCATTGACAGCCGCCTACCCGAACATCGTGTCGGTGGTCAACAATATCACAGCCAGAAAGGCCGGGGTGGCTGTCGGCGAGTATGAGATCCGGCTGGCCGGGGCTTCTGTCCTGACCGATCGAATCGGCCGCTATCAGTTTGAAATATCCGCCAACTCATTTTTTCAGACCAATACCCGGGGAGCGGAAACACTGTATGAAACCGTGAAAGACTATGCGGAATTGACGGGAGCGGAAACCGTTCTGGATCTCTACTGCGGAACCGGCGCCATCGCCATTACGCTTTCCGATTTCGCCCGACAGATCATCGGAATCGAACTTGCGGAAAGCGCCGTGGCAGACGCCGCTGAAAACTGCCTCCGCAACGGCGTCGACAACTGCCGCTTCGTGGCCGGAGATATTCGGGACCGCCTGGCCCACATCGAGGGGGAGCCTGATGTGATGATCATCGATCCGCCGCGAGCGGGAATGCATGTGGATGTCGTCAACGGCGTGTTGGAAAAGGACCCCCGAAGGATCGTCTATGTCTCCTGCAACCCGGCAACCCTTGCCCGGGATCTCGCAATTCTCAAGAACCGGTACCGTATTGTCGAGGTACAGCCGGTGGATATGTTTCCGCACACCTACCACATCGAATCGGTGGCCAAATTGGAGCGGATGTAAATCGATCGGGGCGACCCAATTCTCAAAAAGAGATCATTTAAAATCCCGATTCGCCGGCTATAAGCACTTTCACATAAATTGCATTCCCTTTGACATTCATCCTGTAATCGCCATATAGTCGAAGTAGATATCGGATGAAGCGCCCTTTGGAATTGAAACTGGTTTAATTATAGCTTTCATCCTGAATATTTTCAAGACATCTTTGGCTTTGGGGCTGCATATAAGGAGGAAATGATGGATTTGCAATTGACCGGCAAACGTGCTCTGGTCACCGGATCTACCCTGGGCATCGGGTTTGCCACCGCCATGGCCTTGGCCCGGGAAGGCGCATTCGTCATCCTGAACGGCCATTCTCAACCGCACATGGATGAAGCCATAAAAAAAATCAGAGATACCGATCCGATGGTGGATATCAAAGGGGTCACTGCGGATTTGTCCGGTGCGGACGGGGTTTCAAAACTGATCAATGAGGTTTCCCGGTTGGATATTCTGGTCAACAATATGGGCATTTATAATCCAAAACCCTTTGAGGATATCTCAGACGATGAATGGTTTCAGATATTTGAAACCAATGTTATGAGCGGGGTTCGGCTGACCCGGCATTATTTGCCTGGAATGAAGGAGCGCAACTGGGGCCGTATCATTTTTATTTCAAGTGAGTCGGGTATGTCCATTCCGCCGGACTTGATCCATTACGGTGTGACCAAGGCGGCGTATTTAACGATGTCCCGTGGGTTGGCGGAGGATATGAGCGATACCGGGGTGACCGTCAACACGGTTTTGCCCGGTCCTACTCACACGGAAGGGATTTCAGAATACATTCGGAAGCTTGCCGATGAAAAACATATCAGCAGAGACCGATTGGAAAAGGAATTCTTTCAGATCGCGCGGCCCCATTCATCCATAAAGCGGTTTTTAGAGCCGGAAGAGGTCGCCAGTCTAATTCTTTATATTTGCAGCCCGCTCTCCTCGGCCACCAACGGCGCCTCCCTGCGGGTAGACGGCGGGCTGGTCGGCTCGGGGTTTTAGTTCCGTAATCGTCGCCTCGGATATTCGAGACTTTTCAAATCCGATGAAAAAGGCCAGAAGCGAAGGGATCACAAAGAGGGTAAATAGGGTGGAAAATGCAAGTCCTCCGAGAAGCACGCTTCCCAACCCGCGATACAGTTCGCTACCGGAACCGGTGGCCACCACCAGCGGAAAGAGCGCGAATACACTGGTGGAGGCGCTCATGAAAATGGGCCGAACTCGAGTTCGAACCGCCTCGGACACCGCATTGATGCCCGAAAGCCCTTCATACCGGACATTGTTGAGCGACTGGTAGACGATCAAAATGGCGTTGTTGACCACCGTTCCCACCAGAATGACGAATCCGAGCATGGTCAGGACATCGAAGCCCTGCGGCGTGATGAAGATGTTGACCAGCTTCAGGCCTACAAAACCGCCTGCCGCCGCCAGGGGTACGGTGAACAGAATGATGAAGGGGTAGAAAAAGTTTTCAAACAGGGCCGACATGAGCAGATAGGTGATGACCACCGCCAGGAGAAAGTTCCACTGAAGCGCCTTTCGGGTGGCGGTCAATTTGTCCGCGTTTCCGCCCACGCTGATGGTGAGGTTCTTCAGTTGGCCCTGCTGGGCCATGGGCGCAATCAGCTCGTTTTCGAGGGTCTCGATGGCGGTCTGCAGGGGCATTTCGGCCGGCGGGGTCACCTGAAGCTTCACGGTCCGTTTCCGCTCCAGGTGATTTACCTGAGTCATACCCTGGCTATACCGGATATCGGCCACGTCTCCGATTCGAATCAAATTTCCATATCGATTGACGATCAGGCTGTTGAGCAGATCTTCGGGGGTTTGGAAGGTCCGGTCGTCCCCTTTTAGGATCAGGTCGGTCTGTTTTACCCCTTCGGGTCGGAATTCATCGATCTTTCGGCCGTCCATCAACACATCGATGTAAACCCCCAGATCTCCCTCGGTCAATCCATTGGCGGCCAGTCTTCCCTTATTGGGAATGATGCTCACTTCGGGGTAGCTGATCTCCAATGAAGGCACCGGCCGGACCTGGCTGCCGGGTATTTTCCCCATCACCCCGCCGTAAAGCTGTCGGGCGACCCCGATGATCTTTCCCAGGTCTTCTCCGGCGATGTTGACATCGATGCTTCGGCCCCCGCCGATATCGCTCTGGAAAATGCCCGCCTGAATGCTGACACCGAACATATCGGGAATCTCCCGAATGATCCGGTTGAACAGCGGGATCATTTCACCGGCCCGGGTCTCGTGAACGGAATTGGCGCCGAACAGGTTGAGTTCCGGGGTAGCCACGTAAAATAGATTCTTGATCCGGGGAATTCCGTCTTTTCCGTCGGTTTCTCGATAGGGTTCGGTTTGTTCATAGATATAATCCCCGATCGCTTTTCGTTTCTCCACCGAAGATCCCGGGGGTGGAATCAGAATACTGATGACCAGGTTGCGGTTGCCCTGGGGAAGGTATTCGGCCTTGGGAATCAGCCAGGCGATCAGTGAAAGCGCCATTGCAGTGAAAAGCACCACGCAGGTGATTCGCGTGAGTGTATTTTTAAGAAAAAACTCGGCGACGGCCATGATAATGCGGGCGAGGAACCCGCCGACTCTGCCGATAATGCCGGAGCTGGGTTTTTGCGGTCGGGGGATCCGCTGATAAAACTGGTTGAGAATGCTGGGAATGACCGAGACGGACACCATAAGGCTCAGGACAATCGAAAAGGTAATGGCGATGGCGATATCCCGAAAAAGCTGCCCCGCTTCCTCCTGAATGAAAATCACCGGGACGAATACGGCCACCGTGGTGACGGTGGACGCGAAGACGGCGCCCACCACCTCTTTGGCACCTTCATAAGCGGCCGGAAAGGCCTTTTTGCCCATTCGGCGATGGCGATCGATGTTCTCCAGCACCACAATGGCGTTGTCCACCAGCATGCCGACGGCAAAGGAGATGCCGGCCAGGCTGACCACGTTCAAATTCCGGTTAAAGACCCAGAGAAAGATAAAGGTGCCGACGGCGGAAATCGGAATGGCCACCGCCGTGGTGATGGTGGCGCTGATGCTCCGCAAAAACACCAGAAGCACGGTGATGGCCAAAAGCCCGCCGATCAGAACATTTTTCCGAACGATATCGATAGAGGTATTGATATAAGGGGCCTCATCGTAAATCCAGTCGATAAAGATGTTTTTTTCAGCCAAAACATTCTCATTGAGGTGGGCGACCACCTGTTTGAGACGTTCAATCAGGCTGATGACGTTGGCACCGGGCTCCTTTCGGACCCCGATTACGATCCCCTCTTCTGCGTTCTGCATCACCGATACCGCCTGCTTATGGTATCCGGTGGTGGTCGTGGCGATATCCCGCAGCAATACCCGCTTGATGCCGTCATCGAAAATGACGACCTCCAACGGATCCTCATGGGTCTGGAACTGGCTGGTCGTGCGAAGCCGGTAATCTTTCTTGCCCACCCCCAGGGTACCGGCCGATAGGTTCTGGTTGGCGCCCCGAACCTTCTGAGTCACCTCATCGATGGTGATGTTGTGCCGGGCCATCTTTCCGGAATCGAGGACGATGTGAAGCTCCTTTTCGGTTCCGCCCCCCACGAAAAGAGAGCCCACCCCCTCGACCCGCTCCAAATGCTGGCGAACCTCGTTTTCAAAGAAGGTCATGTACTTGAGAATTTCTGCGGGATTACCGCTCTTCATCTTCATCATGGTCCAGATGACCGGACTGCTCTGGGCGCCGGCTGCATCGATGGAAGGGCGGTCCGCATTGGCCGGATAATCGGATACCTCGTTAAGTTTGTTGGAAACCCGAAGAAGCGCCGCGTCCAGGTCGGTTCCGACCCGGAAGGTCAGGGAAATTTCTCCGTAATTGTTGTAGCTGGAGCTTTCCATTTTGACCAGGTTCTGAACCCCTTTGAGCTTTTCTTCCTGGTTCTCGATGATTTCCTGTTCAATTTCATAGGGGGTGGCTCCAGCCCAATTGGTGCGGACGGTGATCTTCGGCTCTTCCACATCCGGCGTGAGCTGAACCGGCAGTTTGTTCAAACCGATGAGACCGAACATGACCACCAGGATGACGCCGACCGCCACCGTGATCGGCTTGCGAATCGAATATTCGATGATATCCATTGGGCTATGCCTCTTCCGCCACCTCGACGGGTTGATCCGGCTTCAAACGTTCATTTCCGTCCACCACCACCGACATTCCCGGCTGAATGGAGGGATCATTGACGCCCACCTCGGTCCCCATGTAGGAAACGATTGTCACCGGAAGAATCGCGGCTTTTCCTTCTTTGACTATATAGACGAAATCCTTGCCCTGTTGTTTGACCAGGGCGTCTCTGGGGATGATTTTCAGATTTTTTTGCTCGCCGACCGCTACATACACGGTCACCGACATGTTTTCCGCAACGGGAACCGAAATATCCCGAATGTTGCCGAGCCGCACCTTCAAAAAAACGTTTTTCGTCTTTTGGTCGGCCACCGGCAGAATCCCGGCGGCCTCGCCGGATAGTTCCGTATCATAGGCGTTGATCACCACTTCCATCTTATCGCCTTTATGGATGAACTGAATCAGATCTTCGGCGACCGGCACCTTTGCGAACAGATCGTTGGCCGAACCGATGCGGTAGAGCATTCGGCCTTGAATCACCCAGTCTCCGACATCGGCGGTCTTCTCGAGAATGATACCGGTGAAGGGCGCCGGAATCACACATTTGGAACGCATCAGCTTGATCTTGGAGAGGCTGCTTTCCAGTTCCTCCCGCTCCTTGATCAGTTCTTGATGGGCGTAAAAAAGATTGTCATAATCGATTTCGCTGGCCGCCTCTTTCTTGAAAAGCTGTTCATACCGCTCCAGATTTTTCTGGTTTTTCTGAATGCGGACATCGAGCGTTTGGAGCTTCGCTTCGGCCAGGGCCACGTCCTTGTCCAGGAAATCGGTGTTGATATGGATCAGGACATCGCCTTTATTGACCAGATCCCCTTCTCGAAAATGGACCTTTTGAACCTGTCCGGCGACTTGGGTGGAGATACGGCTTACCCGATCGAAATAAAGCATTCCGATCAGCCCCGCCTGTTCTGCGGCCGGTTTTTCGGTCACTTTCACTACCCGGACCTTGGCGGGCGGCTGCTCCTGAGCGGACACCAGGGGGGCGATACACACCAAAAGGCCGATTAGGCTGACGATTGTTGTTTTCATAATATTTTGTTTCTGTTGATGAGTTGATTAGGAAATTCGACCGAAGGTGCAAATATAACGCAATAATGGTAAAAAAACAATCCCCGAATCATTTGCAAAACGGACCGGCTATCGGTGGTCCGGATCCGGCGGGGTCTGCGGGCGGAAGTGCGGCATGCAAGAGCAGGGAACCGAACGAAGGCGGGCTGATTAAAGAATACCGAAAAGCAACAGCAGGGCCAATGTGAAAAGTATGGACACGACAATGGATCCGATACATCCCAAGCGATTGGAAAAAATGACGAACATTTCTTTTACCCTCCTAATACCGAAGTGAATGGATGCTTTTCATTGTAGGTTCGGGGGTTGGTTTTTCAAGGGGGTGATTCGGGTATTTTAAAAGGAGTCACTGCGCTGCGGACTCGGGAATACGGGATTCGCGCGGGGTAAATACCGATTTTTATTTATTCCGGATGGAGGCGGCCGGTACTATCATAATATGGATGATTGCATTGCATGGAATGAACCCCACAATCAGGAGGTGGAATATGCCGGTACGCAAAGCCGAAGCCAAATGGGAAGGAAAAATTCAGGAAGGAAAAGGATCGGTCAAGCTGGGCAGCGGCGCCTTTGAAGGGCCTTACTCATTCAAGTCCAGATTCGAAGAGGGGTCGGGGACAAACCCGGAGGA
Organism: Desulfobacteraceae bacterium; assembly: GCA_041642315.1. GTDB lineage: Bacteria > Desulfobacterota > Desulfobacteria > Desulfobacterales > Desulfococcaceae > JAABSQ01. The sequence goes on along the minus strand of JBEPWQ010000063.1, from coordinate 4,379 downwards.
GTTGATCGGAGCGGCCCACGCCGGATGCTTTTCCATGGCGCTCTCCCTCTTCCTGGAGAAAGCCGGCGGCACGCCGGAGCGGATCGACACGGATGCCAAAGTCCATATCGAGCAGGTGGGTGAAGGCTTTAAGATCACCAAAATCGAACTGTCCACCGAAGCCAAGGTTCAGGGATTGGATGAATCCGAATTCAAGAAACAGGCCGAGGAAGCCAAGAAGAACTGCCCGGTTTCTCAGGCACTGGCCGGAACGGAGATTACCCTGAAAGCGAAGCTGCTGTCCTAGATGCAGGGGAGATCCCCCCGTGGTCGCTTTTTTGTAAAAACCAAAAAATCAGGTCGCTTCTTCAACCGGTAAGTCCAGATACTCCTCTCCGGAAATGAAAAGCCGAATCGAAGCCAGGCTTTCGGGCAGATCAGCAGGTTTCCCATTGGCCGCAACCCAGGTTGCGGCCTTTCCCTTTTGAAGTGTTCCCAATTCATCGAGGCCCATCAGTTTGGCGCTGATGGCCGTTGCGCACCGGACCGCCTCCGCCACTGGATATCCCGCTTCCATCAGAATTTTTAACTCCCGGCTTACCGCGATTCCGTGATGGACCCCCAGGCTGCCGGCATCCGTGCCGACGGCGACGGCGACCCCCAGCTCCCGGGCCAGTCGAATCTGTTCTACCTGATGGTCGAAATTTCGGCGTGCGATTTCAGCCTCCGTGCCTTCCGGTGGAAGCCTTTCCGAATAGGCCTTCATGGTAACGGCCGTGGGCACCCAAACGGTGCCGCGGTCGGCCATCCGCTTCAGGTTGTCGGGTCCCATGAAGAAGCCATGCTCGATGGAATCACACCCGGCCTCCACCGCGATTTGAGCCGGCACGGTTCCGTTGCAGTGAATCATTACCCTGAGATCCCGGTCATGGGCCGCCCGAACCCCTTCACGCAACTCTGTCGAATCGAACTGCGGAGGTGTTTCTTTTCCGAATTCGGATAGGCTGTTCAGTCCCGAGTTGACGATTTTGACGTGATCGGCGCCGGCGGCGGTCCGGGAAACGGCTTCGGCAAGAGATTCCCCGGGCAGCGGCGGTCTGCCGATGAGCTTTCCATACCGGCCCGGCTTTCGCCATGCCTTTCCCGCGGTTCGAAGATAAACCGGGAACGGTTCTGATTCAAGACATTCCGATCGATAGCGGTGCGCATATCCGCCGTAATCCCCGCCGTCCCGAGCCGCCACCACTCCGCAGGCGACCAGTTGCTTCAGGTGCCGGGCAATGGTCGGTTTCATCTCTTCAAATCCGGAATTCAGCTGCTTTTCCCTGATTTGAGCATCCCCGCTGCCGGACATGAAGAGATGCAGATGAGAATCGATCAACCCCGGCAGGATCGTGTATTCTGAAAGATCCAGAATCTCAGGGCATTCAGTGGATCTTTTTTCGGGTTTCCGGAAATGAATTCCCAAGGAATTCGAATTCAGAATATCATCCACACGGCCGTTTATGATTCGAAGCCAAATATTTTCTTGAATCCTGTCGCCCCGGCCGTCGATGAGACTTCCGGCCCGTATCCATCGAATCGGTTCCATGTTCCCCTGAATCTATACCACGCCCTGGTCCAGCATCGCGTCCACCACTTTGACGAATCCGGCGATGTTGGCGCCGACCACATAATTTCCCGGTTCCCCGAAATCGATGGCCACATCACAGCAGGTCTGGTGAATCTGTTTCATAATCGTCTTGAGCCGGTTGTCCACCTCTTCCCGGGGCCAGTTCAGCCGCATGCTGTTCTGGGCCATTTCAAGGCCGGATACGGCCACCCCGCCGGCATTGGCGGCTTTGCCCGGACCATAGAGGATGTTGTGGTCGAGGAAAATATCGACCGCCTGGTGGGTGGAGGGCATATTGGCCCCTTCGCTGACCAGGCTGACCTCGTTTTTCATCAGGTGCATGGCGTCCTTTTCATTGATCTCATTCTGGGTCGCGCAGGGGAAGGCGCAATCGGCCTTTCGATCCCATAGCGGGTTGTAGTCGAGGTTGGGGTCCACATCCGCATAGTGGGTGTCGGGGTATTTTTCCGCATATTCTTTAATGCGACCTCTTCGGACATTTTTAAGGCGTTTGACAAATTCCAGTTTTTCAGGGTCGACCCCCTCTTCATCATAGATGTACCCGGAGGAATCGGAAAGTGTCACCACTTTGCCCCCGAGCTGAAGAATTTTTTCGGTGGTAAACTGGGCTACATTTCCCGCACCGGAGACCAGACAAATCTTGTCTTCCAATGTCTGGTTCCGGGTCGCCAGCATTTCAGAGGCGAAATAGACATTGCCGTATCCGGTGGCCTCCGGGCGAATCAGGCTTCCGCCCCAGTTAAGGCTCTTGCCGGTCAGGACGCCGGTAAATTCGTTGCGTAGTTTTTTATACATTCCGAAAAGAAACCCGATTTCCCGGGCTCCGACCCCGATATCCCCGGCAGGTACATCGGTATTGGGCCCGATATACCGGAACAGCTCCAGCATGAAACTCTGACAGAACCGCATGACTTCGTTATCCGATTTACCCTTCGGGTCAAAATCGGAGCCGCCTTTGCCCCCTCCCATCGGCAATGTGGTCAGGGCGTTTTTAAAGACCTGTTCAAAAGCAAGAAACTTAAGGATGCTCAGTGTGACCGAGGGATGAAACCGAAGGCCGCCCTTGTAGGGACCGATGGCGCTGTTCATCTCCACTCGGAATCCGCGGTTTACGCGAACCTGGCCTTGATCGTCCGTCCAGGGCACCCGGAACAGAATGATCCGCTCGGGCTCGATGATTCTTTCCAACACAGCGGCTCGGCGGTACTCGGGATTTCGATCCAGCACCGGTTTGATACTGTCCACCACCTCTTCCACCGCCTGCTGGAATTCCCGTTCACCGGGATCCCTCGACCGAATCAATTCCAAAATATCTACCATTGCTATCTTCTCCTTTGATTGAACCATCACTCATTCCACTGTATTCCGACGTAATTGTTTATATGCAACTGCCTGTATTTCAGCAAGGTTCATTTTAGATTTTAAGACAGAATAGTCCAAAGCATCTGCCAGATCAAACGGTATTTATTCGTATGGAAGGATGCCTCTATCCGAAAACCCGGAGCGCTTTTTCGTCCTCCCCTTGTTCATGCGATTTATTGTGTTATATTTATGACTCATATGATAAATAATAATCTTCCAGAAAATTCGAATGATTCAATAATCCGATCTGAAAGGAAAAGTCATGAAATTAGCAGTCAGTGGAAAGGGGGGCGTGGGCAAAACCACGTTTTCGTCGCTCCTGATCCGCACATTGAACCAACAAGGAAAACACGTACTGGCCATCGATGCCGATCCTGACGCAAATCTAGCGGCGGCCCTGGGCATCGAAGGCGCCGAAAAGATCGTCCCGATTTCCGAAATGAAGGAGCTGATTCTGGAAAGAACCGAGGCCATGCCCGGCACCGTGGGGGGCTATTTTAAACTCAATCCCAAGGTGGACGACCTTCCTGAAAAACTCTCCGCCCGTCTTGAAAACATAAAGCTGATGCGGCTCGGAGGTGTCAAAAAAGGGGGCGCAGGATGCATCTGCCCGGAAAGCACCTTGTTGCGGGCACTGGTGACTCATGTGGTGCTGGCCCGGGACGAAGTGGTGGTGATGGACATGGAGGCCGGCATCGAGCATCTCGGACGAGGAACCGCCCGGGCGGTGGACAAACTGCTGGTAGTGGTGGAGCCGGGCCGCCGAAGCCTGGATACCGCGGAGCATATCCGCCAACTCGCCTCCGAAATCGGGCTCAATTCCATTGCGGTGATCGGAAATAAAATCCGGGGGGAAAAAGATGAGGCCTTTCTGAGAGAACACCTCTCCGGGTTTCATTTTCTGGGCTTTCTTCCTTATGATGACGCGCTGATCGAGGCGGATTTGAACGGCGTCTCTCCTTTCGAAGCCGATTCTCCGGCTATACAAGCGGTTAAGAAAATGACCGACAGGCTTTCTGTTTCATGAATGAAAAGCGATATTCGGGCAAAAAACCCGGCGGCAGATTCAGAGGACGGCCAAAACTATTGAAAATCAGGCCCCAGGCCGATCCGAAATTGCAAAAGGTTTTCAAATCCATAGGGATTCCCAAAAAGAAGCCTTTTACACCCGACCCGTTTCAGCTGGAAGCGCTGGCCGCCATCGAGGAGGGCGATTGCCTGGTGACGGCACCGACAGGCTCCGGAAAAACCTGGATTGCGGAGCAGACCATTGCCAGGGTGCGGGGAACCGGAGGAAGGGCCTGGTACGCCTCGCCGCTCAAAGCCCTCACGAATTCGAAATATATCGAATTTTCCGATGAATTCGGCGCCGAAAACGTGGGCATTCTGACCGGAGACCGCAAGG
>JBEPWQ010000062.1:0-16534 GCA_041642315.1 Desulfobacteraceae bacterium | reverse complement strand
TGGCATTGTCGATTTCCACGATGGAATCGGAGATCTCGCCCACCCGGTTGGCTGCATAAACCAGGGAATAGGCCATGGTTTTCCATGCAAAGCGGGCGCCCCGGTCGTCGCCGTAGAGAATCGCCTTCATCTTGTCGGGCAGGCTCTTGGCCTTTTTGGCCTCGGCCAGGCAGGGGAATTCAACCTTGTCGTAGGTTTCATATTCCAGGGTACTCAGGTTGATCACCTTGCGGATCTTTTTCCACTCCGGGGTAAGCTCGGTTTTGTAGAATCCGGCACCGGATTTTTTACCCAGCAGCCCCTTTTCGATCATCTTTTCCACGAAGTCGGGCAGGAGGAAGCTGTCCCGCTGCTCGTCATCCGGAACCAGTTCATAGGTGTTTTTGGCCACATGGGCCAGGGTGTCCAGACCCACCAAATCGGAGGTCTTGAACATGGCGGTCTTGGGCCGTCCCAGAGGCGGTCCGAAGAGCGCGTCCACTTCCGGAATGGTGAGGCCGTCTTCAACCATGATCTGCATCGCTTTGACGATCCCCTGAACACCGATGCGGTTGCCCACGAAGTTGGGGGTATCCTTTGCCCAGACAATGCCTTTGCCCAGATACCGTTCGCCGAAATCGGCCATGAACTCCAGGATTTCCGGTTTTGTCTCCTGCCCCGGAATGATCTCAAGAAGCTTCATGTACCGGACCGGATTGAAAAAGTGGGTTCCCAGGAAGTGTTCCCGGAAGCCCCGGCTCAGGCCCTCGGACATTTTATGGAGCGGAATACCCGAGGTGTTGGAAGAGACGACGGCGTTTTCCTTGCGAACCCCGTCCACCCGTTTGAAAAGGTTCTGCTTGATCTTGAGGTTTTCCACCACCACCTCGACGATCCAGTCGCAGTCGGCCAGTTTGTCGAAATCGTCTTCCAGATTGCCGATGGAGATGCGGGCCGCATCCTTTTTGTTCATGATCAGGGCCGGACCGGCTTTGAGCATGGTGTCCAGACCCTGTTTGGCGATGCGGTTTCTGGCCTCGGGATTGTCCTTTTCCTCTTCTTTCAGGTCCGGAGGGAGGATATCCATTAAAAGGGTCTCCACGCCGGCGCTGGCCAGCAGCGCGGCGATGCCGCCGCCCATGACGCCGGAGCCGATCACTGCCGCTTTTTTGATCTTTCGAACCATAACTACCTCCTCGAGAGTATGTTGTTGAAATCGGAATGAATGAGTATTCATTCATTTAGCAAGCGGAATCAGCTTCTGTCAAGGGAAAACCTGATTCGGGTTCCGAAAATTTCTGAACCGGAAGAAAAGTATATAAAAATAAGGTATTTAAAGAATGAAGAATCGGGGGTCCAGCAATCTGTATTCGACCCAGATCTATGAAACGGCATACTGAATTCAGTTGCATGAATCTGAGTCGGTGCAGCCTTCCAAGGGGAGAAGTTTAAATATTTAAGTCTCTTGTGTTAAAGGGGGAGATGTATCGGGGGAAGAACCAATTCAAAGTTAAAAGTTATATCTAAAATTATAAATGAATGAATATTCATGAACAGGGCCATCACCTCGGGGGAGGTCACCTTATTGAATACCAAGCGGTTTACCGGGCGACCGGTTGGGCAGTCCAAGCGGCTGATCATCCGATTTCCTGGCTTCCTCCTCTCTACGGCGCTGTTCTTCATTGGGTGCTATGCCGAGCGGGTCCTGTTTGGGTTGAACGAAAATGGTTTCATCATCTTTGTCATCTTCATACAACCGTTCCTCCCGTTCTCTTGCCAGGCGTTCCAATTCCCGGGTCAGTCTGGCTTTCTCAAGAGCCCTTTTTAGCGCTTCTTCCCGGCGCCTTCTTTCCGCGATTCGTGCCTGTTCTTGCGCTTCCGCCCGTCGAATCTGTTCCAGATATTCTTCCCTTTGGTTCCGGCGCCATTCGCGGTAATTTTGCATTCGCGCTTCATCGGCCGCTTCATCGTATTCCACTTCCGGGATCACTTCGATCACATCTACTTCTCCGACCGGGGCATGGGTGCTGAAATGTTTGATTCCGTTCTCATCGGTCCAGTAGTAGAGCCCTGCGTAGAGGCTCATCGGGGCAAGCCATCCCCCGAGCAATATCAAAGAAGTGATAAACAATCCTTTTTTCATGGAATCCCTCCTGTCACCGTGAAAAGGGCCGGGTCACGGCGCCGGGTCGTCCCCGGGCCTCTGACAAGGGCTCCTCAATAATGTTGCGGATTTTTTCCATAATCTGCTTCATAGTATCATCATTGAAGGCCTCGATGGCAACCGGTTCATGAATGATCATCTCGGCCTTTCCGGGAAAAATATCGATGGTGTCGGGCCGCAGAATGTCTCGGGTGCCGACGATTGTGATGGGCAGTATCGGCAGATTCAGGTCCAGCGCCATTTTAAATGCCCCTTTCTTGAAAGGAAGCATTCGAAGGGTTCGGGACCGGGTGCCTTCCGGAAAGAAAAGGACCGAGGTGCCGCTCTGAATCTTTTTTTTGGCTTCCCGGATGGTGGCGACGGCCGCCTTTCGGTCGGCCCGATTGATGAAGATATGCCCCAGTTTGTCGCAGGCGATGCCGATGACCGGGACCTTGCGCAGCTCCTTTTTCATCACCCATTTGAAGTCCACTCCCAGCCACCCGTACAGGACGAAGATATCGTATTGGCTCTGGTGGTTGGAAACGATGACATAGGATTTTCGCCGGTCCATATGTTCCCGGCCGGTGACGGTGACCCACATGGGGGTGAACCAGGCATTGATTCTCGCCCACAGGGTTCCGCAGAATCTGCTGGGGAATTTCGGTTTCATGAAAACCAGAAGAATCAGCGCCAAGAGACCAAAAATAACCGTAGACAGCACAAACACAGGACCTAGAACCAGCCATTTGTAGGGTTGATACAGGTACCACAGGGGTTTTCGCATTCGAATCTCCTTCTTGTCGCATCAGCAGTAAAAATGTGCTTCCATTCGGATATCTTAGAAGAACCCCTCCTTCTTGACAATCTTTTTTGAAAACGGGAGCGGGACGGGGCCGGTTTTGATTTTCAGATACGGAGAATAAAAAAAGGGAGCGGCAAAGCGTTTGCCGTTCCCTTTTCTGCCGATCGGTTCGAAATCCGAACCGGGAAAATCGCTTTATTTCCTGATCTGCTCCCTGCGAGATTGAAGATAGGCGTCTCGGATTGCGGTGTAGGGATCCAGGGCGGATTCTTTGAGGGATTCGTAATCTCCGAGACGAAAAGAGAGATCGTTGACTTGGTCAACGGCTTCCGCGGCGATGATTGTCCCGGTGGAGTCGACATAGAATAACGGGTAGAGGGGGCTGTCTCCGACTCTGCCCACTGAATCCCTGAGGGTGGACGGCCCCAGCACGGGCCAGACGATATAAAAGCCGTTTCCCACGCCCCAGACACCGAGCGTCTGACCCAGATCTTCTTCGTTGGGGCGATTTCGCAGGGGCGATTCATATTTGGCCACATCCCAGAAGCCGAGGCCTCCGGCGACCGTATTGACCATGAACCGACCCAATTCGACGCCCGCCTGTTCGGATCTGCCCTGAAGCAGATTGTTGACAAACCGAACCGGGGTGCCCAGGTTGTTAAAAAAATTACTCAATCCGGTTCGAAGAAACTGAGGGGTCACGGCCTTGTATCCGCGGGTCACCGGTTTCATGACCCAGAAGTAGAGCCGATCATTGAAATGGTACACCCCTTTGTTCCAGTAATAGAGCGGATCGGCGATCTGCACCGCTTCGGCTTCCCCCTCATCTTCCGCCAGTTCTTCCATCAGGGCTTCGTACTCCTGGTCGGTCTCATAGATGGATATCTCGCCGGAGTCGGCCGGATCCGCCGCACGGGCATGATTCGGCTTGAAGCCGTTTATGTTTATACAGAGGGCCAGGAGCATAGAAGTATAAATAAAAAATGTTTTCATTTTGCGATCGCTTCCTATCGGTTTCATATCCCGAATCGGCTATCCTTTCTTTTGTCGCTCCTCCGCATGCGCTTTGTTTTTCTCTTTCAACCGTTGAATCAACTGTTCGGGTTTCTCCTTGGCCAGGATCTCATTGAACTGTTTTCGATAGTTCTGAACCAGACTGACACCTTCGATGTTGACGTCATAGACCCGCCATCTGCCGTCTTTCAGATGTACCCGATATTCGATAGGGGTTTCGACATTTTTTCGGATCACCTTGGTCCGCACCACCGCCTTGTCTTCGGAGAGCATATCCTGTTCTTCAAAGACGACCTCTTCATCCTGGAATTCGCCTTGAATTCTGTCGAGGTAGTTGTTTTTGAGCAGCTCTGTAAACTCTTCCGTGAAGACTTCGCGCTGTTCCGGGCTGAGCATCCGCCAGTTGCGGGCCAGGGCTCGAATAGAGACCGCCTTGAAATCGAAGACATTTTGTATCAAATCCCAAATCTTTTCCCGCTGGGCTTCCCGATCATCCTTGAATTCGGGGTCTTTTAGAATGGCAATACCCCTTTGAATGGGGCCCTTGAGTTCTTCCATGGGCTGGCGCTTTGCCGCCGATACCAGAGCGGCGCCGGTAAAAAAAAGTAAGACAAGCCAAATAACCGCGATTTTTTTCATATCGTACTCCTTTACATGCATCTGCATGCAGATAAATGCATATCATGCACATCCTGATTCATATATCTCCGAAAACGTATTTGCTGACCATCTCCTCCAGATCCACGGCGGATTCGGTTTCGACGATCACATCTCCGGGTTCCAGCATTTCCTCGGAGCCGCCCGGTGAAATCTTCACATACTTGTCTCCGATGATGCCGGAGGTCTTTATCGAGGCGATGGAGTCCTCGCTCAGTTTCAAACCTTTTTCAATTTTCATGGTCACCAGCGCCATCATGCGTTCCTGATCAAGGCGGATATCGTCCACCCTGCCGATTTGAACGCCGGCCATTTCCACCTGAGAGCCTTTCTTCAAACCTGAAATATCTCTAAATCTTGCCTGAATCGTATAGCTGTTATCGCCAATCCATTCCATTTGGCCGAGCTTAATCGTAAGGTACCCCACACAGATAATCCCGATGATCACGAAGATGCCCACGGCAAATTCCACGGACCCTTTTTTCATATTCCCTCCGAGAGATTTAACAGACCTTGAATTCGTAGAATACGTTTTTGCTCGATTCGGCTGCGGCCACCAGCTGCTCGATCGGTTTTTCCTGTTCCGCCTCGGCGATACCGGCACTGACCGAGAAACAGAATCCCGGAAAGGCCTGAATATTCACCAGACCGTCGCTCTTCATCTTGTCTGCCAGATCCTTGCAGAGAGTTTCGGCTTCATCCTGATTGGTCCGCGGCAGGAGCAGCATGATTTTGTTCAGCCCCAGTCGGGAGCAGATGTCTGTAACCCGCAGGTGGCTTCGAACCTTGTCCGCAAAGTTCTTCAAAGCGGCCTGTTCCGCTTCATAACCAGCCATCTTGTTGATTTCATATAGATTTTCAACTGTCAAAATGATGATGGAAAAAGCGCTCAGGTGGTGCTGCATTCGGGCCATTTCTTCCCGAAACCGTCGCTCCCCCTGGGTTTGGGGAATCAGTCCGGTCAGGGCGTCATGCCGGCTTTCCAATCCTTGAATGAACTGCTGCACCGTCGGGTTGGTGGACCCTTTGATCTCTTCGGCGGTTCCCTGGAAAATGATCCTGCCTTCGTTCAGCATGGCCACTCGCTGGGATATATAAAAAATATCCGGTATCTCGTGGCTGACCACCACCCCGGTAAATCCGAACCGCTTCTGGTAATCGGAAATCATGCTGTGAACCGCGTTCTTGCGAACCGGGTCCAGGCCGGTAGTAGGCTCGTCGAAAAGGATGATTTCCGGATCGGTGACCAGAGCCCGGGCCAGGGCCACCCGTTTTTTCATGCCGCCGGAGAGCTGTGATGGATACACATGATCGATCTCCTCCAGATCGAGCTGATTCATTTTGTCCCGCACCTTCTCCTTGATCTTTTTTTTGGGCAGGGAAGTCTTTTCTCTCAGCGGCAGACCGATGTTCTCGAATACGGTGAGGGAATCGAAAAGCGCCGTCTCCTGGAACATATAGGCGAATTTTTCTTTGAGCCGGCTGCGTTCGGCTTTTTTCATCTTCGAAATCGGCTCTCCCTCGAACAGAATCAGTCCTTTGTCCTGTTCGATCAGGCCGATGATGTGTTTCAGCAGAACGCTCTTGCCGTCTCCGCTTTTGCCGATGATGGAGGTGATCTCCCCCCGAAAGATTTCCAGATTAATCCCTTTGAGGACGTGGTTGTCCCCGAAGGATTTGTGCACGTCTTTGAATTGGATGAGGGGCTCAGCCATGATGGGCTTACATCAGAAAAGAGGTTAAGACATAGTCGGTGGCCAGGATCAATACACTGGATATGACCACGGCCGATGTGGTGGCGAAACTGACCCCCTTGGCCCCGAAGCCGGTTTTGCGAAGGTGGGTGTAATAGCCCTGGTAGCAGCAGATGGTGACCACGACGACGGCAAACACCACCGCCTTGATGAACCCGCCGTTGATGTCCTCCATGATCACGCTTGTCTCCACCCGATAGAAATAGATGCCGGGATTGATCCCCAGCAGCAGGCATCCGCTCAGATACCCGCCGAAAATGCCGATGGCGTCGAAAAGGGCGGTCAGCAACGGAAAGCTGATGACGGCGGCGGCCAGTCGGGGGCTGAACAGATAGCGGACCGAATTGATGTTCATGGTCTCCAGCGCGTCGATCTGTTCGGAGATCCGCATGATGCCGATTTCCGCGGCCATGGCGGAACCGGCCCGACCCGTAATCATGATGGCGGTCAGCACCGGCCCCAGTTCCCGAATCAGGGTCAGGGCCACCATGGTGCCGAGCACCCCTTCGGAACCGAACTGGACCAGGGTGTAATACCCCTGAAAGCCGAGCACCATTCCGGTAAAAGAGGCGGTCAGAACGATGACCAGCATCGATTTCATACCGATGAAATAGAGCTGTTCAATGAACTTCTGAAACTGGAAAGGGAAATAAAAAATATTGTAGGCGCCCCGCAAGAGAAAAATGGCCAGCCGTCCCAGTTCTCGGACCACAAATATGGATTTTTCTCCAATCCTTGCAACGGGGTTTTTTGCAAGCGCTGAACTTTCCATGGGGTGCCATCCTATTGGATTAAAGCGGAAAATTTTATGAAATTGATCACAATTGCGAAAATATAATAAAATCGGCGAGGATGTCAAGCGGGGATTGAAGTCGTGAAACCCCGTTCTCGGCCGATTTTAATTTGCGATCCAATCAAAAAGAGGAGGGGACCCCGGTCCTCTCCTCTTCTATTGCGACGGATCCAATTTGAAAGTTTGCAGGCGACGAAAATTGTTTCAATCAGGCTTCATGCCGGAGTTGGTTTTTCAACCACTTTTTGACTTTTCCTTCTACGGAAAAGACGCCCCGGTTGTGGCCGATGGATTCCATAAAATCGTTTTCCAGTTGCTCGGGCATGTTGAACTCGGCCAGCTCCACGGCCTCCTCGGAATTGCGGCGGATAAAATAGATCACCGGCCGCTCTTTCCAGGTGTTGACCACGAAATAATGGGTGGTGTCATCCTTTGAGCGGATCACGTAGTTGCCGCGGGCCCAGTTGTTGCCCCATTCCAGGTAGAGCCGCACCGCCTCTTCCGGGGTCATTTCCCAGTCGATGGCGTTGCGCAATTTTCTGCTATTACGTATGTCGCTTAAATTCATCATAAAGCACCTCCTGTTTATCCAACAATAGGTATGGAAAAGGGGGGCGTCAATTCGGCGCAAATAAAAAAGGGGGCCCGGAATGCGGCCCCCTTTCGTAGAACATATGGTCGGTTCAGCAGAACCCGGATAGAGGTCTGCTTAGGCTTCCAGCGCCTGCCGATCCGCGAAGTCCATCATGACGCGCTCCCGGGCCTTGTCGATGCCCAGGGCCTTTCGTTTCTTGTCGATGTGGGCGATCATCATCTTGGCCATTTCATAGGGATCCGGGGTAAAGCCCCATTTGCCGAGGCCGTATTCGGATTCCAGCCCGTCGAAGAGCAGTTTGTGGAAATGGGTGTTCTCGATGATCGGAAAGGTGACGCCGAAGACGGTGTATACGCCGGAGGCCACGAAGTACTGACCGATCGCGATGGCCTTCTCGCTCATGTACTCGGGGGCCGCGCCGGCAACCGGCAGATCGGCGATGCTTTCGCCCAGCCCGCCTTCGTTGACCATGGCGGTACAGGCGATGAGAATCCGGCTGTTGTCGACACAGGAGCCCAGCCCCAGCACCGGCGGCATACCCACGGTTTCACAGACCTCCTTGAGACCCGGGCCCGCCAGATGGGCCGCTTCGGGGGAGAGCAGTCCGGCTTTGGCCAAAGCGACCTGGGAACATCCGGTCTGAACCACCAGCACGTCGTTTCGGATCAGTTCTTTAACCAGTTCCACATGGACCCAGTCCTGCTTCACCCGTGGATTGGTACAGCCAACCACCCCGGCCACGCCCCGGATTCTGCCGTTTATGATGTTGTCGTTCAGCGGGGTATACGATGCCCGGAAAGAGCCGCCCAGCATGTAATTGATATACTCGTGGGAGAACCCGTGGACGCCCATGTTGGTGATCTTGGGAATCTCGATGGGGTGTTTCCGGTTCTTGAACCGGCTGATCGCCTTGATGACCAGTTCATCGGTGCATTCGCTGGGTCTGTCCTCATGGAATTCCATGTGAGTGGCGCCTTCGATTTTACACCGCGGATTGGTGGTGAACAGCGGGGTGTTGTAGCAGGCGGCCACTTTGGACAGGGCCTGCTGAATGCACTGAACATCCACGATCATGGCGTCCACCGCGCCGGTCACCAGTACCGGTTCCGTCGACATGAAGTTTCCGGCGTGGGGAATTCCGTGACGGCCCATCATTTCGGCGCCGGAGCAGCACATTCCGAGCAGGTTGATCCCCTTGGCGCCTGCGTCTTTGGCCGCCTGGACCAGTGTGGGCTCGTTCACGGAGACCATGACCGATTCGAACATGTTCGGCTCATGGCCATGAACAATGATGTTGACGTAATCCTCTTTCAGGGCGCCCATGTTGACCTCGACGGCCACCGGTTTGGGGGTCCCGTAGAGAATGTCGGAAATTTCGGTGGCGACCATGGAACCGCCCCATCCGTCGGCCAAGGCGGTTCGGCTCAGCTGCTGGGTCAGATTGCGGTAGTCCTGATCCACGCCCATGTGGGTGCGGTGCATCATTTCCATGATTTCCCGCATCGAGCCTCTGGGGACGAATCCGTGTTTTCTCCAGGTCTCCAGCGTTTTTGCCGGCACCCGTTTGGCAAAAGGAATTTCGCCTTCCACCTGGGTGTAGGTCCGTTCCAGTTCTTTGTACAGATCCATGGCGATGTCTTCAGGCGTGCGGCCGTCGACTTCGATGCCGACGGATTGGGCCACCTGCTCCAGTTTCTGGACATCCTTGATCCTGTATTCTTTTACTTTGCCGCTGATCACTTCTCGGAACAGGTCGAGCATTCCCATGCCGTGGTCGGTATGGGCCGCACAGCCGGAGGCTACGGCCCGTGCGAAGTTTCGGGCCTGGATGGTGTCGATGGTGGCGCCGCAGACACCCACCTTGCTGTACGGATCACGGGCGTTGAGGCGGCAGGGACCCATAAAGCAGTGTTTGCAGCAGGCGGAGTCGGCGCCGATGGGGCAGGCCTTCATGGATGCGGCCCGATCGAAAGCGGTCTCCACCCCGTCTATGCGGGCTTTTTCCAGCATCTGAGCGGTGGCGTCACAGATGGTGAAATCCCGGACATTGACTTCGGCTTCTTTTTTCTTGGAAATTTTTTTCCCTTTTTCTTCTGCCATTTTTTCTCCCTTCGTGGAAAGATTGTATGGTTTATAATAGAATGGGTATGAGCGAAATGCCCTGATTCGATGCTTTCAAAAAACGGGGATGATTCAGCCCCGCTTTTTTCCACCTTTTAAGATCGGATCTTGCGGTCGGCAAGGACCCTGTGCCGTATGTTTCAAACGGCGCTTGACAATACCGAAACCTGCGATTACGTTCATTCGGTTTCATATGGAAAAACAGAGAATAAAGTCTTATTAAGAATCGTTACTGATAGTAATGAAAATTCCGGGAATTGTCAAACGGAATTTTTAAATTTGAAGGGCTTTTTTTCTACCATCTTCCGGTATCCCCAACAGCAAGGAGGCAGCCCATGCCCGACTCCGGTAATCCATCCGATCATTCGTATCAATTCGATACCTTATGCGTTCACGCGGGCCACACCCCGGATCTCGTCACTCATTCCAGAGGGGTTCCCGTTCATCGGACCTCTTCCTATTTGTTCGACAGCACGGAGCATGCCGCGGACCTGTTTTCTCTGAAACAGCCGGGGAATATCTATACCCGGATCATGAACCCCACCCAGGATGTGCTGGAAAAACGTCTGGCGGCCCTGGAAGGCGGGGCCGCTGCTTTGGCGCTGGCCTCGGGAACCGCGGCGGTCCATTATGCCGTCATCAACATCTGTTCTGCGGGGGATGAAGTGGTTTCGGCCAACAATCTTTACGGCGGCACCTATACCATGTTCGATGCCATTCTGCCCCGGTTCGGCATCACCGTCCGGTTCGCCGATCCCCGTGAACCCGAAAGCTTCGATGCGGCGGTGACCGGCAAGACCCGGGCGATTTTTGTAGAAACCATCGGCAATCCGACCCTGGAGGTCACCGATCTGGATGCGATTTCCGAAATCGCCCGAAAGCACCACCTGCCCCTGATTGTGGATGCGACCTTCACCACGCCGGCTCTGCTCAGGTCCATCGAGCACGGGGCGGATGTCGTGGTCAATTCCACCACCAAATGGATCGGGGGTCACGGCACCGCCATCGGCGGGGCGGTGATCGACGCCGGCATTTTCGACTGGACCGATCCCAAGTTCACGCTCTTTAATGAACCGGACCCGAGCTATCATGACATCCGGTATGCCCGTGATTTAGGAGATCTCAACCCTGTGGCCTTCATCATGCGGATGCGTCTGGTGCCGCTGCGGAATCTGGGCGCGTGTATTTCGCCGGACAATGCCTGGATGTTTCTTCAGGGGCTCGAAACCCTTCATCTGCGCATGGAGCGCCACTCTGAAAACGCCCTGAAAGCGGCCCGGTATCTGAACGATCATCCCAAGGTTTCGTGGGTAAGGTATCCCGGCCTCCCCGGCGACCCGAGCCATTCGGTGGCGGCCCGGTATCTGAAAAATGGCTTCGGCGGCATGGTGGTCTTCGGGATTCAGGGGGGGGCCGAAACCGGCGCGGCATTCATCGAAAGCCTTCAGCTTTTTTCTCATCTGGCCAATGTGGGAGACGCCAAGAGCCTGGCCCTGCATCCGTCCAGCACCTCCCACTCCCAGTTGAGCGAAGAACAGCAAAAGGCCGGGGGGCTGACCCCCGATCTGATTCGGCTCTCCATCGGAATCGAGCACATTGATGATATTATCGGGGACCTGGACCAGGCATTTTCCAAGGTATGACAGACAGAACCATGAACTATTTTCTATCCGGTCCGAAGAATCGATGAGCGAATACATCGAACACGACGGCACCGGCGTTTCCGTCGGGATTGTTGAAAAGCAGCTCTTCACCTTTGCCGAGCCGCCCGATGCCATGGAACTGGAGAGCGGCGCATCGCTCGGACCCGTCACCATCGCCTATGAAACCTACGGCACCTTGAATGCGGCGGGCACCAACGCGATTCTGATCTGCCATGCCCTGACGGGGGATTCCCACGCGGCCGGATATTATTCCGAGGAGGATACCAAGCCCGGATGGTGGGACAGCATGGTGGGGCCGGGAAGGGGGATCGACACCGACCGGTACTTTGTGGTCTGCTCCAATATTCTCGGCAGCTGCATGGGCACCACCGGCCCCTGTCATACCAATCCCGAGACCCTGGAACCCTACGGCCTCGATTTTCCGGTGGTCACCATCGGGGATATGGTCAAGGCTCAGCGCGCATTGCTTGATCGTCTGGGGATTCGGCGCCTGCTTTCGGTGATCGGCGGTTCCGTGGGGGGTATGCAGGCACTGGAATGGGCCATGCGGTATCCGGAGATGGTGGAATCGGTGATCCCGCTGGCCACCACCACCCGGCACTCGGCCCTGGCCATCGCCTTCAATGAAGTGGCAAGACAAGCCATCATGGCCGATCCCCACTGGGCCGGGGGGGATTATTACAGCGGAGAAACCCCCAAACTGGGGCTGGCGCTTGCCCGAATGATCGGCCACATCACCTATCTCTCGGATGAATCGATGCGTCAGAAATTCGGGCGGAATCTTCAGGACAAGACCGATTTTTCCTTCAACTTCGATGCCGATTTCCAGGTGGAGAGTTATCTGCGGCATCAGGGCGCCAAATTCGTGGAGCGGTTCGATGCCAACTCCTTTTTATATATCACCAAGGCGGCCGATTATTTCGATCTGGAAAAACAATACGGCAACGGCTCGGCGGTTCAGGCTTTTTCGAAAGCCAAATCCCGGTTCCTGGTCATCTCCTTCACCTCGGACTGGCTCTACCCCACCTATCAGTCCCGTTCCATGGTCCAGGCCATGAAAAAGAGCGGTCTGGATGTCAGTTTCTGTGAAATCGAGGCCGAGTGGGGGCACGACGCTTTTCTGCTGCCCAGCACGCGGCTGACCACCCTGATTCGAAGCTTTCTGGAACGGATTTTCGATGAAATTTAGACCTGTGCAAACATCGGCCATGCGGTTCGACCTGAGGATCATCGCCTCCTGGATTTCACCGGGGTCCCGGGTGCTCGGCCTGGGCTGCGGGGAAGGGGAACTGCTCTACCATCTGAAAAAATACAAGGATGTGGTCTGCACCGGCATCGACCAGAACGAGGAGATGATCGCCGTTTGCATTCAAAAGGGCCTGACCGTGCTTCAGGGGGATATCAACGAAGAGGTGCTCGATTATCCGGACGATGCCTTCGACTACGTGATCCTGAGTCAGACCCTTCAGCAGATTTACGACCCCTCCGGCCTGATCGCCTCCATGCTGCGGATCGGCCGAAAAGTGGTGGTGAGCTTTCCCAATTTCAGCCACTGGCGGGTCCGCGGTCAGGTCCTGTTGACGGGCCATGCGCCGGTGACGCCGGAGCTTCCCTACCAGTGGCACGATACCCCCAATATTCGGGTGATCACACTTAAGGACTTTCGGCGATATGCCCGACAGGTGGGGTTCGAGATTCTCAAGGAAGCCGACATTCATCTGAATGCCGGCGGGGTGGAGGGAAAGCTCATCCGGTTCTGGCCCGAACTGTTCGCCAAACACGGCATCTTTCTGATCGGCAAACCCGGGATTTCCGGGTAGGGGTTTTGGGGAGGATTCCGACCGCATCCATAGAATCCCTTCCACCGGTGCGGCCGGTCGTGCTTACTTATCCAGCTGCACCTTCACCGGCACGGCCCGGGTGAGGGTGTCGAACACCGGGGAGTAGGTAGGCCCCAGCTGAACGATCTCCTCCAGCTTTTCCGGGGATGCGTCCGCATCGATGGTGACGTACATGCGGATTTCCTTGTACCCCCGGGGCACGTCATCTCGGATTCCCAAAAACCCCTGAAGATCGATATCTCCTTCCAGCCTCGATTCCATGGACCGGATGGCGATGCCTTTGGCGGCGGCGTGATAGACGATGGAGGTGGTCACGCAGGCGGCCAGGGCGGTGAGGGCATATTCCACCGGGTTGGGGCCGAGGTCTCTTCCCAGCAGCAGGGGCGGTTCATCCGCATCCAAGACAAACGGCTCGTCATGTTTGTGATCCTGCTGGGTGCCGTAGAAGTTTTTGATGGTGGTGCGGTTGTGTCCACCGTCCATCCACTGGTTTTCGGCCCGGAACTTGAATGTGGCGATCACCGGGGCCTTCTTGACGGCATCGATGGTTCCGAACAGTTCATCTACGTTGACTCCGTTCACATTACGTTGGGCTTCCATTTTTTGGGCTGTCTGTTCCATTTTATTTTCTCCTTGCTTGTCGGTTTTGGTTTGATCTGTTCTGCTTTCCATCACGGTTGTCAATAAAGATAGCATCAGCCGTGCCAAACCGATGAAGAACAATTTTTAACTTTTAATATCAAAGAGATGAATCTATAAGCTCGGGTTGAGCGAGAAATGATGATTTGTCGTGACTCACGACTTTTCGTGATCCGAAAACCGATATCTCGGTTATGAGAAAAATGAAAAAGAATGATGCGGCGGCGATTACCGGGGGCGTTCGATTTTCAGAGCCTTCATGCGGGACTGGCAGGTCGACGGCGGAACCCCGAGCAGACGGGCGGCACCGTTTCGGCCGGCCACCCGCCAGTCTGATTTTTCCAGTGCCAGAATCAGATTGTCCCGTTCGATCTGCCGAAGCTGCTGAATGGTTTTGACCGACGGCTTCGGAGGATTCACCGGGGCCGGGGGTTCGAAAGGAGCGGGTGAAATCGGCCGGGGCAGGGCATGGTCGAAATTGAGGCGTCGGTCCCGGGCCGTGATGACGCTTCGTTCAATGATATTTTGCAGTTCCCGCACATTGCCCGGCCAGTCATAGGTTTTCAGCTGCGCGATGCAATCGATGCCGAGGGGGTCGATCCGGCGGCCCATCCGGGTGGAATAGCGATCGACAAATTGCTCTGCCAGCAGGCGGATATCGTCTCCGCGGACCCGAAGCGGCGGAACGGTGATGGGGAACACATTGAGGCGATAGTAGAGATCGGTTCGAAAACGGCCTTCCTTCACCTCCTGGGACAGGTCACGGTTGGTGGCGGCGATCACCCGTACATCCACCCGGCGTGTTTTTCCGCCGCCGACCGGGGTGATTTCTCCTTCCTGAAGAACCCGCAGGAGCTTGGCCTGGATCTCCCGGGGCAGTTCGCCCACCTCGTCGAGGAAGATGGTGCCGCCGTCCGCCAGTGAAAACCGTCCCTCACGGCGCTGGGTGGCGCCGGTAAACGCCCCCTTTTCATGGCCGAAGAATTCGCTTTCCATGAGGGTTTCCGGAATGGCGGCGCAGTTGACGGTGATCAAAGGCCGGTCCTTGCGCGGGCCGGCGGAATGAATGGCTCGGGCGATCAGTTCTTTGCCGGTGCCCGTTTCCCCGAAAATCACCACTGTGGAATCGGTCGGCGCCACCTCGGCCACTAGCCGCAGGGTTTCCCGAAAGGGCCGGCTCTCCCCGATGATTTCGCCCAGGTGATAGATCGATTCGATTTCATCCCGCAGGTATTCGGCTTCATTCCGCAGTGAATCGATCGTTTTCCGGGCTTCATGCCGCTCGTTGACGTCCCTCAGGATCAGGACATAGGCGGGGCCTTCTTCCAGGTCGATTTGTGAAATGGTGGCCTCGGCGGCGATCTTTCGTCCGTCTTGGGTCCGGGCCATGAGCCCCGGGGAGATCCACATCCTGCGTTTTCCTTTGGGTTGTGTTTTGAGCGTACTGAGGATTTGTTTGAGTGCGGCGACATCGGCGGATTCCAGAAAACGGGCAAAGGATCTGCCGAGGCAGCCTTCTGCCTTGCATCCGAAGGTCCGTTCGGCGGCCGGATTCATCAGGCGAATTTTGAAGTCCCGATCCAGTTCGACGATGGCGTCCATGGCGCCGTTGAACAGTCCCTCCAGTTTTTCTTCCCGGGCCCGAATCTCGGCATCGGCCCGCAACCGAAGCAACTCGGCCGTGGCCCTGGCCGCGAAAATGCGGAATACCGACAGGTTCCGGTAGGATTCGGGCATCGCTTTGGTATCCACCACTGCGATATTCCCCAGAATGGTGCCTTCCGCATCGATCAGGGGAAACCCGAGGTAGCTGACCGCCCCGAATTTTGCTAGGTCCGGGTCGCCGGGAAACAGCTCGACGACATTATCGGGAATATGCAGGTACGTCTTGTTTTTGATGGACGGTTCACAGGGCGTGCCTGCGATGCCATATTCGTAATGCGGAATAAACGCTTCGCCCAGCCAAAAAGCCAGGGCTCTGAGGCGCTGTTTTTCGGGAAGGTATTCGGTGACCCAGGCCCCGTAGGTGCCCAGGGCCTTGCTGAGATTCTTGACCACCGCGCGGAAAAAATCCGCCCCGGTTTCGGATGCGGTGCCGTCCACCAAAGACTGAAGCAACAGATGTTCGTCAAACGGATTCGGGTTTCGGGACATCGGCTTCCCCCTCTGGGTTGGCGGGGGTGGGTGATATGTATCTCACGGAGCGTAAAGCTAATTTCA
The DNA here is from genome assembly GCA_041642315.1 of Desulfobacteraceae bacterium. GTDB lineage: Bacteria > Desulfobacterota > Desulfobacteria > Desulfobacterales > Desulfococcaceae > JAABSQ01. The sequence continues at coordinate 309 of JBEPWQ010000062.1, read as the reverse complement.
ACATAAGTCTTTCGCGATCGGATTTCAACAGCACCGCTCTTTTGCATGCATTTGAAGGGGGCACATTCCCGGGCCTCAAACGGGAGGTTGAGTAATACCTGTTCTCCATCACAGCGGAATCCGACCGGCAGGCGCCTTTTCGACATCTAAAAAGGTGATTATTTTTTGCTTCAGACCTTTCTTTTCTTTAGAATCTGAGCCGACCCAAACAGGAGGATTCCCATGCATAAAATTCGAATGCTTTTTATTTTTCTCCCTTGCCTTGTTTTTTCATTGAATCCTGGAAGCTTAGGTGCCGCGATTTCCGAC